>JBEKBT010000130.1:0-7460 GCA_050015255.1 Acidimicrobiales bacterium
GAATCCTGGCGCGCGGCAACGCTGTGATCGATTGTCGTGGTCATGGGAGAAGTTCCTTCTCCGCCCTCTCAGCTCATTGATTCGTCAACGCGAACCGTCTCACTGGAGGTTGACACAGAGGGTGTCGTGGATTGTCGGCGGGCTCCCGCCATAACCCGTGCCAACGCTCATTGAAGGCTCCCATGTCGCGCCGGTCAGCGCGGCCGTCAGGCTGGACACCTCGCGCTGCGGCGTCGCGGGCCACCTGAGCTTGACTTGCGGGCTTGTGGAAAACCCGGCTTCGGGACACGATGGGCGGATCGCTTCTCCGGCAAGCTCGCGCGGGGCGGCGACGTGGCAACACCACTCGCGAGCCGCAACGTCCTCAGATTCGAACCACAGGCCGGTTTTCACAAGTACATCCGACCACAACAGCACCCAGCAGTCTTCAGTAGTCCCTACTAGTTCCGAGACGACCACTACTGGTCAGCTTCGGCTCGCCACCTCTGTCCGCTCGTCCTGGCGGCGTCAAAACAGCGACTATGAACCCCCTGGACTCTCTGCGATGGCCTCACCAGCGGGTGCGACGAGCAACTCGTTGTCGACTGTCCTCACGCCGCGCACGCTGCGAGCATCGTCAGATGCCCGAAGCAACTCTGAGAACGAGCCCACTGCGCCGGTCAAGGTGACCCGCCCGTCGCTCGCCTGGACGAAAGTGCGCTTGTCGTCAAGCATCGGGTCCCAGTCGAGCTCGTCTCTCACCTCACTTTCGATGGAACTGCTCGGCTTGTGCACGTCGGCCCTTTCGGAGTGCAAGTGTCTACGAGAACCATCCTGCGACGGGAGGTGGGCGAGCACATTACGCGAGTGCGGGAATCTGGTCCCACCTGGGGACCCTTGCCCATGAACGTCTCGGCCTCCGCCAGCCCTTTCAACGAGCGCGCCCGAAGCACTGTTTGAAAGTCGTGCACTGGACATATCGTATTCTCGTGTTGGCTCGGTTCCCGGCCGTTCGACCGGTCGCAGCACCTCTGCGCAGGAGCAGACGATGACAGACTCCCCGGGGCCCCAGCGGAATGGTCCTCTGAACTGGAAGGCCCTAACCAAACGCGCGCTGGCCGTCCTCGTGGCCGGAGTGACGATCTACATCGTCTTGCCGAGCGTCACCCGCGTCATGTCGTCATGGCCCCGCCTGTCGAGGCTGAACCCCATCTGGTTCGCCGTCGCGTTGGCGGCGGAGACGGCCCACTTCATGTGCACCTTTGCCCTGCAACGCTTGGCGTTGCGCACCGATAACTGGTTCGCCGTGATCACCTCGGTGCTGACCGGCAATGCCATAACCGGCATCATGCCCGGTGCCGACGCCGCGGGCGCTGTCGTCCAGTTTCGCATGCTCTCAACTGCCGGGATCGATGCCGATACCGCTGTGAGCGGCCTCACCGCCTTCTCCCTGATACAGATCGGCGGTCTCCTCGCCCTGCCCATTTTCTCGCTTCCGGCCATGATCGCCGGCACGCCGGCCAGCCGCGGCCTTGTCAACACGGCGCTCGTGGGTGCCGCAGGATTTGTGCTTTTCGCCTGCTTCAGTCTGTTCTTCCTGCGCACCGATCGCCCCCTGGCGCTGCTTGGCCGCATCCTCGAACGGTTGTGGAACCGGATCCATCCTCACCGCCCACCGATGACGGGGTTCGCTGACCGCTTGCTGGACGACCGGAACGCCATCCGGTCCGCGCTCGGCGCGAATTGGAAAAAAGCTGTGCTCCTTTGCGCCGCCAGGCTCGGGTTCGATTATGGCTGCCTGCTCGCCGTCCTGTGGGCCACCGGCAGTCATCCCAGCCCCTCGCTTGTCCTGCTCGCGTATGCGGTTGCCGGCGTCATCGGCCTCCTGCCCATCACCCCCGGGGGCCTAGGGATAGTCGAGGCGAGCTTGAGCGGGATGCTCGTCCTGGCGGGCATCAGCGGGAGCGACGCCTTCCTGGCCACGCTCGCTTATCGGATCGCGTCGTACTGGATTCCTCTTCTCGCCGGACTGCCGGCCTATCTGCTGTTCCGCCACCGCTACCGCTCCGCTGACCTGAGTGCCGCCACGCCCAAAGACTGACTCTTTCCTGTCGCAGACCCCGGCCCATCAAATGCAGCAAGGCGTCGCCGCCGGCGTCGCTTCCTCCTGCCGTTGAAGAGGTCCAAGAAGAAGAGGAACACGTTTAGCGCGTCGGTGAAGATCGACGCGGCGAGCATCGGGGCGGAGTCAATGTCGGTTGTATCCCGTAGCCGTTGGAAGTCGTACATGACGAGCCCTGCGAAGATCACGAGCCCCACCACCGAGTAGATGATCGACCCGTTCGGTATCTGGACGAAGATCATGACGATTCCGAAGATGATGAGCGCCAGGAGCGCCCAGAAGCAGAAGCGGGCGATTCCTGAGAGGTCGCGCTGGGTCGCATAGCCGGCCGCGCCGAGCCCAGTCATGAACAGCGCCGTCGCTCCGGCCGCCTGCCAGAGCACCTCAGGATTCGTGCTGGCGTAATAGACGACGGTCGGCGCAGTTGCCAATCCCATCAAGAACCCGAACGCGAACAAGAGGGCAACTGCCGATGAGGCTGATCTCCGGACCGCGAATCTCATGCTTATCAGGCATGCGAGAGCTGCGAAGTAGAACACCCAACCCCAGCCATAGGACAAACTACGGCCGAGGTAGGTCCCGAGCGCGAAAAGGCCGACCGTGGCGGCCACATATCCCATCGTCTGGCCAAATAGCGAGCGAGTCTCTCCTCGAATGCCGCCGGCGGTGTCTCTAGGTTCTGTGTCGTTGAACATCCGACCTCCTACTGTCTGGTCTCGCCCAAGGCAAGAGGCGAGGCGGCCGGAGCAGAGCCCACGTCCACAGACACAGCCGAGCACTCCGCCGCCGTCGAGTCCTCAGTAGTGGCTACTAGATTCCAAGGAGTTGCTACTGACCAGCTGGCCCTCAGCGGCGTGGTCCACACCTCCTTCGACTCTGTCCGGGCCCGCGAGGATGCCTGGAGAGTCGAGGGCGTCAACGCCGTTGACAACAAGCTGCTGGTCGGTCCTCAGGACAACGTCGTCATCCGGCTCGGATTGAGCGGCTGACCAGCGGCCGATCGGTTGACCGGCCGGCTTGTCCGACAACGCTCTCGCTACGCGATCAGAAGCTAGAGGGCGTTCTCACGCCACTCCTCGCCGCCCGGCTCTCCCCAACGACCATCTAGGAAGTCCCGCGCCGGTGGACCGCCGAAGTAGTACTGAGCCAGCCTGAGGACCTGGGTCTCATCTAGATGATCGATGTCGGCCCGCACGTCGGCCAGCACCTTGGCGGCCACATCCTTGCGGTGCTCTTCGACATAGCTCACCTAACGGTGGGAGGCGTTCGCCTTTCCCTTGCCGTGCCCCAGCAACAAGATCGCGCCCGCCGGGGACAAGGCGTCGGCAAGCTCGCGCCAATACTCAGCACTGTCATCTTCGTAGGTCCCGTGGGGGTTCCCGGCGCGGTGGCGAACCTTTTGGAAGTGGCCGTGCGGGTCGGTGGGGACGACGTGTGTCGGCAGTTCGCCAGGCGACGCATCGGTCGGATAGATCATGCTCTCGTGGAAGTCGATAACTGCCACGACATTCTTGTCCCGAATGAGTTCGCTTCGCTCCGCCACCGTCAGGCCTCCTTGCCCTCGGCCTCCAGCTCTTCGACTACCGCACGGTATCCGGCACCGGTCAACATCCGGCGCAGGTCGACAATCTGCTGGATGTCGACGTCCTCGTGGGCGGGACGGGTGAGGACCTCGGCCTCAGTGCCTATGTGAACCAGGTACTTGCCGTCGTGACGCTCCTCGACCGATCCGATGGCCCCCAGCAGGGAAAGCACGGCTTGCCACTCGATGTTGTGGCCAGCCGGATGCTGAAAGATCCGTAGCAGGGTGTCACGCTGATTGTTGTTGAGGTGCGCCGGCTCCGCGGTTGACGACATCGAACTCCTCTCCCGCCCTCGGGCGTTATCAAGACCCACCGAGTCGTCTGTCGTCGAGTCTGAGGGCGAATCCTTCGGGCTGCATCACGCGTTCAACTGTTGAACGTGGTCCGTAACAGGCGGGCCGCCAACGTGGGCATGACCGCAGACCCTACCGGAACCGCGCTGTCGTTTCCCGCGATCGCGTGATGCGCCCTGAGTGTGCCCGTCACAAGATTCGCAGAGACGTGTCTACTGGAATCGTCAAGTCGAGGCCACTGGGCAAGGGGCTGACCCCATGCCAAGCTTGTCGACCATGGTGGCCGGCTACCCAGAGCAAGCGGAGGAACATGTGCCGGAAGCCGCCGGGAAGCGGTCGAGCGCACCGCCGTTCAGATCGAGGCTCGCCGCCGTCAGCGCGCTCATGGTCTCAGCCGCCACCCTGGCCGTCCTCATCGCGTTCACGGCCCGGGACTGGCCCTATGTGCTGGTCTCGGTGCTTGCCGGCGAGCTCGGCATTTCGGCCCTGTGGATCGCCGCAACCAATCGCCGGTTCCGGTGGTGGGCCGCAGTCGTGGCCGTCCTCCTCGTGGCCGTGCCCGTCGCCAGCCTGGTGGCGGTGGGACGTGGCGCCCTAGCGGTGGCAGCTGTGCTCTTCGGCATCGTTCTTGCGTGGGCACTCGGGACTCTGGCGCTGCGCTGGGAAGTACACCAAGCCCTGGCCAGACGGTGGCATCAGGTGCCGCCGACCAGACAGGGCGTCGTTCTCATGAACCCTGGATCGGGAGATGGCAAGGTCGCGAAGCTGCACCTCGTCGACGAGGCATGTCGCCGTGGCGTCGAGCCGTTGCTGCTCGAGCAGGGCGGCGACCTGCGGGCCCTCGCCGAGGCCGCGGTGGCTCGCGGGGCGGACGCGTTGGGCATGGCCGGTGGCGACGGCTCGCAGGCAATCGTGGCGGCCGTGGCCGCCGAGCACGGACTGCCCTTCGTGTGCGTCCCGGCCGGCACACGCAATCATCTCGCGGCCGATCTCGGGATCGACCGCGGTCATCCTGCGCGCGCCCTCGACGCCTTCGGCTTGGCCCAGGAGACCACCATCGACCTCGGGGAGGTCAACGGTGAGACCTTCGTGAACAACGTGTCGCTCGGGATCTACGCGCGGTTCGTGGCGTCCAACGAGTACCGCGAGGCCAAGCGGAAGACCGTGGCCGAAACGCTGCCGGAGGTGTTGGGCCCGGATGCCAAGCCGTTCGGTCTCGTCGTCGACGGCCCAGGACGGGTGATAGCGGACGCGCAACTCGTCCAGGTCTCCAATAATCCCTACACGTTGTCGAGCTTGACCGGCTTCGGCTCACGCGCTCGCTTGGACGCCGGCGTCCTTGGGGTGGCAACCCTTACCATCAACCGTACGTCCGACGTCAACCGGCTCGTGGCCCTGGAGGCAGCCGGCCATCCCGAGCGATACCAAGGCTGGTGCAGCTGGACCGCCGCCGATCTGGAGGTCCGAGGGCCATCCTCACTCGCGGTTGCGGTGGACGGTGAGGCGCACACGTGGACTCCCCCGCTCCGCTTCGTGACTCGTTCGGGGGTGCTCCGGGTTCGGATCGCCCCTGGGCAGCGTGGCGCCTCACCGGCCTTCCTCCAGGCGCCGGTAGCGCCGTCCACCCTCGTCGGCCTCGCCCGCGTGGCACGAGGCCGACCGAGCGGAATCGTTCCCATCTAGAGATCAGGTGCGACATGACGCCTCCCGAGACAACCGGCAACTTGCCAGAAAGCTCCGACTCGTCCGGCGCTCCCGAGGGTAAGGCTGACTCGTTCGGCGCTCCCGAGGGAAAAGCTCGCCGCCTCTTCGAGGAGGCGAGCAGCCTCGACTTCGCGATCTACAAAGCAGTCGCCGACACTCCGACGCCGACGCTGGACGTACCGATGACCTGGGTCGCGAAGGCCTCCAATTACTCCCGCATCTCGATCTCGATCGCCATCGTGCTCGCGCTCAAAGGCGGCAAGCATGGTCGGCGCGCCGCCATTCGGGGGCTGATAGCTGTTGTCGCCGCGTCGTTCACCGCAGACCTGGCAGCAAAACAGCTGTTCCCCAGGACCCGGCCAGACCGACGGACCGACGTTGTGGGACGCCAAGCGCGCATGCCGAAGTCCAGTTCCTTTCCATCTGGTCACACGGCGTCCACCTTCGCGTTTGCGAACGCCGTCACGGCCGACTTTCCTCAGCTCGCGTTGCCCCTGTACGGCGTGGCCGCCCTAGTGGGCTACAGCCGCGTCCATATGGGCGTTCACTACCCAAGCGACGTTGTGGGCGGTGCAGTCCTCGGGTTGGCTGTGGGATCCGAAGTGCGGGAAGCCACCGGAGCTTGAGTCCGAGCGTGCCTCACCGGGCAAAGGAAATTGACGCATTTACGGGATGCCAAGAGACCCGCAAGGGCACACAGTGGATCTCAGGAAGCCTCGAACCGACAAGGAAGGCACGTGCAGAAGTGAACCGTATAGCAAGTGACAGATCCTCATGATGCAGAATCGCCATTTCACCAGCTCAGCCAACTCGGGGCCGCCCCGCGACCCGCCCCCGCCCTCGAAGACTCCCTCCCAGCCGCCGCTGTGGCGCTGGTGGCTGAACTACAGCAGCTTTCTCGCCCGGGTCGAGGCGAACAAGGTCAAGACGGCCTCGATCAACACCAACGGCGCCGTCACGGGGACCTTATCCAACGGCGAGGACTACACGAGCCAGATCCCGACGGTGCTGAACGACCCGGACCTGGCCCCGCTGCTGCGGGCGCACAAGGTCTCGGTGTCAGGCGTCGGGCCGGTCTCCGACCTGTGGGCAGACCTCTTGTCCCTCCTCCCGGTGCTGTTGTTCCTCGGCATCTTCATCTGGATGGGCCGCAGCTACTCCAAGCAGCTCTCGGGCGGGATCATGGGCGCCGGCAGCTCCAAGGCCAAGGTCTACGACGAGCAGCGGCCCACGACGCGCTTTTCCGACGTCGCCGGCTACGAGGGCGCCAAACGCGAGGTGGAAGAGGTCGTCGAGTTCTTGAAAGACCCCGCCCGCTACGCCGCCGCCGGGGCGATCGGGCCGAGGGGCGTGCTCATGGTGGGTCCGCCCGGCTCGGGCAAGACCCTCATGGCCCGGGCCGTGGCCGGCGAGGCCGAGGTGCCCTTTTTCGCCCTCACGGGCTCGAGCTTTGTCGAGATGTTCGTGGGGGTGGGGGCCTCCCGGGTCCGGGACCTGTTCGCCGACGCCCACAAGCGGGCCCCCTCGATCATCTTCATCGACGAGATCGACGCCATCGGCCAAAAGCGGGGCAGCGGGGTCGTCTCCAACGACGAGCGCGAGCAGACCTTGAACCAGCTCCTAGCGGAGATGGACGGCTTCGACTCTTCGACCGGCGTCGTCGTCCTGGCGGCCACCAACCGCCCCGAGGTGCTCGACCCGGCCCTCTTGCGCCCGGGGCGCTTTGACCGCCAGGTCGAGATCCCCCTCCCCAACCAGGCCGAGCGGGCCGCCATCTTG
>JBEKBT010000131.1:0-6511 GCA_050015255.1 Acidimicrobiales bacterium
CTGCTACGGCAAGCTCGGCAAAGACAGGCTGCGGACCGCCGATGTCCCACGGGGGAGTCCCGTCGTACGCGGCATCGAAACCCAGACCGGAGGCCCCTTGCCTCTGGGACGGTGGTCCCGACAGGGCACCCTGCTCATCCGATTCGGCCATGGTCGGTTTCTACCACGCACCCAACAACCTTACGAAGCCCGGATGGACAATCGGCCGTATCAGGCTCAACCGGCGGTCAACGATATCGCCTGTCCGGTGCTCGACGGCGTCGCGCGTCGTCCACAGGTCAGCGTGTAGATCCCTGGCTCGGCTGCTGAGGAAGTCCTCGACCGCTTCGGCGCCAGTTCATGCGACGGGCCTGGTCGGCCACTTCGGCGTCAGTCATGCCAGCGGGTCGCCTGCCCGGTGCAGCCGCAGAACCGAGCCAGCGCTTTTGGCACTGCGACTGCCCTCAGATGGGGCAGAGCTCCACATAGCGCTACGCACCTCTTCGTTCCGAGACTCCGCCCACCGCAGCCGGGCCGACGGCTATTAGCGCGTCGGTAGCGGTACGGACATGCTCCTTTGCGTTCATCAAGGTAGCCATGTCTGACTCCCATAGTTCCTAGATCCCCTATTTCCAGAAGGGACAGATTGAGGACGGTGCGCCGCCGCTCTCCTGCAATCAGATTAGTGGCAATAAGCGCCAGCGGAACACCGCTAAGTCGTGAACTAGGCGTGCCCTAGGATCACGGCCCTATCGGAGCCCCGCCGGCCAAGCCTGACCAGAGACTCACCGCCTATAAAGCGGTTACTTAGCCTCAGCCGACTTCACAGCGTCACGGGCCTCGTGCTCATCGGCCGTTGCCTATGCGGCAATGGACGACTGCCACGTCCAACTGCCAGGGGGCGACCTTCGACATCCCCCTCACGATCACGGTGCATTCGTCATGAGACGGACCCAGCCCGCCCACATGGTCGGCTCCCGGGTCGGCTCCCGGCGCGCCAAGGTGCTCTTGGCCGTCTTCGGGGCGACGGTCGGCCTCGGGATTGTGGGCACGGGGGTGGCCTTCGGCTACTTCGTGACCACCGACCCGTCGAACCCGGCCCAGGCAGTGGCCAACTCGCTCCCGGTGCGGAAATACCTGCCTCGGACTACGTCTTGCAGCGCTACCCGTCAGCAGGTGGTCCGCCAGTCACGGTGACTGCCTCCTGCTCTGGCACCGGGACGATCACCTGCACCGAGTCGTCGGTGCCTGACGGCACTTGGCAATACACCGACACACCCACCTACGCGACGAACTGGGTGGGCCCTGAAAGCGCCAAGAGCGGAGTTGTCACAGTGAACACCACCCCGACTGTGAGTGTCACCTACCCGGTTGACGGCACCACCTACGGGTCCGACTGGACCGGGCCGATCACCGGCACGGCCTCGTCGGCGACTGGGACGACCCTTGCGAGCACCAAGGTGGCCATCGAGGACACCAGCACGACGATGTGGTGGAACGGCACCGCCTTTGCTGCCAGCGCCCAGACCTTCGTGCCGGTCACCGGCACCACGACCTGGTTGCGTCCTCTGGCGGCGAGCAACCTCACCTCGGGCGACAGCTACAGCGTCGTCGCCCAGGCCACCGACTCGGCCGGGAACGTGGGCACAAGCGCGACGGTCGCCTTCACCTACGGCAACCAGACCAGCAAGGTTCCCCCAAAGGTCACCATCACCTATCCGGTTGACGGCACCAGCTACGGGTCCAACTGGAGCGGGGAGATCACGGGCACGGCCTCGGCGGCGATCGGGGCGAGCATCACCAGCGTCTCGATCGCCGTCGACGACATCGCCACCAAGCTCTGGTGGAACGGCACGTCGTTCAGCGCCACAACCCAGACCTTCGAGCCGGTCACCAGCGGAACGACGACCTGGCTGCTCACGCTTCAGACGAGCAACCTCACCTCGGGCCATACCTACAGCGTCGTCGCCCAGGCCACCGACAGCGCCGGGAACCTCGGCACCAGCTCGACGGTCAGCTTCACCTACGGCACCACCACGTCCGCCACGACTCCGCCGACAGTGAGCATCACCTACCCGGTTGACGGCACCACCTACGGGTCCGACTGGACCGGGCCGATCACCGGCACGGCCTCGTCCAACTCAGGGGCTAGCACGACCATCACGAGCACGGAGGTGGCCATCGAGGACACCAGCACCGAACAGTGGTGGAACGGCACGTCGTTCAGCGCCACAACCCAGACCTTCGAGCCGGTCACCAGCGGGACGACGACCTGGTTGCTCACGCTTCAGACGAGCAACCTCACCTCGGGCCATACCTACAGCGTCATCGCCGAGGCCACCGACAGCGCCGGAAACGTCGGCACCAGCTCGACGGTGACATTCACAAACACCGCTCCGCCGACGACCACGACCATGGCCACGACGACGACCACCCAGCCGCCGCCCACCACCACGACGACGACCACCCAGCCGCCGACCACCACCACGACGACCACGACCACGCCGCCGACCTATGCCGAGACCACCGGCGGTGTCGCCTACACCTGGACGGATTACCAGGATGCCGGTGGTACCGAGGGACCCGAAATCGAGGACAACCAGACTGTGCAGATCACCTGCAGAGCCACCGGTTGGACGGCTCCCGACGGAAACAACTGGTGGTACGAGATCGCCTCCGCACCTTGGAGCAACAACTACTGGGTGTTGGCTGATGCCTTCTACAACAACGGCGAGACCTCAGGTCCTTTGACGGGAACGCCCTTCTACGACCCGAACGTGCCGGTTTGTTAGGAGCGCTGCAACGGGGGGAATGGTCGCCAGAATCCGGCCACGCTCCGGCCTCCTCCACTGCGCTGCGGCAGCTGGAGTTGTCCTGGAACGTCTTGTGAGCGTCTCGGCGGACGATGTGCTGGCGATGACTATCCTCGGCGGGTCGGAGGGCGTCCCGTCGGCTGAGATCGTCTCCTCCTTGCGTTGAGGAGAACGTCGAGGCGGCACTCGGCCTGCGGCGATGGACCATGATCGACCGGTGAACGAGTTCTTGGTCAGCTACCTGGACGCCATCGAGAAGCGTCTCCTGGAGTATTTCGAGGAGGATGACAGGTGCACGGCCCCTTGGCTTCCCTCGCAAGGCGACCGGGGGTCGTGCACCACCTAGTCAACGATGGCGACTTCGACAGGACGTCCTTTCGGATGCTCCGGTATCGCCACACACAGTGGCTAGATACACACACCGCGTGAACCCTTCGCGTGCAATGAGCGCGCACGTTTTCCTCACAATCTCCCGTCGTGGGAGGCCCGTGTAGCGGCTAGGCGGTAGCCGTCGGAGGCCACAGCGCGAAACCCGCGTCGTCACCAACACAACGTCCATGCGGTCACACACAAGGGCGGTCTGCGACCGACGGCGATCTTCGCGGTCAGGCGTGCAGAAAGACCTTGATTTTCGCCACGTTTGGGACGCAGACTTTCGGGCGCTTTCGTAGTTCGGACCGTGCGTAGAGACTAAGCTGGCGGGTTGGGACGCGGGTGTCTCCTAACTTTGCGAATCGAACTCCTGACCCTGAAGTTCGCTCTGTGCATTCCCTCGACTTTTTGTATCGCTATGACGCGCTGTTCCATGGGGAGTAAGAGATTTCCCCTTGACCCTGACGGCCTGTTCACATACAGTTCTTGATTGCGAGGGAAGCGTCGATTTCCAGTTCTCATGTGGTCGCTCGGGCTGGTTGGAGCTAATAGCGAAACCGTCCTCGCTCGATAGCAAGAGGAGCTGAGAACTCACGAACGAGGAGTGGGAATCGATGAGTTGTCCGCGGTTTCAATACGAGACCGCTTTCTTGGAGGCCTTGTCGTCTGAGCGCTCTAGGCGACTTGCCGCTCACGCCGACGGTGGCTGTCAGAAGGCGACTCTTGATCGACACTTGCGTGCCACCTCGTCGCGCCCATCACGAAACGCTCACCCCCGGCGTCAGCTCGACGCTCCTGCCGACCGTAACGAACCGCTACAGCGTGCCAAATAACCGTCACCCTGTCACTGTGTCGGTGCTCAGGAATCCCGCGTAGTCACCCCCAACACCTACAACCGCTGTATATCCATTGCGAGGAGAAAGACCCATGTCAACGATTCAGAAGAGGCTCCATAGCCTGAAGGACCAGCCCGAGGAGGGGTTCACGCTCATCGAGCTGCTCGTGGTTCTTCTGATCATCGGCATCCTGCTGGCGATCGCGATCCCGACGTTCCTGTCGACCGCCAAGACCGCCAACTCGACCGCGGCGCAGGCCAACCTGCAGACGGCCCTCACGGGTGCCAACGCCTACTGGACCGAGGAAGGCCAGACCTACTCGGGCATCGACTCGGCCGGGAACCCGACCGTGTCGAACATCTCCGACATTGACACGGGCGTGAACTACGTCAGCGGAACCAACTCGTCGGGACTGAACGTGGTGTCGCTCTGGACCGACGGGAGCACCTCGCTCGTGATGTCGGCCTACGCGCCGGGCACCCACGACTGCTGGTCCATCGTCGACTTGAAGGCCCCAAGCTCAACGGTCTGGGGCGGACTTGGCATGGGCACCTACTACGCTCTCGATGCCGGAGTTCCGGCCGGTGACTGCGTGGCGACAGGCACGCTCCCGACGACCGGCACCGTGACCGGGCCGCAGCAAGGTGGCTTTCCCAGCGCCTGAGGCTTCGGCGGTACATAGAGCCGATCTGCTCCGGACGGTTTCTCGTCCTGCAGTAAGCGGCCTTGATGGAGCAGTGAACGGCTTTCTCGTCGTCCACCTGGGTTCCATCGACAAGCGTCTCCTGGTGAATCGCGACCAGGATGACGGGGTGCACGGCCCCCTGCTTCCCTCGCAAGGCGACCGGGGGTCGTGCACCTGCTATCACTGTCGGCGCGGGTCATCAGGCGCTTGAACGCTCGCTTGAAATGTGAGCACCGCCTGTGTCGCGGCAGGTACTGCCCCGAGCGGTGCTTCAGACGCGGACCGCCCCCACAGTTCTGCCCGGCGAACGAGCTTCCTGCGGGGGCGGCGCGCTGCGACCTGGCCAGGTGCCAGGTCTCACGTCACAGCTTCACGCCCTCCTTGACATGGAGGAACTTGTTGCCGCTCTGGGTTAGGCCGCGTGCTCCTGTGATGTCATAGATGCCAATGACATCCCACGCGATCGTGTTGTCCTTCACGGTGATGTAGACGGTCGGAAACTTCGGGCTGTCACGCTCGACGAATACGCCTGTCGTGACCTGGTCCGGCGTGCCAGGGTCGCCGGTGATGTCGTTGGTCCCGAACCAGTTGCCGCTGATGACGTCACCGCTCAGGGCGTCGACGCCGTGCTCATGGACCGTCACACCGGCCAGGCCATTTCCGGTGATCTCGTTGTCGGTGATGGTGTTGTTGTAGGAGGCGACGCCCGCCAAGAGGATGCCACCACCTTCGCTTGTCGTGCCGTTGCTGATAACCATATTGGCAGTGATGAGATTGTCGAAGACGCCCCCCACACTCGGCTGTGGGACGCCCTTCGCGTTGGCGCCGCCCGCGTTGTGGCCGACGATGGTGATGCCGCAGTCGGACTCGTTGTCCTCGACGAGGTTGCCCTCGATCGTGTTGTGACTCGTCGGGCCGAGATCGTCGGACATGAGAATGCCACCCGAGTTGAACTCGATGGTGTTGTCCTTGATCATCGAGTTCGACGTGGTGAGAACGCCGAGGCCTTCGCCACAGTCCCCTGGAACGTTCCCGTTCGCCGCGCAGAAGGGCCAGGGGCTCTTCGGCGTGCCGTTGTCGTTGTGCACGACGGTGTTGTCCGCGATCGTGACCCCGTCGGTACCGGCAGCGAGGATGCCCTCACCTATCGCATTCTCGGCGGTGAAGCCGCGCACACTGGCGCCCGCGGCACCAGGGCCGAAGAGTGTGATGGCATTTACGCGCCCAGTGGCATTGATGACCGCCCCCGCCATGCCGACGAGGCGAATCCTCGTCTCTATGAGGGCGCCACTCGTGATCTTGATGTTCCCGGCCTTGGACTTGACCGTGATGGACGCCGAGCCTCTGTAGGTTCCCGGGCAGACCGTGACGGTGTCACCGACGGCTGCGGCCTTGATGGCAGCATTGATGTTGTGAAACTTCGCGCTCACGCAAACGGCCGGTAGCTTCGCTCGGCCCTTTAGGGGCGCAACGTAGAGAGTTCCAGTTGTCTTCGGCTTTGCCCCTGCTCCCGCAGGGCTGCCGATCGCCGCGATCAACCCTGCGACGAGAACCGCAGGTAGCGCGATTCTCATAAAGCCGCGTTCTAACTTCATTCGTCTTCCCCCCATGCCTCGTTGTGTTGCGGAACCGCGAGCCTAGCGCTCGAACGAGCTGCTGCCTGCAGCCTTTAGATGGAGGCCGTGAGTGACTTTCGCGTCGTCCGCCTAGTGTCGTGAGTCGGAGATTCGCGCGCAATATGCAGCCAGCGTGTCGAGTATCTCGTCGGCGCTCTTGTGCCAGACGAAAGGCTTTGGGTCATCGTTCCACGTGTTGATCCAGTTGGC
>JBEKBT010000132.1:0-7315 GCA_050015255.1 Acidimicrobiales bacterium
ATCCGGGAGTACTGCCGCGCGCATCGTCTTGTGCTGCTCGAAATCCTCGGCGACGAGGGCATCAGCGGGACGAGCGGCTTGCAGGGCCGTCCAGGACTTGCCGAGGCGCTCAGCCGCATCGAGAACCACGAGGCGACCGTGCTGGTGCTCTACCGGCTTGACCGCCTTGCTCGGGACCTGCTCTTACAAGAGACGGTCGTTGAGCGTCTACGCCTTGGCGGGGGTTCGGTGATAAGCGTGAGCGAGCCCGACGTGGACAGCAACGAACCCACCCGTATCCTCATCCGACAGGTCCTCGGAGCGCTCTCGCAGTACGAGAAGACCCTCCTGAAGGCCAGGATGGCTGCTGGTCGGAAGTTGAAGGCTGAGCGTGGAGGGTACACAGGCGGTATTACGCGGTTCGGCTACTCGGCTGTCCGCCACGAGTATGTACCGCTGGAAGGTGAACAGAATATCGTCGCTCGTATCCGAGTCGAGCGTGCCGGGGGAGCGACCTTCCAGGCCATCGCGGATGGATTGAACGCGGACGGTTTGCACGCGAAACTCGGCGGTCGCTGGCACCGAGGCGGCATCATGCGGGTCGTACGGCGGAACGCCCAAGGACACGGAGTTGGCGAAGCAACTCATCGTGGGTCCCGTAGTGGTTAGCGCGGCGCCACGCCCTGTGACTTGGGGTTTCCCCCTTGCTCGAACAACTCAGGAGCGACGCTGTGGGCGCGGATGAAACCACAGTCGGCGCAGATCCAAATGGCCACGGCCAGGTTCGTCATCTCAACTCGGCCTGATTGATATGCACCGATCTCGGCCGTCGGCAACGCAGCGAGACGTGGACCAACCCAGTCGTCAGCCCCGCAGAATGGACACTCGGTTCGCGAAACCCGCTCGGCGACCGACTCCAGGATGCTTTCGGTACGGTCCGTCACAAGGCAGGACTATACGTCGGGTCGATGCGTAACTCGGGCCAGTTTCGAGAGCGCTGCCACGTCGACACGTGAGGCGTCCACTTCCCGTCTGATGTCCGACGCGTCGGCTGGTTAACCCGACTCGGGAGCGGACGTTTCAGGCCTCGCTGTCACCTATCCCCTGTGGAAGGTGAGGGTCGGAAACACAGGTGCTCCGGTGCAGAATTGCGGTAATAGCGTCCCGTCTCCGCGGCCAGACACGGGGCATGTTCGACATCGAGCTCGCGCGGGCTCCATCCCGTCTCCATCCCGTCACCGTCATGGGCCGCCGGAGTCCGTCAACGTCTGTGACGTGCACTTATGTCCAGAAAGTGCAGCAGAAAAGCCCAAGTCACCTAGCCTGCAAAGCCCTGTACCCCAGTTCGATTCTGGGCGCCGCCTCCAGTAAAATCCCTGGTAGAAGCTCTAGACGCAAAATCCCTGGCTGCTTTATGCCCTGGCGCGTTGGCGCGAGGATGGCGCGGGACCTCTAGGGACGCAGGCGCACTACCCCGGACTTAGGCGCACGCTTCGCACTCCCGCGCAGCCTCTTCACCGGCGACGTCATGGAGCAGGTTGCCGAGGGCGAGGCCGTACTCGTAGCCGTGGTAGCCCCACGCCGGGCCGGTACCGCCAAGATGGCCCACTACGTTGAGGTTCACAACGGGGCGGGCGTGGCTCTTCCCGGCGAGGCTCCTGACCTGGAGCCAAGTGGCCCCGCCACCCTGTTTGCAGCTCGCCGAATAGAGCTCGGGGTAAGTGACCCACGGGGTGGGGACCGGCTTCTTGAGCGCGAAATCGATGTACGGGTCCGGGGCGACCTGGGTGAGGGTGAGGAAGTAGGGGTCGAGGTCGGCGGTGCCACCGGTAAGGTCCGCCGGGTTGACGCAGGCGACCTGCTGGCCGGCCTTGGCGGTCTGGCCGGACTGGAGGCTCACCCCTTGGCCGGGCCTGCCGAACAGCGAGTTCACCGGCGGCTGCGAAGGGTAAGACGAAAAGGCGATCGCGCAGCCAGTCTCGGTGCCGGAGGTGCACAAGGGGACCTTGGTGAAGGTGGCACCGACGGTCTTGCCGGTAGGGACCTGGAGGTTGCCGCCGACGATGACCGCTACGAGGAGGCGGCGCAGCACAGATGGTTCGTGGTCGACCTCGGCGGAGATGAGGTGGATGAGCACCGCCGAGCCCTGCGAGTCCCCGACCAGGACGACCGGCTTGCCCTGCGTATGGGCGAGGAACCACTGCCAGGCGGGGAGCACGCTGTCGTAGGCGACGGTGAAGGTCGAGCGCATGAGTGCCTCGTCGCCCGCCAGCCCTTTTTCCACACTCGACCAGGTCTGGGAGCGGTAGGCCGGCGCCCAGACGTCACAGACCGTAGACAATGGGGCGGCCTGCTCTACCGCGGTGACTATGTCTAACTTGGTAACCGCCAAGCCGGTGTTGGCGGTCTTGGCGAGGCTGTCCGTCGGGTGGACGTAGAAGCAGTCGAACTTAGACGCCATCGCGGAGCGCGGCCAGGTTGCCGGCTCCAGGGTGCCGGCCGCCGTGACGGTCGTGGCCGCGAGGCTCGAGGCGCAGGGGTTGGCCGCCTGGCCGGGCCGGCACAGCCAGACGAGGCCCGCCCCCTGGCCCGGCACCTCGCTCGATGCGCCCGCAGGCGGGCTCCCTGAGGACCAGCCCGCGGCCACGAGCGCCACGACAAGGGCGCTAAGAAGAGCTCCCCCGAACAGCTTGCGTCGTAGCCGGGCTCCGCTCAAAGCGCTGCCGGACTGCGTGGGATCAAGTCTTTGTTCGTCCATGATCACCATATTCCCTCAGTGCGGAGGCGATCGAAATAGTGTCTGAGACCACGGCCGTCGAGCCGTTCGTTGAGGGAGGGGCGGCGGGCGGTGCCGTCCTCGACGAAGGTTCGTGCTGACGCCCGGAACAACCGTCTGGCGCGCCGTCTCCGCAGAGGACGGCTCCCCGAGGCACGCCGAACGAGGCTCCGTTCGCTGGATTTGATCGAACCCCCGGCACCGCCCTCGGCTCCTTGGCGTCATTGTTAGCCTGTGCGTGAGGCCTGAATGAGGCACGAGGAAGGGGTGAGCGGCAGGACCGACCTCGGGGCACGTCTCTGGACCTGCGCTAACGGCTTGCATCGGCGTCACAACAAGGGGCGTCCAGGCCGGCGACAATGCCAGGTGCGGACGTTCGAGCGTTGCTTTGATCCTGTCCGGGTCTGGCAAGCTCGATCGAGACTCCGACAGTCCCAAGATCAAGCTCCACATGAGCGACGTGATCGCCGATGCCCTTCAGGACAACCAGATTGCCTCGCTCCGCTACGGCAAGCGAGGCGTCGGGGAAAGCGGAGGGGATTTCCTGACCGCCGGGGTGACAGACAACCATGCCGATGCCGTCTCAGCGCTTGGGTGGCTGTCCACCCGGTGCCGTGATCTTCCGATCTTTGTTATCGGCCACAGCGAGGGAACGCTCCATGCGGCGCACTTAGCCGCCGACGAAGAGGTCGAGGGTGCCGTGCTCTTGGCATGTCCCGCTCGAACGGGCGAAGAGATCCTTACCTGGCAAGCCCGCGAGATCACGCAGACCCTGCCCCGGGCGACAAAGGCAATTCTCCGGCTCCTCCACATCGACCCTCTGAAGGGCCAGCGCAAGCAATTCGTGCGATTCCGATCGACAACGGCGGACGTCATAAGGATTCAAGGAAAGAGGATGAACGCCCGATGGTTTCGCCAGTTCCTCGATTACGACCCGGTGCCCATCTTCGAGCGCGTAAAGGTGCCGGTGTTGACGTTGATCGGCGGGCACGACGTGCAGGTTCCGCCTGAAGACGCCGAGGCGATCAACGGTCTTGTCAAAGGCCCGTGCGAGGCGCACGTCGTTGGTGACCTAAGCCATCTCTTGCGGTCTGACCCCGAGTTGAAGGGACCTCGCGATTACCGCCGGGAGGTTCGCCAGCCTGTGGACCGCGGCGTTCTCGCCACAATCACCAAATGGATCGATCGTCACTTGCCCTCTTGACGCCGGTGCGGTGGCACGCGTTCTGAAGTCTTCAGATTAGTGCAGTGGCCAAATCGAGAAAGTCCTGTACGGAGGGGTTGGGACGGCGGTTCGCGAACTGTCCGGTTAGGTCCACCGACTCCTCTTGCGCGAGGCCGGCAAGTCACCTGCGAGGCGCGCCCAGTGGACCTCACCTTCCGCGTCCGAGCTGTGCAACACCCTGCAACCGAGGAGCAGACGGTGACTCGCCACTGGTACCTCGCGCGAGCACCGCGGTCGTCGCCGGGTCGAGCAAAGGACCGCCGTTCACGGCCCGAGCACGATCGGTCTCGTCGAGACCGAGGTCGCGTCGCACCGCCATGAGGTTCGGGACGACGCGTCGTCGCCTTCGGCCCTCCCAACCCTCGCTCGGCGAGCCGAGCGCGCGCGTCCACGCGGTCGGCGAGTTTGAACCATCGGTTACGCCAACGGAGCGTCGCCAGTCCTCGATCTCGACGGTGCCCTGCTGCCACCGTTGCGCGCGGCCTGCATCGGTCGGGCGGGGTCCAAGCAAGGCGACGACATACTCGGGTGGTTCCGCGCTCCACGTCGCGATCTTGCGGCGCCGCACGGTAGCGAGCGCGGAATCGACGATCTCCAGGCGGTCGAGGGCACTACGCACGTCAGCACCCAAAACGCCGCGCACCGACTGTTGAGCGGAGAGCGCGGCATCAGCCGCCTCGCTCACCTCGGCCGCTTTGGTCACGTCGCGCTCCGCGCGAACAAGGCGGCGGCAGGCGGCCGTGTAGCGACCTTGCAGGTTGCGGCGCTCGACCCCTTCGCTTGTGACAGCAGCCGATCACTCCTGCCAGGTCGCGAAGGGAATGAGGCCGGCGTTGGTCCTCTCGTCTCCGTGGGTCGTCTGACCGGGTCGGGGGACTTCCAGAGCTCAGGATCCCAGTTGCCGCCAAAACGGGATGCCAACACCAACATCTCACACCGGCTGCCCTCCTTGGCCTGCGACCAGTGGTTGGCCACACTGCGAGTAAGGAGGTCGCCGTGGGTGCTATTGGCCTGGTCATGCGTGCTGAGGCTCGCCAGCGCTGGCGAGCGTGGCTTGCCCTGGCCCTGTTGGTCTCCCTGGTCGGCGGGGTGGTGCTGGGCGCCGCGGCCGCTGGGCGCCGCACCGACTCTGCCTTCCCGAGCTTTCTCGCCGCCCACGGTTTCGACGCCGCTGTTTACACGAGCGAACCCTGGCCGAAGGGGGTCAAGTTTGCCGAGGTCACCTCCCTCGCGGAGCTCATCGGCCCTGACACTGGTCAGCCGAAGTGCAGGTGCGCTAACCCGATCAACCCGTCTGACTTCGGCGTCTTGTACGCGCCGTCCAGCGGCCGCTCGCTGTCCAAGCTCGTCTCCGGGCACTTGCCTGACCCGTCCGCCCCCGACCGGGTGCTGGCCTCGTTCACCCTTCAGCAGTACGAGGGTATGCACCTTGGAACCCTGATCCGTGTGCCCCTTTACTCGTCCACGCAAGCCTCTGCCTACAACGATGCGATTGGTGCACCGCCGAGGCCAGATGGCCCCGTGGTTGTCTTCCGTGTGGTCGGCTTCGAGGCGACCGAGTACGAGTTCCCCTCCGGGACAGCTCCCTCCTACGACCTGTACACCACGCCTGCCTTCGCTCGAACGGTGCTGCCGCGGACGGCAAACGGTTATGTGTACGCCGTCCGCCTACGGCACGGAGCGGGAGATCTGGCCCGCTTCGAGTCACAACTCAGAGCGCTCGGCGCAGCCCCCAGCAATGAGGACACGGTGCCGGCCACGGTCGAAGCGGCGATCCACCCACAGGCCGTCGGCTGGTGGATCTTGGCAGCACTGGCGGCAATTGTGGGGCTGGCAGTCCTGGGCCAGGCTCTGGCCCGCCAGAGCATCGCGGAGGGCGAAGACTACCCCACGATGGCAGCCCTCGGTGCCGACCGCCGGCAGTTGCTCGCCCTCGGCCTGGCGCGCAACCTGTTCGTTGGCATCCTGGGCGCCGCCGGGGCCCTGCTGGTCGCCACCGCATTATCCCCTCTCGCTCCGCTCGGAGAGGCGCGCGTCGCCGAGACCAACACCGGGTTGCTCTTCGACCCGCTCGTCCTGCTGCCTGGAGCCGTCGCCACCGTGGTGCTCGTGTTCGCTCTGGGCGTGTGGCCCGCCCTTCGGGCTGCCCGTGTCCTGCCAGCAGCGAACCGAGCACGACCCCCCCGGCCCTCGGTGCTGGTGGGACACCTGGCGGCAATGGGAGCGCCGCCGAGCGCCGTGATCGGCGTGCGGAACGCCTTCGAGCGCAGGAGCGGTGGAGCTACGGTTCCGGTCGGTTCAGCAGTCCTGGGCACGATCCTCGCCGTCATCGCCCTTTGCGGGACGGGTGTCTTCGGCGCCAGCCTGTCGCACCTAACGGCGACGCCCAAGCTTTACGGCGACACGTTCCAGCTCAACTTCACGGACCCCAACGGTTTGGGGCCCGACCCCGCTCTGCTCAAGAGACTGGAGCACGACCCTGCTGTCACCGGTATCACCGAAGGATTAGCCGTCGAGGTATCGATCGACAAGACGGCCGTGGGGGCCGTGGCCGCAACTCCTGTCCGGGGTGGGCTCCTTCTCTCGTCGGTCGATGGCCATGTTCCGATCGGTGATCGCCAGATCGGCCTCGGGGCTGCGACGATGCGACGGGTGGGAGCCCATCTGGGCTCGATCGTTAACGTCACCGTGCCATCGCCGTCTGGCGGAACGCTAACTGCGGCGTTCCGGGTGGTCTCGCAGATCTCGTTCCCCTCGCTTGGTGGAGTAGTGAGCCTGGGAACGGGCGCCGCTCTCACCATCGCCGGCTACGAACAGGCCGTGTGCCCCCTGAGCCCCAGCCGAAAGGCATGCTTGCGAGAGCTGCTGTCGGGGCCGAATGACGGCGGACTCCTGGTCAGTGTCGTACCCGGCCGGCGGGGACAAGCGGCGGTCAACCGCTACCTCACCTCCTACCAATCCATCACCGCGCTCCCCATCACCCCGACATCCCTCGTCAACTTCGGCGAAGCCGTCAACTTCCCTCTCATCTTCGGAGGCGTGTTGGCCGTGTCGGGCGCGGCCACGCTCGTCCATCTGCTCGTCGTGAGCGTGTCGCGCCGGCGGCGAGAGATGGGGCTGCTAAAAGCGCTGGGTTTCGTGAACCGCCAGATTGTCGCCACAGTCGCCTGGCAGGCCACAGCGGTTGCCCTTGTAGGGGTCGTCGTGGGCGTACCCCTAGTTGGGTGGTCGGCAATGACGGTTCCCGAGTGATCGCCGGCGCCGACGCTTCGCTGGGGTTGGCCGTGGCCGACGGGAGCAGTGTCGGTGGCCGTGACATGTTGACACCCGCTCGG
>JBEKBT010000133.1:0-6423 GCA_050015255.1 Acidimicrobiales bacterium
CGGGAAGTGCGGCGGCGACATCCCCCGGGCCAGCACCTCGGCCGCTTCTGCCCCGTCGGGCTGCTCGGGCAGCAAGAGCGCGACCCGCGAGTCCTCGCGATCGGCGGCCGAGAAGAAGGGCAACCCGTGGATATGGTCCCAGTGGAGGTGGGTGAGCAGGATCGTGCCGGCGAAGGCCGCGTCGCCCAACAACGCGCTCACGCGCCGGATCCCGGTGCCCGAATCGAGGATGAGGCTCGGCGCGGCATCGTCGTCGTGGGCGACGGCTATGCAGGAGGTATAGCCGCCGTAGCGGACGAAGCTCTCGCCAGGCGCGGGCGTCGAGCCCCGTACCCCGAGGAAATGGGCACGCACCCGGTCAGCCCGCTCCCAGGTCTTCGCGGCGGTGCCCGCTGGACAGCTCCACGAGCGCTGAGCGGTCGAGCGCCTTGGCAGGGACCGAGGCCACCCGGCAAGCGGTCACCGCCACCAGCGACGAGGTTCGGGCCCCGCCCTCCAGGTGGGCGCGCTCGCCGAGAAGCGCACCGGGGCCGTACTCGGCCAGGCGCTCGCCGTTGACCTCGACGCGCAGCACACCGTCGAGCACCAGGTACACCTCAGAGCCCTCGTCACCTTGGCGGACGAGGGTGGTGCCCGCCTTCACCTTTTTGATCTTAGGTTTGGCCGTCCCCCGCATCAGTTGTGCCGACAGTGACCTCTCCAGGGCGGACTCGACCGCTGTCACGAGCGCCTCTGACTCCTGGTCTCCCCACGGGGTGTGCTTGCCGAAGGATTTTCGGTACCAGTCCTTGAAGTCAATGAGACCCGATTTGGAGGCGAGACGGCCCTCGTCGTCGTAGACCCAGTGGCGCGGGAACCGGCTGGCGCCGCTGAGCGCCCCCTCGGCCCGGCCGTCGGCGTGCATCGTGAGCGTGAGCGTGGTCCAGGCGAGCGGAGCCTGCCACTGGATGAACGGTGCCCGGCGGACGCGCCGGGGCGCGGGCATGCCGGTGCGGCCACCGGCAGTCTGGGTGAAGCGCACCCACCCGTCGCCGCGTTCGGGCTTGTGCTGTATGTCGGGGAGGGCTACCGCCTGGAAGACGTGGCTCAGGCCGCCGACGCGCACGGTGGTGCTGCCGATCTGGCCACCCGCCGAATAGCCGGCGTTCTTGATCCACCCCGACCTGTCGACCTCGATCCAGCCCGCGAGGCGGTTTGCGAAACGGAACCGGTCTGCCTCCCGTAGCTCGTCGAGGTCCCCGAGAACGTCGGGGGGCGGCTGGTCGTAGTGGGCCACCCCGGCGTCGAAGGGCAGGCGTGTGCCTCCGACCACGGCTTCGGAAGGGATCCAGGAAAGTGAGGTGACGCTGCTCTCGTATCGCATGCGCACATGTTCCGCCCGCGCCCGAGCAGGGTGAAGGGTGGTGCCCCGGTAGCGGGGGTGGTCCTAGCACCCCCATCGGGCCGGGGGGCCTGCTACCTGGTGCGTGCAGGCCCGAAATGCGACAACTTAGAGTGACATGGACGCCACGACCCAGCCCGCGGGGACGATCGAGGTCTTTCTCGCCGACGACAACCTCATCGTGCGCGAGGGCGTTCGCGCCCTCATCGAGCGCCACCACGACCTCTCGGTCGTCGGCGTCGCCGGCGACTACGACGGGACTGTCGCCGGGGCGGCAGAGACCCAGCCCCACGTGCTCGTCACCGACATCCGCATGCCGCCTTTGTTCCACCGCGAGGGCATCGACGCCGCCAAGGAGGTGCGCAAGCGCCACCCCGGCACCGGTGTCGTGATCCTGTCCCAGTACGACGACCCCGAGTATGCGGTGTCGCTGCTGGCCGAGGGATCCGCCGGCTACGGCTACCTCCTGAAGGACCACATCGCCGAGGGCAACCAGCTGGTCGAGGCGATCCGGGCGGTGGCGACAGGGGGGACGGCTCTCGACCCGGCCATCGTCGAGGCCCTCGTCCGGCCCGTCACCGCGAGCGGCGGGCTCACCGAACCCGAAGAGGCCCTGCTCGCGCTCGTGGCCGAGGGCAAGCCGATCAAGGCCATCGCCGCCGCCCGGCGTCTCCCCCCGGAAGCTGTGGACGCCGAGGTCGAGGCCGTCTTCTTGAAGCTCGCTCAGGGGGTGAGCACCGGCAACCAGGGAGCGCTGCAGCGACTGCGGCTCTTGCACCAGGCCATCGTTGACCGGGAGGAGCAAGGCGAGACTCTCTCTCGTCTCTTGCCCGGGGGCCTGGCCGAGAAATTGCGCTCGGAAGGACGGCGCATCGGCGAGACCGAGCGAGTCGAGGTGACAGTGGTCATGAGTGACATCCGCTCGTACTCGACCATCGCCGAGCACGCGGACCCGAGCCAGCTGGCCGGCCAGCTGAACACGCACCGTGCCGCCATGAACAAGGCCATTCTGAGCGAGGGCGGCACGGTCATGCAGTTCGTGGGTGACGCGGTGATGGCGGTCTTCGGCGCTCCCGTCTCCCAGACCGACCACGCCGATCGCGCCGTCGCCGCCTCTGTGGCCATGCACGCGGGCCAGGCCGAGATCAACAAGCGCTGGAGCTCTGAAGGCCTGCCCCCGTTCGGGCTCGGGCTCGGGCTCTCGACCGGTGAGGCAGCCGCTGCCTTGCTCGGCTCGGAGGAGCGCCTCGAGTACACCCTTGTAGGCGACACCGTGAATCTCTCCCAGCGCTTGCAGCAGCTGGCCGCAGCCGGCGAAACCGTGCTTTCTGAGGCTACGGTGCGTGCGCTCAC
The DNA here is from genome assembly GCA_050015255.1 of Acidimicrobiales bacterium. GTDB lineage: Bacteria > Actinomycetota > Acidimicrobiia > Acidimicrobiales > Bog-793 > Fen-455. The sequence goes on from JBEKBT010000133.1 coordinate 2,735, forward strand.
TTGCGAGGTTGCCACCGTGGCGCTCGAAGAGCAGCTGGTGAAGGGACGCGATACTCCGGTCGTTGCCTACAAGCTCCTGTCACAGGGCCAGTCGTCGTCCGGCGGCGGCGTGGTCACGGCCTTCGCCCGACCGCCGGCCGCAAGAAGCATCGAAGGGGGACAGATATGACCGGTACCGCAGCGGTCACCGACACGAACCATGCCGACAAGCACACGCCCGCTCTCGAGGTGCACGGCGTGCGCAAGACATTCGAGGCCGAGAACGCTCCCGTGCGAGCCTTGAGAGGTGTCGACCTCGTGGTCGAGCGGGGCACGTTTCTCGCCCTGATGGGGCCGTCGGGCTGCGGCAAGTCGACGCTGCTCAACCTGGTGGCGGGGCTCGACGTGGCCGACGAGGGGACCATCAAGGTTGCCGGCGAGGAGGTGACAGGGAGCAGCGAGGACGAGCTCGCCCGCATGCGCCGGCGGCACATCGGCATCGTCTTCCAGTTCTTCAACCTCCTCGAGGGGATGACCGTGCTGGAGAACGTCGCCCTGCCGGCCATCATCGCCGGGCGGAAGCGCAAGGCGGCCGAGACGAGGGCGCGCGACCTGCTGGACCTGCTCGGGATCGGTGACAAGGTCTCGGCGATGCCGGGCGTGCTCTCTGGTGGCCAGCGGCAGCGGCTCGCCATCGCCCGGGCGCTCGCCAACGAGCCCACGCTGTTGTTGGCCGACGAGCCGACCGGAGCCCTCGACTCCGCCGGGGGCCAGGAGGTGATCGAGCTGCTGAGCCGCCTTCACGCCGGGGGCCAGACGATCGTGCTCGTCACCCACGATTCCGACGTGGCGGCCGCGGCTGACACCGTGCTCAAGATGCGCGACGGGCGCATCGTGGGCAAGGAGGCGGACGCCTACAGCACCGCCGAGAGCGTGACGGCGATCGGGACCCTTTGAGGATGCGGGGACCGAGGTGATGGTGGACTCCGCGGCCGGCGCGGCAGCCAGTGCAGCGCCGGCCGAGCGCGTGCAGACCCGCTTGTGGCTGCCTGGCGCGGTGGCGTTCGTCGCCTGCGTCGCGCTCGTGGTCGTCTCGCTCGTCGCGGCGCCGCTCGTGGGTCACCGCGCCCTCGGAGTCCTGATCGGGGCAGCCATCGTCTGCACCGCGGCGGGAGGGCTCGCGACACTTGCCCGTGCTCCGCGTCTCGGCTGGCTCGTGACCGTTGGAGCACTCGTCGCCGCCGTCGCCGCGGCCGGGTCGCGACTCGCCCTCACTCACGCCGACAGCGTTCACAGTGTTCCCCACGTCGTAGCGACGGTGGCCGCCCTGGCCGCCATGGCCGTGTCTGTCCACGGCCTCTTGTCGTTGCCAGACGGTGTGCTCGGACGCAGGTCGCGCCAGGTGGGCGTCGGCCTCTGGTACGCGGCCGCCCTTGTGGTGGCGATCGCCCTCACGACCACGGCTCACGTCCTCGCCCCTTGGCCGACCGCGCTCGCATGGCTGTTGGCGGCGTGCTCCACGCTTCCCGCGGTGCATGCCCGCTATCTCGCCGCGCCGGCCTCCGGCCGCGAGCGGATGCAGTGGCTCGCCGTGGGAGCCGTGCTCGGGAGCGAGCTCGTCCTCATAGCCGTGACCCTCAACCTGCTGGTGGCGTGGCCAGCCCAGATCGCGGTCCCTACCGCCGCGGCGGCCGTGCTCGCGGCATTGGGCCTTGTCTGCGCGGCGAGCCCGCGCCTCGCTCCCCACGCCGACCGCCTCCTCGTGCACCTGCTTTCCATCCTCGGCTTCAGCGTGGTGGTAGCGGCGATCTACATCATCGTGGTCCGCGGTCTCGGCAAGACCCCGACGGGGACGACCGACCGCGAAGTGCTCGGCCTGTCGATCGTGGCCGCCGCCATCGCCGCCATCGGTTACATCCCCGCGCGGGACCGGTTCGCGCGCATGGCGACCGGATTCGTCTACGGCGCGCGTGAGGCCCCCGATGAGGTTGTGCGCACTTTCGGGAGCCGGCTCACCCGGGCCATCCCCATGGACGAGCTGCTGCTGCAGCTGGCCGAGTCGTTGCGCAAGACCCTCGCCCTCAAGTCTGCGGAGATCTACACCGGTACGGGCGAGGTGCTCGAGCTCGCCGTCTCCGTCCCCGATGTCGGGGCGCGATCGCTCGTCGTGTCCGCACGCGAGCGCCCCGTGATCACCCACGCCGGCGTGTCTGGCAACGCCTGGGCCTCGGTCTGGATGCCGTCGCTTTTGAACGGGCGGGCAGCCGGACCGATCCGCGTGGCGCCGATCTGCCACGCCGGCGAGCTCCTCGGGGCGATCGTCGTAGCCCGGGCCGAAGGCGCCGTCAGCTTCACGGAAGAGGACGATCGCGTGCTCACCGAGCTGGCCCGCCAGGTCGGACTGGCATTTCACAACGCCCAGCTGGACACGGCGCTGCAAACCTCGCTCGACGAGCTCCGGCGCCAGGCCGACGAGCTGCGCGCCTCGAGGGCTCGCATCGTCGCCAGCGGTGACGCCGAGCGCCGCCGGGTCGAGCGGAACCTGCACGATGGCGCCCAGCAGCACCTTGTCGCCCTGGCGGTCAACTTGCGCCTCGTGAAGGACATCGTCGCGGAGGACCCCGAGGGGGCCGTGGAGATGCTCGAGGAGCTGGGAACAGCTGTGCAGGACACGATCCAGGAGCTGCGCGAGCTGGCGCACGGGATCTACCCACCTCTCCTGGTCGACAGCGGGCTTCCCGGGGCGCTCCGCCCGGTTGTCAACCGGAGCCCGCTCGACATCGAGCTGTCGACCGAAGGCATCGGCCGCTACAACGGCGACATCGAAGCCGCCGTCTACTTCTGCTGTCTCGAGGCACTGCAGAACGCGGGCAAGTACGCGCCGAACGCCCACGTCACGGTGCGCATCTGGGAGGAGTCAGGAGGGCTGCTGTTCGCGGTCGTCGACGACGGCCCGGGCTTCGACGTGCGCAAGGCCCGGCACGGGCATGGCTTCATCAACATGATGGACCGCCTGGGTGCCATCGGTGGCTCGGTGCGCTGGGAGTCAGAACCCGGTCAGGGCACGCAGATCAGGGGCTCTGTTCCGCTCACCTGACCGGGTCCAGGCCGATGCTGATCGTTCAGCTGGCAAAGCCTTTGGAGTCCCGCTCTTCCCAGAGCCGGCGCAAGGTGGAAGGGCCGAACTGCTCCTTGTGCATGTAAGCCCGGGCGCCGCTGGTCCTGGCGTCCTCGGGCAGGTCGTTGACGTCGTAGGTCGAGCACAGGAACACGACGGTGTCCGGGTGCCCGGCCACGATCCGCCGGGTCGCTTCCAGGCCGCCCATCTCAGGCATGTTGATGTCCATCAGGACGAGATCGGGGTGAAGCGAGTCGGCGAGCGCGATCGCCTCGATGCCGTTGGCGGCCTCACCGACGATCTCGAAGCCCTCCGTGCGGCGCACAACCGCACGCGCGGCCAACCGAAAGGGGACCTGGTCGTCGACGACGATGACGGAAAGGGGGGCGTCCATCAGCTTTCCATTGTCCCATGGGCGGCGTGAGCAGGCCTTGGAGGTGCCACCCGAACTTCGGTGTAGCTAGCTTCCCGATTGCGCGCTCAAATACACGAGCACGGCCTTCACGCGCCGGTTGACGTCCCGCTCTTCTGAGAGCCCGAGCTTGGAGAAGATGGCGTTCGAGTGCTTCTCGACCGCCCGCTCCGAGACGCC
>JBEKBT010000134.1:0-6317 GCA_050015255.1 Acidimicrobiales bacterium
TGTTCGCCAGATTCAGACGAGCAACCTCTAACACTGGGGGTTCGCGTCGGAGGGCCGACGGCGCGGATCTGCGACTGGTAACGAGGCGTACGCGACGGGTGAACCCTGCCGAATCGGGCGCGGCGTTCCCGTCGACCGGCGCGGGTGCAAGGGCGTTGTTCTGTACCCTGGCGGGCCTCACCTACCGGCAGCTCTGTGGGCTCGTGCAACGGCCAAGCGAGACAGGTGCTGTCATCGCCCACATCGGGCGCTGTTGGAGTGGGGACAAGGCCAATTCCGGGACCATCCACGACCCGGAGCTGTTCCGGAGGGAGATCCTGCCGAGGCTCGGAACTGTACCGCTTGCCGAGATCATAGCGGCGGCCGGTTGTTCCAAGGCGTCCGCCAGCGACATCAGGCGGGGGAAGTGGAAACCACACGTGTCGACGTGGAGGGCGCTGGCGGAACTGGTAGGCGCGCTTCTTCCAGAATCTGCTGGATCAAGATGGAGGGCATAAAGCGCCGGTGCCTAGGCCGATCTCGGGCTCGTTTCGGCTCACGTGCTTCAAGGTCTGTTGTTGTTTCTCGCTTCGAATGACAAGCTTCGCGTGGGACCTATGGTCGATAGCCTGGCAACGAAGCAGGCGTGCCTCGGGTGGATCCCGGAGCCGGTCATCAGGCTAAAGCCAGGCACCTTGGAAGCCGGACCGTCGGCGTCGACATCGAGAGGCACGACGACGTGAAAAAGACCACTGCAGACAGAATCCAACACCTTTCTCCCGAGGAGCGAGCCGCACGGGGAAGAGCCGCACGATCAAAGACGCCTCGCTCAGGCCACGCTCAGTGGTCACAGGCCGACCGCCAGCACGGTCCGCTCGAGCTTCTCGCGGCACAGGCCGCGACCAGGGTTCCCGATCTCGTGCCGATCCGCCATGGGCGCATGGCGGCCTCACCGTTCGCCTACTATCGCGGCGCCGCCTCCCCAATGGCTGCGGATCTCTCCTCCTTACCCCGCACAGGGCTCGACGTGCAGCTATGCGGTGACGCCCACCTCTCCAACTTCGGTGGCTTCGCCTCCCCGGAGCGAGCGCTCGTCTTCGACATCAACGACTTCGATGAGACGAACCCCGGCCCGTTCGAGTGGGACGTCAAAAGGCTGGCCGCAAGCCTTGAGGTCGCTGCACGGAGCAAGGACTTCGCCACGCGGCTCCGAAGAGAGATCGTGGCCAAATCGGTCCGGTCCTACCGCGAGTCGATCCAAGTGCTCGCCACCCAACGACACCTTGACGTCTGGTATTCACGCCTGGACGCGGCGGGCATCGTGGCCAGGTGGGGCGGCACTGCCCAAGGCGATATTGTGGCCAAGTTTCAGCGGGCCGTGGGCAAGGCACAAACAAAAGACCGACTTAAGGCTCAGGCCAAGCTCACCCACGAGGTCGACGGGGAGCCTCGCATCATCAGTGATCCGCCCCTGATCGTGCCCGTCGAGGAGCTCTTAAGCGACATTGATGCCCGGCAAGTGGAGAACACGATTCACGAGGCGCTGCGTTCCTATCGCCGCTCGCTTCCGGGCGACCGGCGCCGTCTGCTGGAACGATACCGCTTTGTGCACCTCGCACAAAAGGTTGTCGGTGTGGGCAGTGTTGGTACGAGAGAGTGGGTTGCGCTCCTGCTCGGGCGCGACGAGAACGACCCCCTCTTCTTGCAGGTAAAAGAAGCGGAGGCTTCAGTTCTCGAGCGATTCCTGGGCAAGAGCGGCTACACCAATCACGGGCAGCGAGTAGTCGAGGGTCAGCGCCTCATGCAGGCAGCCAGCGACATCCTTCTTGGCTGGACGCAAGCCACCGAAGGCGACGGCCTGAAACGGGACTACTACATCCGCCAGCTGTGGGACTGGAAAGCGTCGGCCGACGTCGATTCGATATCTCCCGACGTGTTGGCGATCTACGGCCAGATGTGCGGTTGGACGCTGGCGAGGGCTCACGCTTGCTCGGGCGATGCCATCGCCATTGGCTCGTACTTGGGTGAAACCGAAAGCTTTGACCGGGCAATCACCGAGTTCGCCGGTGCCTACGCCGACCAGACTGACAAAGACCATCGAGCCTTTGTCGACGCCATCGCCGCGGGAGCCATCAAGGCTCGATCGGGGCTTTAGCGCCTCCTTGCCGGGATTGGCCGGGCTGATGGGGCGGTGCGAGCTGCCATTGGCAAATCGATGGCATCGCCATCGTCACGGCCCGCCCTTCGCTGGCGGACCTCGGGACTTGCGATCCGGCCGTGCCGGCGCGCGCCCGGTGGTCATCCTCAACCACGGCGCGCTCGCGACTCGACCTCATGACTGGCGCTAGAAGGACTCGGCCACCAGGTGATCGCCTACTGGGGCGAGGTCCTAACGCCGGTTGCGCCTTCGAGCAGCTGAGCGCTGTCTTCTCAACTCGCTCAGCGCAGGCGCGAGCTGGCCGAGAATCGAAGAGCCCCCTCCAGGCTGAGTTCGCCGGCCGCGGCGAAAGCATGGGGATCGAGCGACGACGATCCCCGCCCCACAGGTGACAGGTCCGACGAACTGAGAGCACGGACCGGTTCACTCACTCCCGAGATCTGACGTACCAGCAGGACGGCTGGGTTCCATATCGTTACGGTGTGGCCCATCATGTGCCCTTGACCTTCCACGAACACTCAAGCTCCTCAACAAAGGACGATCGACATGTCGGATAATCCACCACGACCCGTCCCGACCCGACGCGAGCGGATAGCTCTGTCAGCGGCATCGAGGCAGGTTCCGCTTCAGACCATCGTCGTGACGATCGCGCTTGTCGTTGCGGTCTATCTGGCGGGCAAGCTCCTGTACCGCTTGCGTGACATCGCGCTGCTCATGTTGGTGGGGGGCTTTATCGCACTGTTCCTCAACCCGCAAGTCGCGGCGCTACAGCGCTGGAAGGTGCCCCGCCGAGGGTTTGCCGTCGGGATCGTGACCCTTTGGGGGCTGGTGGTCCTCGCAGGCCTGGCCGTGGCATTCGGCTATCCGCTCGTCAACGGGATCAGCCATCTCGCGAACAACTTGCCGGCCTACGTCGAAAAGGCGACACACAACAAGGGCTGGATCGGACACCTGGTTCGTCGTTACCACGTCCAAGCCTGGGTAAAGAGAAACTCCCCCAAGCTCGTGAGCCTCGCCGAAGGACTTGGCAGGCCGGCCTTAGCGCTCGGGAAGGGTGCAGCGTCGGTCATCCTCGCCCTCGTCTCGACCTTTTTCTTCGTGGTGCTGCTTCTGCTCGAGGCCCCAAAGCTTCGTCTATGGATGCTGGGACAGCTGTCTGCTGACCGCGCGCGAAAATACACGCGCGTCGGCGGGGCCATAAGCCGATCAGTGTCGGGCTACATGCTGGGAGACCTGCTCACATCGTTGATCGCCGGGACCGTCGTCTTTGTGACCTTGACGACCCTTTCTGTTCCCTTTCCCCTGCTCTGGGGGCTCTGGGTGGGCTTGGTCGACTTCCTGCCCACCATCGGTGGAGCCCTCGCCGGCATACCGACGGTGCTGTTCGCCTTCGCCCACTCACTCTCGGCAGGCATCATCACCGCCTTGGTCTTCCTCATCTATACCCAAATTGAGAACCACGTCCTGAATCCCGTGATCATGAGCCGCACCGTCAGGGTCAACCCGCTTCTCGTCCTGGTGTCCGTTTTCGTCGGCGCAGACATCGGAAGTTGGGTTGGCGGTCTGTTCGGCGGGTTTGTGGCAGCTCTCCTCGCCATCCCGGTGGCCGGCGCCATCCAGATAATCACCCGCGAACTCTGGCGCGCCACGGCCCCAGACGCGGCACAGCCGTCGATGGAGACCGCCGCAACACAGTCGCACACGGCTTCGCCGCCACCAACCTGAAACGCCAAGGGAACGAGTTGGCTCACCAGCTCTCACCACCGAGCGACTCCGAACGCCCCCGAAGAATGCCGCTGTGGAGCTTCGAGGCACCGAGGTCGTCAAAGAAGGCGTGTGGCGGGCATTCTTTGCGGAACCCGGCCGCCCGAAGTCCTCGGTGTGGGTTGGCGCGAAGCGAACTCGATCGGCGGTCTGGCCGGGCCAGGGACGCAGACGGAAGGTGGGCTGGCGGTTCGGGCTCGGTACATAACCAAGGTCCCCACTCCTGGCGGTCGGTGCTCCGTCCCCGCGGGCGGCGGTTCGGCCGCCTTCGCGGCCCTTGCCCCTCGCTCCACGATCGTTTCGTGCACAGGGAGTACTGGACCCCGGAGCGGTCGAAACCGGGGCGGTCGGTGCCATCAGAACCTGCGACGTCACCGTGGTCACCAAGGACGAGGCAGGCAAGTTTCATGTCAGCGAGCATTCGCTGACCGCCTGGCGCGGCGTGGGGAGGCACTGTCGTAGGTGCCCTCCTCGGCATTCTGTACTCGCCCGCGATTGCCGCCGCGTTGGCCGCAGCAGCCATAGGCGAAGTGACGGGCCATCTGCCTGGCGTGGTCCATCTCGGTCGGGGGTAAGAGAGCTTGGGAGATCATCGACAAGGCAGAGGCCACCCTCCTCGTTGTCGGGAAAGCAAGCTGGAGCAGGCTCTGGGGACAAGGCCGAGCTGAACGCCGAGGAGTACGCCGCCAAGCTGCTCGGCGTAAGCTGGCAGCAGATCGAGAAAGCGGTCCAGGAGGCCGCGAAAGTAGTCAGGCGAACTGCTGAACCCAACATCGGTCCCATGCGATCACTTACATCGACTCAGGAGCGATTCGATGAGTGATCTCACCGGAGTGACCCGTACAGAGAGAAAGCCAATGCTTCAGCCAAGGAGGCACCAATGATCGCAGCGACGTTCGGTGTTCGACAGGTTGTGTACTCCCTTCTTTGGTTCTTCGTGTTCCTCACCGTGATGTGGTTGATGCTCTCGGTCCTCATCGACATCTTTCGGAGCGACGACCTGAAGGGCTGGGCGAAGGCTCTTTGGGTCGTGCTGGTGCTGGTGCTCCCACTCATCGGATGCCTGGCCTACTTCATCGTCCGCGGGGACAAGATGCGCGCCCACCAGGCCCAGGCGGAGCAGAAGGAAGAGCAGGCACTGCGAGATTATGTCGGGACTGGTGGCTCCCCGGCAGAGGAGCTGTCCCGGCTCGCTGAACTGAGGAAGGACGGAACGATCTCCGAGGAGGAGTTCCAACAGCTGAAGTCCGAGGTCATGCGGCGAGCCTCGGACACGGGCGCTCACTAGGCGGCCATCGGGACCGCCAGACGGATCCATCCGGGTAGATCTGGCCATATCGGAATCTGTCAGGCGCCGCTTCGGCCCAAGCCACAGCGCCGAGGACTTCGCCTGCGAGTGCTGGGCACGCACGCGGAGGCAGCGGTCAGAACGCCGCGATCATCTGTCCTCCAGTTCAAGCCCTCAGGGCTCAGACCGGCTTGGCCGATGTGACTGGCCTCAGGGCAATGGTCTGGCGCACTATCTCCTTGAGCTCGTCGCCGCTCATGGTCTCTTTCTCCTCCAGCTTGGTGACTACGGCGTCGAGGACGTCGCGGTTGGCCGAGAGCAAGGTGCGGGCGCGTTGCTGGGCTTCGGAGAGCAGGCGGCTGACCTCCTCGTCGATCGCCTGTTGGGTGCCCTCGGAGAACGGGCGCGACTCCAGCTGGCCAGCGCCCAGGTAGCCCGGGCCCTGGTCGCCGTAGCCGATGGGGCCGAGTTTGGGAGAAAGCCCCCAGTCGCGCACCATGTGCACGGCGAGCTCGGTCGCCCCGTGAAGATCGCTCGACGCGCCCGTCGAACCTTCGCCGAACACGAGAACCTCCGAAGCCCGTCCGCCGAGGCGGATGGCAAGCGAGTCGTGCAGGTAGCCCTCCGAGTACAGGTGCCGTTCGTCCAAGGGGAGCTGCTCTGTGACCCCGAGGGCCTGGCCGGCAGGAAGGATGGTGATCTTGGCGACAGGATCCGCGTGCTTTGAGAACAAAGCGACGAGAGCGTGGCCGGTCTCGTGGACCGCGACGTTGTACTTCTCGTCGGGTAAGAGGGCGTTCGACGCCTCGCGCCGGCCCAAGATGATGCGGTCCCGGGCCTCGTCGATGTCCTCGGCCGTAATGACGTCGCGGTTGTGGCGCACGGCCACGATCGCCGCCTCGTTCAGCAAGTTGGCGAGGTCGGCCCCCGAGAACCCGGGGGTCCCGCGCGAGACAGCGTCGAGGTCGACGTCGGGCCCGAGGTGCTTCTCTTTCGCGTGCACCTTCAAGATGGCGGCCCGCTCGGCCTGGTTGGGGAGGGGGATCTCGACCTGGCGGTCAAAGCGCCCCGGGCGCAAGAGGGCCGGGTCGAGCACCTCGGGGCGGTTGGTGGCCGCCAGGACGACGA
>JBEKBT010000135.1:0-6309 GCA_050015255.1 Acidimicrobiales bacterium
CCTCGAGCATCCCTGCGGTGTCGAGCCCACGAGCGCTCGGCGCCGAGCCCCACTGCTCCGCGAACCAGGCGCGGCCTTCCTCGAGGGGCACCCGCCCGGGGAGCAGACCGGGGGCGCAGCCGAGGTCGATGGCACCGTGCACGTTGCCGCGCCTGAGCGCCGGCAGGAAACGGGCCTGGGGCCAGGCGGCGGCGAGCACGCCGGCCGCGGCCGCGATGTGACCTCCCGGCTCGGCGAGCGACGGGCGCCCGAGCACGACGACGACGCCGTCACCGGTCTCCGTGGCCACGAGCGAGCGGGCGAGCTCAACTGCCCCGCCCGGCCGGTACGGGCGCCATGTGGCCACCTTGCTCAGGCCGCTCGCCACCGGCGAGCAGTCGATTATCCGCAGGCCTTCGTTGGCGGCGGCTTGACGCAGCCTCAAGTGAAGGACAGGCAGCTCTTCACGGAGGTCGCCGGCAAGGATGATGACCGTGCTGGCGGCGACGGTCTCCGCGATCGTGGCCCGCGGCAGGCTCGCCACGAGCTCGGCAGGCAGGCCGTCGCCGAGTTGGGCGTCGAAATTGTCGGTGCCGATGACGCCTTTCGCGAGCCTGACCCAGGCGTAGGCGTCCTCGTTCGCCAGCCTGGCGCCGCCGATCATCCCTACCGCGCCCGCCCCGGGGCCCTCGAGCGCCTGCGCGAGCGCGTCCGCGACGTCGCCCAGCGCCTCGTTCCACGTCGCTGGGACGAGCTCGGTCTCACGGCGTACGAGCGGCTGCCCCAGCCGCTCGTGGACTTCCACAGCCTCGTAGCCGAAACGCCCCCGGTCGCACAGCCAACTCTGGTTCACCGGGTCGGAGTCGACGCCGAGGTAGCGCACGAGCGCCCCCGCCGAGGACTGGGCGGCCACGCGGCAGCCGACGGCACAGGTCGTGCAGGTCGTCTCGACCTGCTCGAGATCCCAGGGACGGGACTTGAAGCGGTACGGCACCGAGGTGAGCGCTCCCACCGGGCAGATCTGGATCGTGTTGCCCGCGAAGTAGGACGTGAACGGGACACCGGGGAAGATCGCCACCTCGATGCGGTCGCCGCGCTCGGCGAAGTCGATGAAGGGCTCGCCCGCCACCTCTTCGGCAAAACGGGTGCAGCGTGCGCACTGGATGCACCGCTCCCGGTCCAAGAGCACGAGGGGGCCAATCTCGATGGGCTTGGCCCAGTGCCGCTTCTCTTCATCGAAACGGCTCTCGCCCGGGCCGTACGAGACCGACTGGTCCTGGAGAGGGCACTCCCCCCCCTTGTCACAGACGGGGCAGTCGAGCGGGTGGTTCAAGAGCAGGTACTCGATCACGCCCTCTTGCGCCTTGCGGGCCGCAGGCGAACCGGTGAAGACCTCCTGGCCGCCGGCCACCTCCACGAAGCATGCCGGCTGCAGGCTCGGGCCCCTCGGGCCGGAGACCTCGACGAGGCACATGCGGCATATGCCGACCGACTTCATGCGCGGGTGGTAGCAAAAGCGCGGGATGAAGACCCCGGCCCGTTCGGCGGCGGCGATGATGAGCTCACCCTGGTGCGCCTCCACGACGCGCCCGTCGACGGTGATGGAGACGCCCGCTGGAGCTTCGACGACGTCAGCCACGGCGCACCGCGTCCGGGGGGAAGGGGCAACCGCCCTCTTTGACATGCACCAGCATGTCGTCACGGAACATCTTCGCCACCGAGACGATTGCCGAGGGGATGGACGGTCCGAGCACGCAGATGGTCGTCTGCCTCGGCGGCCACGACAGGCCTGGCGAGATGTTGTCGCAGGCATCGAGCACGAGGTCGATGTCCTTCTCGCGCCCCAGGCCCTGCTCGAGGCGGTGCATGATCTTCTCGATCCAGCCGCTGCCCTCCCGGCACGGAGTGCACTGACCGCACGATTCGCGGTGGAAGAACTGGGCGATGCGCCACGCGGCGCGCACCGGGCAGGTGTCTTCGTCCATCACGACGACCGAGCCGGACCCGAGCATCGAGCCGGCCCGGCCCACCGCATCCTGGTCCAGCCCCAGATCGAGCTGGGCCGGGCCGAACCAGGGCGCCGAGACACCGCCGGGAATGAAGGCACGCAGCTGCTTGCCGCCCCGTATGCCCCCGCCGAGCGAAGGGTCGTAGATGAGGTCCTTGAAGGTCGTCTTCGACATCTCGATCTCGAACCAGCCCGGGTGCTCGACGCGCCCGGAGAGAGCGAAGAGCCTGGTGCCGGCCGAGGAGCCCTCGCCGAGGGCTGTGAACGCAGCCGCCCCGTGGGTGATGATCCAGGGCAGGTTGGAGACGGTCTCGACGTTGTTGACGACCGTCGGCTCCCCGTACAGGCCGACGGCGGCGGGAAAGAACGGGGGCTTGATCCGCGGGAAGCCGCGCTTTCCCTCGAGGCTCTCGAGCAGCGCCGTCTCCTCTCCGCAGATATAGGCCCCCGCGCCGGGATGGATCACGATGTCGAGCCCGTAGCCGCTGCCGAGGACGGCTCGGCCAAGAGCTCCGTGAGCATAAGCCTCGTTGCAGGCCTGCTGCAGGCGCTCCAAGCCCAGGGCGAACTCACCCCGGCAGTAGATGAAGGCCTGCTCGACCCCGGTCGCGTAGGCCGCGATCGCCGTCCCCTCGATGATCTGGTGCGGGTCACGCTCGATGAGCATGTGGTCCTTGAAGGTCGCCGGCTCGCTCTCGTCACCGTTCACGACGAGATAGCGCGTCGGGGTCTGGCGCAGCATCGACCACTTGCGCCCTGCTGGAAAGCCGGCCCCGCCGCGGCCCAGCAGGCTCGCCTTGTTGACCTCGGCGGCGACGTCCGCCGGCGCCATCGACAGCGCCTTGCGGAGACCCTCGTAGCCGCCGGTGGCCAGATAGCGCTGGAGCGTGAAGGAGTCCTCCAGCGCGACGCGCGAGGTGACGATCCGGGGCGCTTGGGCGATCATGCCGGCACCGGCCCCGTCGCTGGGCTGGACGCTGAACCGGGCCCTGAGCCCCGGGCCGCGCCCGGCTTCTTGCCCCCGGCGCTGCCGGGCCCTGAGCCGCCGGACGCCGACGACCTCGCCGCCAGGGCGGGAAGCCCGACGCTGCGCTCGACACGGCTCAGGATCCCCTGCGCCGGCACGGTGTCGGCGAGGCGGCCGGAGCGGAGGTCCTCCGCGAGCTGGTCGAACCCATCAGGGTCCAGCGGTCCGAAGAAGCGGTGGTTCACCTGCACGCAGGGCGCGATATCGCAAGCGGCCAGGCACTCGGCCTCCTCAAGGGTGAACTCCCCGTCGGCCGTGGTCTGGCCGACCGAGATCCCGAGCGACGCCTCGGCATGGTCGAGGACCTCGTAGGCACCCGCGAGCATGCAGGCGATGTTCGTGCAGACGCTGAAGACGTGCCTGCCGACCGGCTCGGTGTGAAGCATGTCGTAGAAGGTCGCCGTGCCTCGCACCTCCGCGGGCGTGCAGCCCACGAGATCGGCGATCTCCTTCATCGCCTCGCAGGTGAGCCAACCGTCCTGCGACTGCGCGAGGTGGCACAACGGGATGAGAGCGGAACGTGGCCTCGGGTAGCAGGCCACTATCGCCTCTGCCTTGGCGCGGTTGTCTGGGGAAAGGTGCGGCATCAGCGGTCCACCTCGCCCATGACCGGGTCCACCGAGGAGATGACCGCGATCGCGTCCGCGATCAACCCGCCGCGCAACAGCGACGGCAACAATTGCAGGTTCACGAAGCTCGGACCCCTGATGTGCATGCGGTACGGCTTGCTGGACCCGTCGGCGACCAGGTAGCAGCCGAGCTCGCCGCGGGGTGACTCGATCGCCACGTACACCTCTCCCGCGGGGACCTCGAATCCCCTCGTGAAGATCTTGAAGTGGTGAATGAGCGCCTCCATCGACTCGTCGATGCGCGCCCGTGGCGGCGGCGTCACCTTCTTGTCCTGGGCCCGGTAGTCACCGGGCGGCATCATCTCGACGCATTGGCGGACGATCTTGCACGATTCCCGGATCTCGTTGAGCCGCACCGCGTAACGGTCGTAGGTGTCGCCGACCGTGCCGACGATGACGTCGAAGTCGACCTCGTCGTAGGCGAGATAGGGCATCGCCCGCCGGAGGTCCCAAGCGACGCCGGAAGCCCGCAGGAGCGGTCCCGTCGCCGACATCGCGAGGGCGAGCTCCGGGGAGAGGACCCCGACTCCTTCCGTGCGCTGCTTGAAGATCGGCTGGCCGGTCAGCATCTCGTCGTACTCGTCAACGCGCCCGGGAATCGTCTCGACGATCGCCGTCACGTCGTCCTGCCACCCGTCGGGCAGGTCCGCTGCGACACCGCCGGGCCTGATGTAGTCGTGGTTCATGCGAAGGCCCGTCGTCTTCTCGAAAAACGACAGGATCATCTCGCGGTCGCGAAATCCGTAGATCATCATCGACGTCGAGGCGAGGTCCATCCCGTTGGTCGCCATCCACATCACGTGCGAGGAGATGCGGTTGAGCTCGGTCATGAGCATCCTGATCCACGTCGCCCGCGACGGGATCTCGATGCCCAACAACGCTTCCACCGCGAGCGAGAAGACGAGCTCGTTGTGCAGCGGAGAGAGGTAGTCCATGCGCGTGACGTTCGTCGCCCCCTGCACATAGGTGAGCTCCTCGCCCGTCTTCTCCATTCCCGTGTGGAGGTAGCCGACGATGGGCTTGGAGCGCAGCACCGTCTCGCCCTCGAGCTCCAACATGATGCGGAGCACCCCGTGGGTCGAGGGGTGCTGGGGGCCCATGTTGATGATCATCGTCTCGTCGGCACCGAACTCGACGTCGATGTCGCCGGGGTCGAGCACGAACCCCTCCGGAAGCTCCGAGGCCACGCCTTGCTCGATGGCGAGCTCCTCGCGGCTGGTCTCGTCGAGGTCCTGCATTTCCTGCGGGCCTTCGAAGGTCTCCGCTATCAGCTCCTCGTCGGTCATCGCGGGCCCGGCGCTTCCTTGAACTGCACCGGCACGCGCCCGACCGAGTAGTCCTTGCGCAGCGGGTGCCCCTCCCAGTCCTCCGGCATCAGGATCCGAGTGAGGTCCGGGTGGCCTTCGAAACGAAGCCCGTACAGGTCGAACGCCTCCCTCTCCATGTTCTCGGTGCCGGGGTAGAGATGGAACAGCGTGGGTAGCACGGGGTCGCTCTCGGGGACCTGGACCCGGAGCCGGACCCGTTGGTGACGCTCCAGCGAGAGCAGGTTGACGACGACCTCGAAGCGTTCGGGCGTCACCCCCTCGGGCAGCGGCCTGTCCGGGTGGCGCAGGTAGTCCACGGCGCACAGGTCCGCGCACATCTCGAAACCGCCCTCGCGCAGCGACCCGATCACTTCCAGGTACTGGTCGCGCGTGACGTGCAGGACCTCCTGGCCAAGCACGCCTTTGGAGGCGAGCACGCTCACCCCGGCCAGCTCGGCGGCGCTCGCGGCCTCCGGGGCGCCAGTGGCCTTCGGGCCGCCAGTGGTCTCCGGGGCGCCAGTGGCCTCCGGGGCGGTCGTGGTCTCCGTCTCCATCAGCGCGGCGTCCCCAGGCGCACCCCGGTAGGTGGTGCGACCCATCCGGACGGGGACGGCTCGGAGGTGAGGACGATGCCGGCCCCCGTCTCGCCCGGGCGCCGCTTGGTGAGCTCTCCCCGGCGGATCTTCTCGTGCAATGTCAAGATCGCGTGAATTAGCGTCTGCGGGCTCGGGGGGCAACCGGGGGCGTAGACGTCGACCGGGACGATCTGGTCGACGCCTTGCACGATCGCGTAGTTGTTGAACATGCCGCCCGACGAGGCGCACACGCCCATCGAGATGACCCATTTCGGCTCGACCATCTGGTCATAGACCTGCCGCAGGACGGGCGCCATCTTCTGCGACACACGGCCGGCGACGATCATGAGGTCGGCCTGGCGCGGGGAGCTGCGGAAGACCTCCATCCCGAACCGAGCCAGGTCGAAGTCGGCCGCGCCGGCAGCCATCATCTCGATCGCGCAACACGCGAGGCCAAAGGTCGCCGGCCAGACGCTCGAGCGACGAGCCCACTTCACCAGCTCCTCTAGAGAGCCCGTGAGGAAGTTGTGACTGAGATCTTCAAGGCCCACGGCGCCTGCGACCCCCGCCTTATGCCGCCTCGCCGCTCGACGGCCCGATGCGCCGGACGGTCGAGGACGAGGTTCGGTCGGACTCCGGCTCCACTGGGCGGACGCGCTTGAGGGGGCCCCAGTCGAGAGCACCGTTCGCGACTAGGTACACGAGAGGCACGAACACCGAGGCGGCGAACACGAGGATCTCGACAAGGCCGAACCGGCCCAGGCTCTGCGCGTCCACGGCCCAG
>JBEKBT010000136.1:0-6148 GCA_050015255.1 Acidimicrobiales bacterium
GACGAAGCGAAGGCCGCCCGCCAGGAGTTTGATACTTACCAGCGAGTCGCCCAGGAAAAGCTGCGGTTCGCCGCCGAGCAGATCAAAGAAGTCGGTGGACTTAGCGTCCGCGACATCGGCAGCTTGCTCGACGTTTCGTTCCAGCGCATCTCTCAGATCCTCAGCGACAAACAGAAGGCCTCCTAAGCGGGAGCGATCGGTCCGACGGCCGAGTGAAGGCACCCAATCCCCTTCTGATGCGGGACGGGGGCTGTTACCGACACCTATCGCCGAATGCCTTGTTCGCTCCATCGAACCTCCCCCCACCCACGAGCGAGAGAGCACCAGGCCCCTCCCGTCGCATCCCCATCGCTCGATCACGGCAGCGATTCGAGCTGAGCGGTCGATTTCGCACGGGATGTCGTACCAACTGCCAGCCTCTTCCGAGGCGTACAAAGAGCCCGAACAGCTCGGACGACGTTATCGGAAGAGGTCTCAGCCCTCTGGGCGTAGTCGCCCAGCTGGCTCCACGCAGTAGCCAGCCCCAGCGAGCCAGGCGCGGGCCCGGCCCCGCTGGCGCTCCTCGGAGAACGCGTACCAGCGCTCGATCTCGCCCGGCCAGCGCCCGAGCACGTCCTTGAACCTGCGGAACGCGCCGCGCCCGTCGATCGCGATTGCCAGGCGATCAGCGCGCTCGGGATCGGCGACGGTCTCGATGAACAGCTCCATGTCGCGATAGCCCTCGTGCGAACCCTCACACCCGACCCATAACCAGCGTTCCGGGTCCTCGGTACTCTCCTCGTCCTCCTCGCCGATCTCGCGCGCGTACTCGACCGCGGCCAGGTGCCACACCTCGCCGGTTTGGCGATCGATCCGCCCACCACCGTCGATCGAATCCCCCTCTAGAACGGTGGCCAGGTCGTCGAGATCCACCGGCAAGGCGACGAGCGGCAGCGGCGTTCGTTTGCCGGCGAGGGCCTCGAGATGGTCGGCGAGGTCGCCGTCGCCGTAGAAGCCGCGCTCCCGCAGCGCCCCGGCACAGGCCAGGGCGAGCTCAGCTGCACCCTCGAGGTCCTGGGCGAGAGCCGCGGCGAGTCCGTCTCCGAGCAGCTGCAGAGCGTCGTCGGACCCAGGTGCCCTCGGCGCCAGCGCGACGACTGCTCTGCCGTCGCCACGGTAGACAGCGCTCCGCAGCATCGACCTCTGCTCCTTGGCGTCCATGGCTCCTAGTCTTGCGCCGTGGACTCTGATCTGTGCGAGGACTGCGGCGCCCCCGGTCCCCGCGTCTCCCTCGGCGGGATGTCGCTCTGCGACCGCTGTTCGGACCGGCGCGTGGCGGCGCTCACCGGTTATCCCGAGCTGCCTGAAGCGCCTCAGCCCATCGAGGTGGCGGACGCTGACGGCCGGTTCCATCAACTCCAGTACCGGATCTGGCGGGCACCGACGGGCATCGAGGTCGAGCTCGAGGAGGCCGGGGTCGCAGAGGGTTACCACTTTGCCGTGCTCGGCGCCCATGACGCCGACGTCGGGGAGTTGGTCGCCCTCGTCAGGCACCGCGCCGAGCAGGAGATCGCCCGCCGCTACCTCGAGCCGAACCCGCACCGGGCCGGGTGGATCATCCATGGAGACGAGGCCGCCGGGAGGCTCGTCTGGGGCGAGGAGCGAGAGCTCGGCGGTCCTTATGACGTGGTGGTGGACGGGCGCACTCTCACCTGGGAAGAGCTTGGGAGGGCGCTCGAGCCTTACGAGGGTTGGCACTTTCGCCTGGTGCTCGAAGATCGATGTGAAGACGTTCGTCCCGATGCCGAGGTGATCGAGCTCGTGCGTCCGGAAGACGGACAGGATCTGGGGAGAAGCGAACCGGAAGGACGGCCCAACATCGACATGGTTCTCGTCGAGTTCCTCGCCGAGCAGGAACAGCGACTCGCGCCACGGACGTACAGGAACTACGCCGATGTCGTGTCTCTGCTCCGCCATTGCCTCAACAGCTATGGGCACCAGAACCTCGACGACGCCGAGCGATCGCGATTCGACGATGCCTACGACACCGACGACGAGGCGTTCGTCCACCTCTTCGGTCCCGAGAAGATCACCGACAACCTCGGCGAGTTCCTCGGCTACTTCATGGTCCGCAAGGTCATGGCCGGCGAGGAGCTGCTCCGGGCCGCTGGCACTGTCACCAAGAAGCTCGCCAAGTGGCTCGGCGAGCGTGCCTATCTCGACCCATACGGCGTCGACATCGCAGTCGACCGGGGATCAGCAGCGCTTCGGGACCTTCCGCGGGCCGAGAAGTTGTCGCGCCTGCTCCACGAGCAGGCCTGCAGGACATCGATCAATGTGCACGAGCTGAGTGACGACGACTACATCGAGGACTACCTCATGATCGAGAGGGTCGAGCCCGGCGCGATCTTCTTCGACGGCGGCATCGGCCCGATCACGGTGACGACGGCTGCCTCCGACAACGCCGAAGCGGGCTGGTCGGTCAGCATCGTGCTCGGTCGAGTGGGGAGCAGCTGGCAGGTGATCGGCGTCGGCAATGTGTATCCCTGAGGTCGGGCGACCAGTCCGGCGTCGGTCTTCTTCAAGCTGGGTCGGCAGTAATCAATTCAAGCAGTGGGACATCTCTGAAGACGGCGTCATGGTGTCCACGACGACGCCGGCCGAGGAGCGTCGCTCATGCCTCAGCAAGTGCCTCCAAGAACGCCGCCACTCTTCATCGGAGACGTCTTCGATCACGACGTCTTCGCGCTTCGGGAGCGGGCGCGCGCTCTTGAGGGCCTCGGCGGGCGGATAAACGTGCACTTTTGATTCGTCTGGCTGTTCTACGGTCGCCACGCCATAACTGTAGGTGCGTCCGCTGGGATCCCCTCTCCCCTACCGAGCTGCACCCGCGACAAACGCGGCCGCTATTTGAGTAGCACGACGATCGAGTGACATCTGAGCGCGGTCATAACGCATGGTGGTTCGCGGGTTAGCGTGCGACGCGGCCTCTTGGAGATCACGCATTCTCAGTTCCGGAGATCGCCCAGGAAAAGTTGCGGCTCGCCGGACGGTGGGCGAACACACCCGTTCGACCTGTGTACGAGGATCTCCAACTTGCGCGCCGAGCCTACGAAGACAACCTCCGTCGCGTCCGAGATCCCCACCGCGGACTCCTGGCTCGGCACCGAAGCCGCGGAAGTCTCACGACCAGTGCTGCCGCCCTGCAAGCGGCTGAGCATTCTTGGCAGCACGCGATCGAACCTCACGCTCGGCTTCTCCAAAGCGAGCGGTCCCGGCTCAGCAGCGACGCGTGCGAGCTCGAACGAGTGCAGGAGGCAAGAGCCGAGTTCATCAAGACCCACCCTGAGCTCGTCGACCGTATTGACCGTCTACGCCGTACCGTCGAAGCCCAACAACGCAACCCACATCGCCCCCGCCGCTTCGCCAGGAACGCTCCAACCCCACCGCCGATCATGCAGCGGCGGAGCCTCGGACCCTCCTACGAGCTGCCGCCCACGCCGGCGATTCCTACGAGACCAGAGCCCTAAGCCCAACACCACCTTCGTGGCGCCGGGGGCACCTCGAAAGAGCCGGGAACATCATCGGTTTGGGTCATTGAGTGAGCGCATAACGAATCGGGCGCGGCGTTCCCGTCGACCGACGCTTGCGCAAGGGCGTCGTTCTGTAGCTCCGGGGCGCGCCTCACTAAGCGGCAGCTCTGTGGGCTCGTGCAACGGCCCCCACAGTGATAGCTGACAGACCCCGACCGCTCCAGTGACGGAGATAGACAAGGTCGAGGTTCTGGGACGCACTCTCAGTCCCGTGCTCTGGCTCCTGCGCGGCGACCGCTTCTCCCGGTCTTACCGGTCCGGGTTTTGTCGCCCGGGCTGTTGATTTCCAGGGCGTTGAGGTTCAGAATTCGGCCGATCAATCTCCAGGCTACGTTCCCCGGTCCTCCCCAACCGGGAGTGAGGACACTCGGAGCAAGAGGGGAAGCTGAGGGGAGGCGGACGTGATCCGTCGACTATTCCTTGTGCTGCCATCGGCAGCACTCCTGCTTTGTGCGACGCCGGCGGTTCTTGGCGCCACCACGACAGCTTCGCCCGGAGCTACGACGCTCTACGCCTACGCCGCCGGCGGCGCCACTTCGCCGACCAGCTGCCCCCAGACCACCACTACTACCCAGCAGTGCACGCTGGCTGAAGCCCTGTCACTGGTCAAAGCCGGTGACACCGTGGCGCTCGCCACACCCGGCAAAGCGGGGCACTATGTCGGCAACTGGTCAGTGGCCACCTCGGACACGTCGTCTTCGACTCCTCTCACCATCAAGCCGCCACCCGGCGTGACAAACCCGGTCCTCGACGGCAACCACGGCAAGGCGACCGGGTGCCAGACCAAGGCCTGTAATGGGTCGGTCCTCACCATCGGCTCGAAGGCGCACGTCGACATCTCCGGCCTCACCATTCAAAACGGCGACAACACCCTCACCGGTTACGGCGGCGGCGCCGTCAGTAACCTCGCCGGTGGCACGCTCAGCGTTTCGGCCTGCACCTTCGTGCGGAACAGCGCCACCGACGGCGGCGCCATCGGCAACGCCGACGGGGGCGGTGCCAAAGGCTCCCTCAGCGTCTCGGCCTCCACGTTCTCGGCCAACACTGCCCAGTACCTCGGCGGTGCCATCGACAACGGCGACCACGGCGGCCAAGGCACCGCCGTCGTGTCGGGCTCCACGTTCTCGGGGAACAACGCGGTCCATTACAGCGGCGGCGCCATCGACAACGCCAACTTTGGCGGCAGGGGCACCCTGAGGGTGGTGGCCTCCACGTTCTCGGGCAACAGCTCCGGTGCTGACGGCGGCGCCATCGACAACGGCGACGGCAGCACGGGCACCCTTACCGTGTCAGGGTCAACGTTTTCGGGGAACTCTTCCCCCGCCGGTGGCGCCATCGCCAACGGAAACGGCTCCGGCGGGGCCGGGACCCTCACCGTGTCGGGCTCCACGTTCTCAGGCAACACCGGCACGGATGGCGGCGCCATCGACAACGGCGACACCGGCACCGGTACCTTCAGTGTGTCGAGCACCACGTTCTCGGGTAACACCGCCCACAGCAGCGGGGGTGCCATCGACGACGGCGACGGCGGCGGCACGGGCGTCCTCACTGTGTCGGCTTCGACGTTCTCGGGTAATTCGGCCACCGGGAAGAACAGCTACCAAGGTCCCTAAGGCAACACCACCGCCAACAATGGCGACGGCGGCGCCATCGCCATCGGTGACAACGACGGCAACGGCACCGTCAGCGTGTGGGCCTCCACGTTCTCGGCCAACACTGCCAGGAAGGGCGGGGATGTCATCGCCGACGCCGTGAACGGCGGGACCGGCACTGTCTGGGCCGCGGCGGACATTTTCAACGGCCCTTGTGCAGCTAAGGGGACCTGGAACGACGAAGGATACAACGTCGGGAGCAACGGGACCTGCCTGAAGGCTGTGCGGGGCGATGTCAGCCACGGTGCGGGCCACCTCGGGCTCCTGGCCCACAACGGTGGGCCGACCGAGACGATGCTGCCGCTAGCCGCCAACACGGCTATCGGCGTTGTCCCGCTCAGTACCAACGTGAAGCTCAACGGCCGCTCCGTCACGCTCTGTCCGACGATCGACCAACGAGGGGTGCACAGTGCTGCGGGCAAGGCGTGCAACGCCGGGGCCGTGCAGTCGCCTGCGGCGTAGCTCATCGTCAGCCACCCGCCCCAAGCTGGTGGCAGTCGACCGCCGTGCTGTCGTAAGAAGAAGCGGGTCTCCACGGGTTTCGCCCTTGAGACCTTGATCTGCGAGCGTCCCCGGTTCCGTCCGGGGAACGTTGCGCGCCAAAGCCGGAGGCCAGCACGACACCTTGTCATTGCCACAGCCGGTTGGAGTCACCCTGATACAGAACGTCGCTACCGAACGGCGCGCGTTGGTGGTCGGACGGGCGAGCATATCGAGACGGCTACGGGCGTGGGTTGGCAAATCAGCCGATTCGGCGTGCCCCGGAGACTGTTCTGCTCCCGTCTTTCTGTGCGCCGTCGAACCGGCGATCGGGGGCAGGGGCGGCGTCACGGCCCTTGGGTATTACCTTGGGCGTGAGTGGTAGGTGCTTGATAAGACAGGAGGCGCTCTGGATATGCCGAACGACGACGCAGTTGATCGCAA
>JBEKBT010000137.1:0-6082 GCA_050015255.1 Acidimicrobiales bacterium
CTTGCCAGTCTTAAGGGACCAGGCCGTTGCCAGAAGCATGGGACCACGTCGCGTCCACATCGACCGGCTGACGCGATGATCTCGGCAGCCAAGACAGGTGTCAAGTGGAACGGCGTCGCCGCCTCGAAGGAACCTTGTCTTGACCGGGAGCGATGATCGGCTTCTCGCGTCCGCGGTAGGACTCTCCTTTGATGACGAGCTCCCACGCGGCGCTTTTCAGACGGTCGACGGCGGACTGGGCGAGGAGCGGGTCGGCCATGACCGCCAGCCACTCAACCGGGTCCCTGTTCGAGGTGAGCACCGTGGCCGCTTTGTGGTGGCGTTCCACGACGAGCTCGTAAAGATCGGCCGTCTCGGTGGGATCCAGGGCTTGGAGGGCGAAATCATCAAGGATCAAAAGCTCAAAGCCGATGAGCTTTCGCATCTCAGCGTCGTAGCTCGCGTCGAGGCGGGCCGCTCGAAGGCGCCTGTGGAGACGGTCGGCCCGTTCGAAATGGACACTGATCCGTCGGCGACAGGCGATGTGTCCGAGCGCAGTGGCGAGAAATGTCTTCCCCACCCCGACTGGTCCGAGAATCAAAGCGTTCCGGCCCTGGTCGACAAAACGCAGCGACACGAGCTCTGACCACACCGCCCGGTCATAGCTGACCGCGGCTGTCTCGTCCCAAGCCTCGAGGTACATGTGCGGGTCGAGATGGGCTGCCCGGGCCCGCAGTCCTGCCGAGTCGGCGTCGCGGCGCTGCACCTCGTCTGAGAACAACTGCTCCAGGAACTCGACGTGGCTGAGCTCGTGACTGCGGGCGAGCGCGAGGCGCTCGGGCAAGGTGTCCAACAAGCGTCCGAGGCGGAGCCGGCGCATGAGCACCTTGAGCTCGGGCGAGACGGTGGGTGACAGGGCGGTCATCTGTTCTGCTGCTTTGCGGCCGCGAACTCAGAAGGATCACGGGCAAAGCGTCCCTGCACCACGACCAGCTCGGGTCGGGCGTCGGGCTCGGCCGCTTCCTTGGCGCGTTCCAGCATGCGACTTATGAGGTTCACGTCGATCGCC
Source organism: Acidimicrobiales bacterium (assembly GCA_050015255.1). GTDB lineage: Bacteria > Actinomycetota > Acidimicrobiia > Acidimicrobiales > Bog-793 > Fen-455. Next base: position 1,049 of record JBEKBT010000137.1, read on the forward strand.
TCTGCCTCGAGGGCACGCCGACAGGCCGACTCGACGCGGGCCGGGCCCCACTTTTTCACCAGTCCCAAGAGGCGATAGACCTGGCGCATCTTGGTCCAAGGAAGCGGAGTGTCCAGGATCGCCTTGGCATAGATGCCGATCGCCTCCCCGTGGCCTTTGGCCATCTGGGCGAGGCGGTCGAGGTCTCTTGTCGCGTAGATCTCCTTCCCGCTCGGCATGTCGGCCGGATCGGTCGAGCGCCCTCCAGGCGGCTTTCTCGGATGCAACTTCACGAGCTCTCCGCGGAAGTACAGCTTCACGGTCTTTGAGTCGCGCCTTGCCTTTAGGTGCCTGCCGACGAGCTGGTGGGGGGCCGAGTAGAGGGCCTTGTCCACCTCCACATGGAAGTCACGGTGCAGCTTCGGCTCTGACCAGTGGGGGATGTCGAAGGGCTGACCGGGGAGCTGGCCGAGACGAGGAAGCTCCTCGAGACGGAACATCTCCGCCGGGCGGCACTGGGTCGTGCCGTGGATGCGCAGGCCGGCGGTCTTCTTACACCAGATCTCGGCCCGCTCCCGACAGTCGGCAAGGTCGACGAAGCTCTCTCCGGCAAAGAAGTTCTTCTGCACATAAGAGACGACGCGTTCCACCCGCGGCTTGTCGGTCGGGGTGGCGACGCGGGCCGCGTCGATGACAAAGCCCCTCGACTGGGCGTACTCGAAGAAGGTGTCGTTGAAACGGGGGGCGGTGTTCTCGGCTTTGGCGACGATCGAGGACATGTTGTCGGGAATTACGACCGGGAACACCCCGCCGAAGAACCGCCAGGCGGCCTCGAAGCCAGAGATGACGTCGTCTGTGGTCTGGGTGAAAGTCGGCCAGACGAACTGATGGCGGCTGAACACCGCCGTGAAGATGAGCCCGTGACAGACCCGGCGCCGCTCGCCGTCTGGCACGAGACCAAGACGCCCGAAGTCCACCTGCAGCTCTATGCCCGGGGGTGGGTCGTCGACACGGACCGTTGTTCTCTTCCGCCCCGCCCCGCAGCGCTCTGTGGCAAAGCGTGCCAGAGTCCGGTGCGGGACGACGACACCACGGCGAGCAAGGAGAATCCCGATCTTGACCACGGTGAGGTCCTGTTTCACCCAGGCCTTGATTTGCTCTTCCTCTCCGAGAAGCTTCCCCCAGGTCTCGCCGTGGCCATCTGGACGGTGCGGGCGCACCTTCTCGGCCACTTGGCCGATCAGCTCGTCAGTGAGCTGGCCCTCGCCAGCGGAGCGGTCGAGCCCGAGCTCTAAAGCAGCGGCGATGTAGCGCCTCGCCGTCTTGCGGTCGATGCCGACCCCGTGGGCGATGGGGCGTTCGCCTTCACCTAAAAGCCAGCGTCTGAGCGCCTCTTTGATCTGGACCACCGTTACCTCCCTGAACACCATGGGGCCTCCTCCGCGATGGCTTCGCAGGCCCAGCCGAATCTGTCTTCGGCCGGTGTTGGTGGATGCTCAGGGTGGTCCCATGACTGGCAACAGGGGTGGTCCCATGCCACTGGCAAAACCAGTGGCTAGGTGGTCCCTTCTCGCTGGCAAACGACAGAGCGTCTGTGCAGCTCGCTGATGGGTGAGGAATCGCTCCCGTGTCGGGTTCGAACCTGGATCACTTACTGGTTGTACGAACGGACGCGGAACTGCCCGCTGAACAGGGAGAACGTTGTGATAACGACAACGCGAGCACTTCACATAAGGCTGTGATCAGGGGCTGAACGAGGTAATCGGGGAAGTCCACCACGCCATAACGGCCGACGGACCACGTTTTGTCCCCAGCCTCAGCCTGTGGAGTCACTCCCGTGGCGAGTTCGCGTGTCAGCCTCCAGGGCGGCTATGCCTAGAGCTTCGAGGCGGGCGAGCAGCTCGTGGGCTCGTCTGTCGTTTCTCACCCAGATTTGGTAGTCGGTGTTCTGGTCGGCCGAGATCCACTTTCCGACAGTCTTTTTGGCGACCTTGCGGGTCCACTGGAAATAGGGGCCGTGACGCCGGGAAGGGTCCTTGTGGCAGGCACAATTGGCCCGCCCGCACACGGTGCGGCGCTCGACGATCGAGCCGGGGAGCACCAAACCGCTGCGGGCGATGGCGGCCAGCTCCTTCGCGATCTGACGAGCTTCGTCATGGTGCTCAGGCTCGAGTCGCATCGATCGAGCTTTCCATGAGGGATCCAAGCTACTGTATATCTACAGTCGTGGTGAGCAGGACGTGGCCCGAGACCTCAAAGGAGCGGGAAAGGTCCTCTGTCGCGGCGACCATCGCCGCCTACTCGCCGGTCTCGGTCAGCCCTGAGGCAGCTGTCTTCGCCCGGGCCGTGGTGGCCAAGGTGCACCTAGAAAGCCGCGAGCGCGCCAAGGCCCTGCTGCATGCCTCCTCGAGGCTTGCGTCCTTCGGGTGCTCGCTCGGACTGGAGCTGGATCCGGATGTCCTCTTCGAAGACTCGGTGATCGAGCGCTTCGTCCTCTTAGCGACGACGCGTCTTTCCACCTCGTCGCGCCGCACGCTGCGCTCGAACCTGCGCTATCTGGCCCGTCGTGTTCCCTCTGTCGTGCCACCGGGGCCGGTGGCCTTGCCACGCAACCATGCCAAGGCCCCCTACAGCACAGCTGAGATAGACGCCTACCTGGCTCTTGCCAGGGCCCAGCCCACCGTTTCGAGGAACATGGCCCTCACCGGGCTCATCTGCCTCGGCGCCGGGGCCGGGCTCGTGGGAAGAGATCTCCGCCATGTTCGGGGCACGGATGTCGCCTCTCGATCTGGAGGCCTTGTCGTCACCGTCTTCGGCGGCGCCGCCCGCGTCGTCCCGGTCCTCACCCGCTATCACCGCTTGTTGGAGGCTTCGGCCGCCTTTGCCGGTCAGGGCTACGTGACTCGCGGGGAGATGGCCGCCCGCCACAACGTGACGACCCCGCTTTTGTCAAAGCTGAGCGGCGGCCTGCACTTGGAGCGGCTCGAGGTCTCCCGGCTGCGGGCGACCTGGGTGTCATGCTGCGCCGAGCGGATCGGTCTCAAAGCCTTCATGTCCGCGGCGGGGATCACCTGCTCGCAGCGGCTCGGTGACGTCGTCTCGTCCCTGCCCGCGCTAAGCGAACAAGAGATGGTGGCGCTCTTGGGGGCGACGAGCTGAGCGCCAAGAGACGCCTTTTGGCCTACGAGGCGGCCCTATGTGACTCGGGTGTGGCCGAGACGCTCAAGGCCTTGCTGCCAAAGGGGGGAAGGCCCCGCCAACTCGGGCCCAACACCGTGCTCTTGGGCGTGATGCTCGCCCTCGATGGCGGGCGCCCCGCCCATCTGAAAGCCGCCTGGCGGGCACTGTCGCAGCTCAGTGTTCACGACCAGCTCGCCCTCGGCTTTGTCGCCACCGGAGATCACCCCTGGCACCAGGCCACCTACCGCCAATACGAGGACGCTTTCACAAAGATCGTGAAGGCCATCGACCCGAGCCCGGTGCCCTCGTTCAAGGGTGTCGGGCCCAACGAGCGGGCCTCGTGGCTAAGAGCTGCCCGCTCGGGCGTCGACCCAACGGCCAAACGGGCCGTTCTCCTCCGTGTCGCACAAGATCTAGTCGACTCGAGCGTGCCGGCCGAGCACAAGGACTCCTCGAGATCGCTCGCCATCGACTGGACCGACCACGAGACCTGGTCCCGACCCCGGGCCAAGGACGACCCCCAACCGGCCAATGACCCCGATGCCTCCTGGGGCCATGCCAAGCGCAACGCCCCGGGAGCAAAGGACCACCTCTTTTTCGGTTACTACGCCCAGGTGGCGACGATGGTCAAAGACGACGGGGGTCCCCCTGTCTTGGAGCTCGTGCGGCGCATCGCCTTCGCCCCACCGCGCGACGATCCCGCTGCTTTGATGGCCTCAGTTCTTGTGAGCGCCGCCCAAGAAGGCCTCTTGTTGAAAGACGTGCTCTGCGACTGCGGGTACTCCAACCGCGAGCCTTACAGCTTCGCCCGCCCGCTTCGGGCTGCCGGCGCCCGCCTTGTGATGGACCTGCACCCGAACGACCGGGGACCGCGGGGCACCTTTGAGGGAGCGGTGATCTGCAACGGCCAGCTCTACTGCCCAAGGACCCCGCCCGGGCTGTTGAGCCTCGGGCCCCTTTGGCGGGGGGCACAACCAGATCAAGCCGCCGACCATGACCGAAAGTGCGAAGAGCTGGGCCGCTACCGGTTCTCGCCTGTCACCGCTCCAGACGGCGAGGGATACCAGCGCTTTTCCTGCCCGGCAGCTACCGGCAAGTGCCGCTGTGGCCTAAAGCCCGCCTCGATGGGGCTCTCGAACGAACGCCCGAGCGTCCTCGGGCCGCCCGGGCTCGAAGAAAGGTGTTGCCGCCAACAGACGATCACCGTCCCCCCGCAGGTGAACGAGAAGACCCGCCAGGCCCACGCCTATCCGAGTGCCGCCCACCGGGCCTCCTACGCTCGCCGCACGGCCGCAGAGCGCGCCTATGCCTCATTGGCTGACCCGTCCACAGGTGGCATCCGACGGGGCTGGTGCCGCCTGTTCGGCCTCACGAAGAACACCCTCATGTACGCCCTTGCCGTCATGGTGCGAAACGTGAGGATCGTGGAGTCCTTCGAAGCCAGAAGAGCAGAAGACGCCCGGCGTTCGGCCACGGGGTCGAGCCCACGGAGCAGACGCCACAGGCACGAGACAGTTGCGCCGGACGATCCACCCCCGACCAAGGTCCTCGTGCCCCCCGCCTAGCCAGCGCGTTCCGCGTCCGAGGACGCCGTCATCACAAGACATGGTTCGATCTGTCTTCGATCGCGCCGCTGAGCCCCGGACCGGCCCGCTCGAGGCAGGTTCGCGGGGCAATGACACACCCGAGTGGTTGGATAACGGCTACGCCGTCGCCTTCGGTGAACCCGAAAGCGAGCGAGCGTGAAGATTTTACGGATGGAGCGAAGGGACTCGAACCCTCGAACCTCCTGACTGCCAGGTCGCTCAATGCTGTCACAGCTCGTGCCGGAACTGTTTGTTTGCGCCTCTAGGAAGCCTTCGAAGCTGCCCGACG
>JBEKBT010000138.1:0-5962 GCA_050015255.1 Acidimicrobiales bacterium
CCGGCCTCAGGCGAGTTCTTATGAGTTGTGCCCACATGGCGGCATCCTCTCAGCTCTCACGCCGTCGCGTAACGCTCGAGCCCGGCCGCCAGCAGTTCCTCCGGTGGCAGGGCAGCTCGATAGTGCACCGAGGCATCGAAGGTGAGCATGAGCGGCTCGGTGATGTGAGGTACCTGGCGGGCGCTTTCGATCTCGACGATCATCATCGCCCCGCGCCCGACCCCGTTGTCGGTGAAGTAGACAACCTCGGGCTTGATCGCGCCGAGGACCTCACCGAGCTTCTGCCCCGCGGTGCCCTGGCGGACGTAGGTGTTGAACGGCTCTGTGGGAAAGCTGACCTCGACGATGAACTTCATCGGACCCCCCCCTATCAGCTCGACCGGCAGGCTGCTGGTCGATGGCGAGGAAAGCTAGCAGCTCGCCTCGCACGTTTCACGTGGTTCGGTTCCGATCTTGGATGGTCGCTCAGAACGCCCCGCGTTGCTGCTCGTGCCGGCGAGCCGATCGACGGCGCGACCCGGCACCGGCGATCAGGGCATGGCCTGCCGGGTTACGGGACGCTCATTCGGGAAGTTGCTCGGTTAGCGCTTCAGTCAGTCGTGCACAGACCGAGGTGCTTGGCTCAATGAGACGCAGGCCCCCTGCGGACCACTTCCTCAACGATGTCCACCGGAGGCTCTCCAGGACCGAAGGACTCGAGCCACCAAGTCATGCCCACGGCTTCGAGAGAGGCGAAGCCCTCCGAACGCTCGCGAGGTTCGATCAGGGTGGAGACTCCTCGGCAAACGATGTCGATGTCGGTGGAGGCGCCCTGTGCGATCAACTCTGAACGCACGATCGAGACATCCGCCGGATCGGGAAAGACCGGGATGTCCCACCCACCTTGGTCGAACAACGGGAAACAACCCTGGTGGCGAGCGGCCCTGGCAAGTGGTCGCTGGTGCGGCCAGCGGCACGCGACCCAGACGGGTAATGGGTCTTGCGCGGGCTGGGGCAGGAAGGAGGTGCTCTCCACGGCAAAGTGCTTCCCTTCCCAACGGACCTCATCTCCCGACCAGAACATGCGTAGGAGATCCAGCGAGTCGTCGAGGATCGGCGCACGTTGCGCCGGATCGACCACCTCGCCTCGAAAAGAGCTGAACTCCCGCCAGCCATCGTCGCCCAGGCCGACGCCGACGACGAGCCGCCCTTTCGAGAGCCGATCCAACGTCGCTGCCTCACGTGCGACCACCCAGGGTCGTCGACGGGCAAGCGGTGTGACCAGCATTCCGAGCCGCATCCTCGCGGTCGCTTGGGCGACTGCAGCCATAGTGATCCATGAGTCGGCGACGGGCATGCCGGGGACAGCCAGAATATGGTCCCAGAGGAAGAAACCGTCCCAGCCTGCCGCCTCGGCCGACTTCGCGAGTTCGACAACCCGGCTCGGCTCAGCCATCTCCGCAAATGGAGGCACAAACAGACCGAATCGCAGTGGCATCGTGAACAACTCTATGCCAGGCGCATGCGGATGCTCGGACCGTCTCGGAGGCCGTGCAGAGCGCCGATTATTTCCGTGTCCTAGTCGGGTCCCCCCGCTGCCCCGGATGACACGAGATTGGACGTTCTGGTCACCAAGGCGGCGGGATTCTCCTCGCTCAGACCCTCGGCGATGAGGAAACGATAGAAGCTGCGGAGCGCTAACAGGTCATTGGAGCGGGTGATGGCTTCGATCCCCCGAGTTGCTTCGTGAAGCAACCAGGCCCGGACATGGAACGGTGTCACGCCGCTCAAGGTCACTGACGGGTGGGCCGTTGCCAGGTAGCTCAGGAACCCCTTCAGGTGCGATCGATAGGTGTCCGCGGTCGTCTTCGGCCGGTTCTCCAAGAGTCTGAGATGCGCCTCGTATCCATCGAGGAGCGCGGCCTCGTCTGGGACCTCGCTTCCAAGTCGGCTCGTCGGCATGGGTCCCTGTCCGGGAACAGGCTCTAGGCCGTCCACGCTTCCTCGGACTCGGTAAGCGCGCTGATGAGGCCGTTAACGCCTTCGGTCCGGAGCGCTTCGACCTCGTCGGCCAACCAGTCCTCGCCGCGCGGACATGCCATGGTGGCCAGGCGACCGGGGCCGTCGCGCTCGATTAGGTAGAGGGCCGGTTTCACGATCCGTCAGTCACGTAGACGAAGGCTCACGAAGTAGGTCACGTACCCGCCGCCGTGATCGTCTTGGTGACTGTGGGTTCGTTGAAGCGGGACCTCTCTCCGGCGCAGCCAGTCCGGATGGCTCCACGGCCGCGGGACGGTGACGAGCCTGATTGCCTCGACGGCCCAGGTGCGCAGTGACTCGTCGAAAAACGCCGTGCTGGTGGTTTCGTAGGGGTCAACGGAAATGGTCCCACGACCCGTAACCACCGCGGCCATGGGCAGGGGGTGATTGGTCGAGGCGTATCCGAGTAGGAGGTCCGGTACTTCCAGAGCGACTCTGTCCCGATCCCCAATCCTCCGATGCCGCAGCCGTGCGATTACCGAGTACCACGGTCCGGGAAAAAGTGTGGGCAGATCGCCAACGACCTCGGGGGTGAGGCCGAGGACGGCACCCTCGGCTGCTGGTAGCAAGGGTTCCTCGGTGCTGAAGTCCACCCTGGTCGTCCATTCGTCGCCGACGGCAAGCTCCGGCACTCCGCCAGCGTGAACCATCCACGTCCCGACCTGGACGACTAGTTGCACCAACGGAAGTTTGCCACGGTGCCACACTGAATCCGTGTTCGAGGGCTTCACCGACGAGGCGCGGCGGGTTGTCGTCGTGGCCCAGCAAGAAGCTCGCGACCTCCATCACCCCTTTGTCGGCACCGAACATCTGCTGCTCGGATTGCTCCATGAGCATGACGCCATCGCCGAACAAGTGCTCGAAAAGCTGGGAGTCCCGCTAGAGGCGGTCCGGCGCGAGGTCGCCGAGCGAGTCGGGCACTGGGCCGGAGCTACAAAGGGTTCGCCCCCTTTTACCCCGCGGGCGAAAAACGTCCTCGGGCTGGCGAGCCAAATCGGTCACGGTGAAACCGGCACGCAACATCTGTGGGCAGGGATCAATCTCGAACGTGAGGGTGTCGCCGCGGAGGTGCTCACCGACCTTGGAGTCTCGCTTGACTCCGTGCGCGCCATCATCCTGGGCGCGTTTCGACAGGGCAGAGCTACGGGGTGGGCTAGCTACGCGCCGATGTCCAGTCCGGTTGGAGGCGGTGTGCACCGGCTCTCCGGCTTCCAGCGCCTTTGGTACCGCTATCCGGGCCGCGTGCTGTTGCCGGTCATCGCCTGGCTCGATTGCTCAGTACCTGGTACGAGAGGCCGCCTCGGGTGGCTATATCGGCCAGTTCCCCGACCGGGGGAATTCGTCACAGGCTCGATGATGCCGGCGCGACGTCGAGCGGTGACTGACACGCTGGATCGTGGCGTGTCGGTTGGGACCGAGTGGACCGCCAGCATCGTGGTTGCCGGACGGGGACCAGAGGACTTCGCCAGAGCGCACCAAGCCGTAGAGCAGCTTGCCGCCAAGCTCGGCATCAAGATGGGTGATGCCCGAGTACGCGTGGATTCGGTCCAGACGGAGCAAGGACCGGGACTGAGGTTGGTGCTTGTGCACCGGCTGGATGGACCCGATGGTGGCGACGACGAGAATGGAGGGGAGTCACCCGAGTAGTTCGCGGTCGCTATGACGAGGGACTCCCCTGGTCGGCTGATGTTGAGCCGCTCGGCCTCTTGGCCTTTCTTGCTGGCGGTGGCGGCAGCGCTTGCGCCGAGTGCACGGCACGTATGGTTCTCATCGGCAATCTCTGATCAGAGAGCCGCGGCAGGGCCTTTGCGACCGCCCAGTCGGCTTCAGCGCACGGTTCCGTGAACTCTCCCACGCAGTCTCGTAGCCGTTGCCGCGCCGCTTGAGTCACTTGGCTCACGGGCATGTTGCCCTCCTCATCGCCTGGTGTTGGCACCGTGCCTCAGGTCGGTTGCCGGACCGAGAGGTTCGCAAATGCCGATCCGCGTACAACTGACCGGCCCCCACCCGCCTCTGCCTCAAAGGCCCTTCCGGTGTGACACCCGAAGACTCGAACCAGCCGTCCCTATTGGGTCGTCTAGGCACATCGACAAGAAAGCGATCAATGGTCCTCGGACTCGGACGCTGCCTCCTGCTGCTACCGCAGCTCGGACCGGCGACTTCGGCGCGGCGCAAATCAACTGCAGTGGCACCGCGTTCGTCCTGGCCGTGTCCACGCCCGCCTCCGATCCGTTGGTCACCGGGGTCGGCGGCACGCACCTCAACGCGAACTTCAACAACGGCGAGTACCATTCCGAGACCGTCTGGAATGACTCGGGCAATCCGGCCGGCCTCGACTTCGGCGCCGGCGGCGGCGGCTTCAGCACGCTCTACCAGAAGCCGTCCTACCAGGACAACGCGAACACCACCAACACCTTCCGCGGCGTGCCCGACCTCACCTACAACGGGGACGTCCTCGGCGGCGTGCTCGGTGTCTGCAGCGAATGCGACGGTGGCGTGCCGAACTTCTTCATCTTCGGCGGCACCAGCTCCGGCTCGCCTCAGTGGGCCGCGATCACGGCCCTCGCCGACCAGGCGGCCGGCCACCGGCTCGGGTTCCTGAATCCGGCGCTATACGCGATCGCGAACGGCCCGCACTACCAGTTCGCCTTCCACGACATCACCAGCGGCAACAACAGCTGGGACGTCTCCGGGGTCAGCGGTTACTCGGCCGGTCCCGGCTGGGATCCCGCCTCAGGCCTGGGCTCGCCCGACGCCGCCCACCTGATCTCGCTACTCACCAGCTGAGTCAAACCCCGCCGGCCTTGGACGTAACGGCCGTCCGGGGCCGGCGTTTGCTGGCGCCGCCCTGAGTGGACTATGGCGCTAAGGGGTGTCTCTGCGGTGGGTCCACGCCCACGCCACAGCGACGAGAACGAGTGTTGCAGCAGCCCCCGTCGCCTCCCCGCTTGCGTACACGTACGTATGGTGGTGACCGTTCCCGGCAATAGCCCTCTGGAAGTCACGCCCGGCCGATGGGCGGGCAAGCCCTTCCAGTTGCGAGGACCGACCGACGTTCCGTCTCCGGATCGAGCAGCTGACCGAGTGCTCTTGTCGCCATGGTCTCTTTCGGCTAAGCAACTACCGCATGACAACTTCGAGGAGCGGAGCGGACTTCGACCGCAAGAACCAGGACCGTTACTCGACCGGCAATCTGTCGCATCGTTTCGACTCCGGCGGTCAGTGGATCGATCTCGGTGAGAGGGCCGCGGTGAAATCAGTCGCGGCCGCGAGCTGGGGCCGGCCCATCCTCGACATCGGGATCGGTGCTGGTCGGACGACATCGCTCTTGACGATGCTCACCGACGACTATGTGGGGATCGATTACTCGCAGGGACTGATCGAACGAGCCCAACAGGCCTTTCCCGATCTGGACATACGTTTCGGCGACGCGCGCGACCTGTCGGCGTTCTCCGACAAGAAATTCGGCCTGGTCGTCTTCTCCTACAACGGGATCGACTCGGTCGGGCACGAAAACCGCGCCCTCATCTTGAGCCAGGTCTGCGGTGTGCTCGCGCCCGACGGACACTTCGTCTATTCGACCCTGAACAAGCGTGGACCTTTCTTCAACAAGCAACCCTGGAGTTCGGACCGCGCCAACTCGCCCCGTAGTCTCCCGGACCGGTCCGCCCGGTTCGTCGTCCGGGTGATGCTGGACAACCGTGAGTACCGGCGGCGCCTGTCGGAATGGTGGCGCATGCGAAACACGGTCGAGGATCACGGGGACTGGGGCATGGGGCCCCTCGGCGGCCCCGGTTCAGGACTGCTGATGCACTGGTCGACTCCCGCCGCCACCAGCAGGGAACTGGCCGAGGCCGGACTCCAAGCGGTGGCGTTCTTCGATACCTCTGGCAAGCGCCTGGCCGACGGCGAGGACGCCACGAGCTGGTGTTTCCACATAGTG
>JBEKBT010000139.1:0-5894 GCA_050015255.1 Acidimicrobiales bacterium
GCACCCGGCCCGCGAAGACAGCTTCCATGTACGAGCCGAGGAATCGCCACGCGAGGCCCAACACCACCACGAGGGCGACAAGTGTCCAGAAGTACTGCATCAGAACCACTCCGGATGGAACATGGCGACGCCGATGTAGATGAACATCAGGATCGAGACGACGAGCAACGCGATCTGGACGCCGTTCATACTCGGTCCAATGCCCAGATCAAGCCCAAGAAGAAGAGCACGAAAGCCAACGTGCCCAGCACTGCGAGGAAATCAGCCATACCTCCAGCATCCGGCGGGCCGCGTCAACAGAGCGTAAATTCCGCCGCCCGAAGCGTTAAAAATTAATAAACGGCCAGCTCACAAGAAGCCGGTTCGTCGTGAACAGGCAGCCCGGCTGTCGTCAGTTGGCGAGAACCGTACGTCCTCCCAGGCGCGCACGAGGCCCCCGGGAGGCGCCTTGCTCGTCGGTGAAGACACGCAGGACGCGAACAGGTCTGTTGTCGTGGCCTGTCACGGCGCTCCCTGAGGCTCGGGTCGGGGCCGGGTGGGAGGCGCCTGATTGTGGGCAACGGCGAAACGCAGCCCCGACCAGGTCTCGTCTATCGCCCCGATCTTGAAGTCGACGAGCCCGTTTTCGATCCCCGCCGCGCGCACGGCGTGCTCGGTGACGTCGGTGCAGACGCCCGAGGACCGTTTCGGCCAGCAGATCCAAAGAGCGCTCTTGCCGGCGCGCCCGGCCATCTCGCCGATCCGTGCCGACAACTCGGCGGCCGAGCCGACGAACCACAGGGTCACGTCGGTCGTGCCCTGCGCCGAGCGGCGCAGCGCGACGCCGGGCGGGAGCTCGGGGATGGTGAAACTCGCCGGGGCGCCTATGAGGGCGACCGTCGACGCCTCCCGGATCCCGAGCTTTCTCGCAAGCGGAGTCCCTGAGTAGCCAACGGGCGCAGGCGGCGCTTGGGGAGGCCTCGTCACGGTCCAGGTGAGCATATTGCCTCACCGGAGGCGCCCGCCCGCACGCCCGCAGCCGCCCTCTGGCATCGCTGCCCCGGTAGCGTGCTGGTATGTACCTGCCTGAGGAGAAAACGGCGCACGGTCTCTCCTTCCAGGCCGTCCTCGCCGCCGAGCCCGGCGGGCCTCCGGGCCGTCTCGTGACACTTCGTCGCGACGAGCTCCCGGATGATCCGGTCACCGTGCGGGTCGCCTACTCGAGCCTCAATTACAAAGACGGGCTCGCTGTCACCGGCAAGGGCCCGGTCGTCCGGCGGTTCCCGATGGTCTGCGGCGTCGACCTCGCGGGGGAGATCGAGGTGTCCCGTGACCCGTCCTGGCAAGCCGGAGATCAGGTGATCGCCACCGGTTGGGGGCTGGGTGACGAGCATTGGGGCGGCTTTTCGGAGCTGGCCCGCCTGCGCCCCGAGTGGCTCGTACGTGTCCCGGACGGTCGTGACGCGCTCTGGGCGATGTCGCTCGGCACGGCCGGCCTCACGGCCATGCTCTGTGTGTTGGCGCTAGAACGCCACGGTGTGAGCCCAGAGGCGGCCGGTGACGACCCGATCGTCGTGACAGGCGCGGGCGGCGGCGTCGGCAGCGTTGCGGTCGCGCTGTTGGCCAACCTCGGCTACAGGGTCGCCGCCGTGACAGGACGGCCGGAGAACGGGGAGTACCTGCGGAGCCTTGGCGCGAGCGAGGTGCTGGCCCGTTCCGAGCTTGCCGACGCGCCACGGCGGGCTTTGGGCAGGGAGAGGTTCTCCGCCGGAGTGGACGTGGTCGGGAGCTCGACGCTCGCCAGTGTGCTCAGCCAGACCCGATTTGGAGGGTGTGTGGCCGCTTGCGGGCTCGTCGGCGGCGCGGAGCTCTTGACGACGGTTCATCCCTTCATCCTCCGCGGCGTGACTTTGGCGGGCATCGAGTCCGTGCGGACCCCGCCCGAGCTTCGACAGCGGGCGTGGGAGCGGCTCGCAGGTGAGCTTCCGCCGGCCGTCATGGAGGAGATGACTGTCGTCGAACCGCTCAGGCGAGTACCGGCGCTAGCCGAGGAGATCCTTGCGGGACGAACCCGAGGCCGGATCGTCATCGACGTCGCGATCTCGTGACGAGCTGACCCATGCCCGTTCCCGGTGTTGCCCGGTTGGCTAGGAGGGCTCCTCGGCGGGCGACGGTCCCAGGGGGCAGAGCTGGTCGTCGGCGGCAGCCGCAACAGCGCCCGCCTGCCTTCTAGCCGCGGCCTTCTCCGCTGCCAATTTCGCAGCGCCCGCCTCAGCAGCCATCTCCGCTGCCAGTGCCACCCGCGTCTGTACCTCTGCAGGCGTGCGGAAGAGCTGCTCGCGGTAATAGATCAGCTCGGCGACGCTTTCGCGGATGTCGTCGAGTGCCCGGTGCGCGGTGAGCTTCTGGGGCCGGGCCGCGTACAGCTCGCGGTACCAGCGCTTGCAGAGCTCTTTCACGGTGGAGACGTCGATCGTGCGGTAGTGGAAGTAATCGTCCAGAGCCGGCATGTAATGCCTCAGGAAGCGACGGTCCATCGCGATCGAGTTCCCGCAAAGTGGCACCGAGCCCGGGACGGGGATGTGCGACCTGAGAAACTCGATGGTGGCCCCAGCGGCTTCTTCGATCGTGACGGTGGACTTGCCGATCGCGGTGAGGAGCCCACTTGTCGTGTGCATCCTGCGCACGACCTCGTCCATGTTGGCCAGCTGCTCAGGTGTGGCGCCTATGACGAGGTCGGGTCCTTCTGCGACGATGTTCAGCTCGTCGTCAGTGACGATCGTGGCAATCTCGACGATGACGTTGCGGACCGGGTCCAAACCGGTCATCTCGAGATCCATCCAGGCGAGCACCGAGGCGCATCGTATCTGCAAGCTCCACTACGGTGCGCTGTCGTGCTCGAGATCCCACTGCTCCGCCTCGATGCGGACCTTCTGACGCCGAGCTATGCACGGCTCGGCGACGCCGGTTGCGACCTAGTTGCCAGGGTCGACACGCTGCTCGCCCCGGGCGGTGGGCGGGCGACAATTGCTACCGGGGTCGCCCTCGAGATCCCCGACGGCTACGCCGGCCTCGTACTGGCGCGAAGCGGGCTGGCAGCCAACCACGGGATCGCTTGCCTGAACGCGCCCGGCTTGATTGACCCTGGTTACCGGGGTGAGGTCGCGGTCATACTTGTGAACACAGATCCCGTGGCGCCTTATGAGGTCCACCGTGGAGACCGGATCGCCCAGTTGGTGATCTGCCGGGTGGAGAAGGCCCGTTTCCTCGTGGTGGACCATCTCGAAACGAGCGAACGCGGCGCGGAAGGCTTCGGCCACAGCGGCCGGTAAGAGAGAGTTGAGGTGAAGTGCAGCGCCTGAGCGGGGTCGATTCCATGTTTCTCTACATGGAGACGCCTACCAATCACATGCACGTGACCGGGGTCTTCCTCCTCGACCCGGCCACCGCGCCCGGAGGCTTCTCCTTCCCCCAGGTGCACGCCATGGTGGCGCGTCGCCTGAACCGTGCGGTGCAGTTCCGGCGCCGTGTGGTCGAGGTGCCCTTCCGCCTCGCGCACCCGGTCTGGATCGAGGACCCGGATTTCGACCTCGACTACCACGTGCGCCGGGCCTGCCTACCGTCACCTGGCGGTCGGACGGAGTTCGAGGACTTCGTGGGCCAGATCGTCGCCCTACCTCTGGACCGCCAGCGCCCCTTGTGGGAGATGTACGTCGTGGAAGGTCTGGAAGGTGGCCACCAGGCGATCGTGGTGAAGATGCACCACGCCGCGATCGACGGTGTCTCGGGGGCTGAGCTCTCCGCCACGTGGCTCGACCTCGAGGCGGATCCGCCGCCGCAGGTCGATGAGGACGACTGGCAACCCGAGCGCGTCCCGAACGAGATCGACCTCCTTGTGGCAGCGTGGGCCCAGCTCGTCTCCAGCCCCATCAAAGCGGTGACGGCCGTCCGACGTTTGGTGGAGACGGCACTGCATCTCTCGGAGCACAATCGCGACTCGGGAGTCCCGCCCCCGCCGTCGCCCTTCAGCGCACCGAGGACATCGTTCAACCTCGCGATCACGCCGCACCGACGCGTCGCCTTCGGCGAGGTGTCACTTGACGACTTGAAGGCGGTCAAGAACCAATTCCAGTGCACTGTCAACGACGTGGTGCTGGCACTTTGCGCCGGGGCGCTGAGGCGGTACCTGCTTGGCCGAGGTGAGCTGCCCGACGAGCCGCTGGTCGGTTTCGTGCCGATCTCCGTGCGCGCCGACGAGGACGGGCTGGGCGCAGGCAATCGGCTCTCAGCCATGCTCACCTCGCTCGCGACCGATGTCGCGAATCCCATCGAGCGCCTGCGTCTGGTCTCTGCCGCCATGTCGGAGGCGAAGACTCAGCAGTCTCTGATCGGGGCAGACGTGCTGACCAACTGGACGGAGTTCACCTTTCCCGCCCTCATCGGCCGTGCGGCTCGTCTGATCTCCTCGATGCGTGTGTTCGATCGTCTAAGGCCGGCGTTCAATGTCACGATCTCGAACATCCCGGGACCTCAGTTTCCTCTTTTTCTGGCCGGAGCGCGTGTGGCCGGGATGTACCCGCTGGGGCCGGTTGTCGATGGTGCCGGGCTCAACATGACCGTGATGAGCTACTGCGGCACGGTCTACTTCGGGTTCAACGGCTGCAGGGAGACCGTGCCCGACATATCGGCTCTCCCTGAGATGGTCGTCGACAGCCTCGACGAGCTCCTGGCCGTCGTTCGGCCCAGGCGCCGCGCCGGCGCCGGAACTCGCGCCTCCGGGCCGACACGGCGAACCCGCCGCCCTGCCCAGCCGGGCGGCGACGTCAGTCGCCAGTGAGAAACGGCGACCGGCTTGGTAAGATTCGGCTGCACGCGGACGTGGCTCAGTGGTAGAGCATCACCTTGCCAAGGTGAGGGTCGCGGGTTCGAATCCCGTCGTCCGCTCCAAAGAAAGTCCAGGTCACGGCCGTGCGAGGGGCTGAAATCGGCCCCTCGTGGCGCGTCCAGGGGCGCCGTGCACCACATTTGCACCACATTTGCCGAACTTTTTTCGCCGAACGCGGCTGGTGAGCCATTGTTTTCACGAGTGAGGGTCGCGGCCCCTCTTGGCTCGGCTGTGTTGGGCAAGCCTCGCCACGGACGCCGGTTGGTCGCAGACGGGGCGATCGCTGGCACTGGGTCCGAGGAACCGGCCGACTCAGTGATGGAGCCTCGTGACACACTCGGCCTGTGGAAGATGACGGCCGATGGCCACCGGAGGAGTTGACCTGTTGGGCGGATTGGGCTGGACCGATTGAGAGGGTCGCTGTTCAGCCCGAAGGTCGCGATTTAGCGCAGTGGGCGACGGACGTCGTCGCCGACTTCTATGGTGACGGCTGGTTCGCCGAGTGTGCCAGGCGGCGGTCAGTTCCGGTCATGTCGTCCCTTTACGACTGGCCGTTGTCGAGCCCAATCGCTCTCGTTCGCCACATCGAACGAGCGGCGAGGATCGCGTTGCTTCCCGAAGACGTACGTATCGGGCTGACTGAAGGACCCAATGGCATCCGCCGGTCGGCGAGCCAGAGATGCAAACGCCGGATTCAAGGCCACGCCTGAAGGGTGCAAGCCTTCGACGACTGCAGGGCCAGGACGAGCGACGCCGCAGCCATTAGGCAAGGCTCGCTATTGCGCCCGGAGCCGGAACAAAGACAAATCGAATCCGGAATCGGTCAACGATGAAGTGATTGGTTCACCGTCGGCATCGCGATACCGAAGCTCCTCAATGTCCTGGTTGCCCATGAATGCTCCCTCGACAGGGTGTTGGGTGCCCTGGCGACGGATCTGCCGCGACAGCTCGCCAGCCAAGTATTGCGCCAAGCTGTTGTGCTGGCCCACGCGGGCTCCTCCGACGGGCTTTCCGATGGTGCTCACTGTTT
>JBEKBT010000140.1:0-5626 GCA_050015255.1 Acidimicrobiales bacterium
GCGCTCTTCGGCTGGGACCGTTACCGAAGTAGCCGCAAGGTTGCCAGCAAGTCTTCTCAGCCGACGAGCGAAGTCTTCACCGACCCTTCGACAGGCAAGCCGATGCGGGTTTGGTACAACCCAGCAACCGGGGAACGGGAGTACCGCCCCGAGTAGGTGCCACTGCGGGCACAGCGGGGCGAGGTATCGGGGACGAGCGAGGGTCCCCGGCGGGGCGGTTTGGGGCTCTCGGTGCGGGGCCTAGTGAGTGGAGCGGCTAAGGCTAAGGCCGCCGTTCCAGCTCGCCGGCGTGCGGGCGCAGGCGTCCACGAGGTACCAGCACCGGTGGGCTTGCCGTCGGGGTCGTACACCAGCCGGGTGGCGGCGCCCTCGCTCGGAGGTCCAGGCTTCGGCGTAGTCCTGCACGACTTCCGAGCGTACTGAGGCGCTCCGACCGGCAACCTCGGACCGAAATGGAGGGGGCAGCTCCCTTCCCCCCCGTCTTTGTGTCGACGTCGGGTAAGCCGAATCGTGCCGACGACTCACCGTGCTTGTCGCCCAGACCCCCCTCCCCGGGAGTCGCCCCTGCCGAGTCGGTGCGTGGTCCCCAGCACTTTCGAGCAGCGCGGTGGGTGTCGTTCTGGCGCGTCACCGTTTCGACGACTGGGCGACTCGCCGTCTGACGGTGACGCCGACCTTCGTCTGGTCGCGCGGAGTCGACAGTGTTGCTGCCAGAGACCGTGGAGTTGTCTCAGTGGGTTGTGAAGCCCCTGGTGAGTGACAGTCTCGAAGACTAAAATTCGCGTGGCCACAGTCTGCGAGTGCCGATTGCTGGTCACCGCCGTGGCCTGCTTGTTTGAGCCGCGCGTGTTGTGGCACGTCGGGAGGCGACATGACACAGAGATTTCGCAGTAGTTCCTGGGGTTTCGGGGTCACAGCCGCCCTAGTGGTCTGCGTTGTGGCATTGGCGGGATGCAGCTCCAGCACCTCGCCTCCCGCGGCCACGTCGACATCGACGATCCCGCCAACCTCGACCACCACGACAACTGCATCCACGGGCTGTAGATCTCACGTGGCCGATTCCTATTCACGGGCTGTGCTGTCTGACTCGCCGATCGCGTACTTCCGGCTCGACGAGTCGTCTGGGCCGACGATGTGCGACTCGTCGGCGTCAGCGAACAATGGCACCTACGTTTCGGGGGTGCACTTCGGTGTGCCGGGGGCCATCGCCGGTGACTCAGCGGTAGCTGCTGTCTCACCGAGCTCAGGGGTCGGTACAGGAGGTCCCGGCTCGGGCTTGACCGGCGATCACAGCTTCACACTGGAGGCGTGGTTCCGCAGCACCGGAACCGTCCGGGACCAATCGCTGGTCAGTATGGGCCAGGCAGGCGAGGGCAACGTTGCCGGGTTGTCGACCTGGACGAGCGACACTGGAAATGGCACTCCCAGCCAATTGGTTCTCGACCTCTACGTTGGGGTAGAGAACGCGAGCACCCTCCCCATCTGGGACACCAGAACTGTCGGCGTGAACCTCTGGGACGGCCGATGGCACTATCTCGCTATCACCTACAGCGCCGCGGCCGACAAGGTAACCGGCTATGTCGACGGGCACGACCTGGGTGAGCTCACCCCTGTCACAGCAATCAACCTGCTGGCGAGCCCGATCCGGATCGGGTACTGGCTTGACAGTTACATCAACCAGGGCATGATCGGGGATGTGGATGAGGTAGCGATCTACCCAACTGCCTTGTCTCCGGCACGGATCGAAGCGCACTTTCTTGCCAGTGGAAGATCCACGTCCACGTCCACGTCCACGTCGGTCCCGGCAACTGGCAAGAGGGTGGCGTTGGGGACGAACAATCCCGCCCAAGGAGACTGCACCACGAACACCAGCGAGGCGGCTACCTCTGTGGGGTTTGTGGTGCTGAGCGTTACGGCCAGCTCATTCCGGGCGGAGATCCAGCTGCAAGCGGGCTCTCCGAACACGACCTACGCGGTGCTCATGCAGCAGGTTCCAGGATCGTGCCCGCAAACGTCGGACAACGGCGGCACACTGACCACCGACTCGACCGGTCGTGGCCATGCGTCCACGAGCGTGCCGCGCGTGCCCGGCGCGACCACCTTCTTCTTGCAACTGCTCCCTGCCGGATCTGGGGCGCCTCAGTACACCAGCGACCGCGTCTCAGCCGGCTCGTAAGGGAAACCGTCCCAGCCCTGTCGCTGTCCGTCGTTAATCGCTGGCCGAGGAGTTACGAGTAGCCAAGAGAGGCATGCGGGCCAGGGAACGATTCCGTATTGGCGGTCGGCCACCAGTTTGAGCCGGAACTGGAACAGGTTGGTGCCAGCGCCTGCCGATGGTCGACTCCTCCCGTAACAACGTTAGAACTTGGCGGTCGCGCGTCCCCAATGTGTAGATCAAAGCCGGTCCAGAACGGACACGCAGAACATCGCGGTCGAGAGGTTGCCGGCGCGCCAGAGCATCGGTTCCGCGAAGCGGCGGCCACAGGCCAGTCTGCCCGGGACTCAGTGTGTCTTAAGCGTCTCTGGTCATCATCCGCCATGCTCCGAGGACCGTCCAACCTACGAGCCACGCGATGATGACCAAGACGGCCCAGGTGATCGACTCAGGCACCAGCAACGGGTTTCCCTGCCCCCCGCCCGGACCACCTCCGCCGCCTCCGAACACGGGAAGGCCGCCCGGCGTCAAGTGGGCCATGGCAACGCCGACAACCGAGCGCTGCAGGTTCAACAGGTGGGCGATTCGTGCTCGGGAGAGTAGGGGCGTGAGGATGATCTCGAGCACGATCATCAGTATCACCGGGACGGTTCTCTGCCCGAGCAGCGATGCGAGTCCGAGTCCGACGATGAACCCGATGACTGCTTCGAGCTCTATCCACAGCCCCGTTCTGATCATCAAGGAATCCGACGGGTAGAGAAAGTCGCTGGAGTAGTTCGTATAGTCCTGCCGCGCGATCAGGATGGCGGCGGCTTTGAGTTGGGCGGGAGTAACGGTGGCCTGCCCGGGTCCCTGTGACCCCTGCGCGTTGATAATCGTCCCGTTGGGGCCGCACGGGACGTTCGGCAGACCCGGTCCGTTGTAGGGGAAGTCGCAGATGACAGTGTCGGGATGGTTGCCGGCCCAGGTCTCGAACCCGGCGCGCGAAAGCCCGGCTGGCACGTTGGTACCGTCGTAATTCAGTCTCGTCGGAGCCGCGAAGACGCACACCGAGCACACGATGATGAACCCCGCCGCCACCAAGGGCACGACGATGGCCAGCCCGGCGGGGATCCGGGCGAGGTAAAGGGCCAAACGCGAGCGGCCGGTCACGACCAGGTGGCGGAACATCCCTTCGGTGAGGTCGACCGAACCTGCCGTGCAGCCCAAGGTGGCGGCGACGATGAAGCCGAACGTGTAAAGCACGCCCGTACAAAGGCCCGTGTAGATGTCGTAGCCGCCGGCCGGCCCGTAAGACTTCGGAGCGATCGCGTGTGCGAGCAGCCGCACGACGAGGAAGACGGTCGGGATTCCGATGTTCACCAGGATCAGGGCGATCATGAGCCCGCGCCGTTTGCGCAGCTCCATGAATCTCGTGGCGATCATGGCGCCGGTGGGTATCGGCGAACCCCGATGGTCACCCGCGGCGTCGGCCGGCACAGTTGCCACGCTCGCGGTTGCCGGTGAAGGCGTCCTCATTCCGGGGCCCCCAGTCGACTCGTGACCTGCAGGAACCACGATTCGAGCGACGCCTGGATCTCCTGCAACCGATACACCGAGATACCACCCTCCACCAGGACGCGGTTGATCTCGGCGATGACATCGCGCGTCGTCCCGGCCGGCAAGCTGATGCCGAGGCCCAGAGACCCGACTTCGATGTGGGCCCCGATGCGGGTGGCGTCGATGAGACTGCGGGCTCGATCAGGCTCGGAGCATTCGATCTGGAGCGCAAGGGTTGCTCCCGCCAGCAATTCCGAGATCGGTCCCTGCCGGACCACCTTGCCCCGGTCCACGATCGCAACGGCATCACATGTCCGCTCGACCTCGTCGAGGAGATGCGAGGACAGCACGACCGTGCGGCCCTCGGCCACGAGCGAGATGATCATCTCTCGCATGTCGGCCATGCCCGCTGGGTCGAGACCGTTCATGGGTTCATCCAAGATGAGCAGTTCGGGGTCCCCGATCAGACAGGCGGCGACGCCGAGACGTTGGCGCATGCCCATCGAGTACTTCGACACCTTGTCATTGGCGCGCTGAAGTATGCCGACGCGCTCGAGAGCCGGTCCGATGCGGTCGCGGGCGGCCGGTTCGCGAGCCGCGGCGAGGATCTGGAGGTTCTGCCTTCCGGTCAGATGGCCGTGGAACCGAGGTTCGTCGACAATGGCGCCGACTCGCGCCAGTGCCAGATCACGATGTTTGGGGACCGGGTATCCGAGCAGAGACATCGTGCCGGCATCGGCGTGCGTCAGCCCCAGCAGCACTCGGATGAGGGTGGTCTTGCCGGCGCCGTTGGGACCGAGGTAGCCGAACGCGCATCCCCTTGGGACGAGAAGCTCGACGTTGTTCACAGCCACGTTCTCGCCGAACCGCTTGGTCAGCCCATGGGTCTCTACGGCCCAGCGACTCTCGGTTTGCTGGTCGAAGGTATCAGGGAGAGTAGCGGTGCTCATCTGTTGTCCTTTTCGCTATCGCCGCGCTGACGGGCCGCACCCTAGCGGGGTCGCCCGCGTTTGTCCCGACACCTAACCGATGAAAGGCCGCTGGGCGAATGTCTTTGCATCCCATTGTCACGACATTCGTGACGTGTGGCAATCAGGGATGACCCTGACCCTTCCCTTAGTCGAGAACTTCGCTCGCGACGAAATCGCTGGGCCGCCAGGATCAGCGACTAGGCACCACATAGCTGCTCTGGCGCCTTGGCGCTCCGGGCGGGGGGCACGACCAGATTGACGCGCCCAATATTGACCGGCGGTAGCGAGCTGGACGTACCGATCGCCGGATACGGTAATCCTCCCGACAGGCGCTCCTAACGATGCCGAGTCGGGCGCGAGCTACGAAGAGGTCCAGTGAGTCCGTGGGAGGCGCAATGAGCCCATTTATGGGATCCCGAGCTTCAGGGAACTGGCTGGGGGTCATGGAGGCGTACGCGTGCGACGTGGGCGTAGCCGTCACCGCGAAGCCGAGCCGTCTTGCGGGGCTCGACGGGGGCACGGAGCCGGCCGAGCCGGGCCGGTCGAGCCCGGGTGGCTGGCCGTGGTGACATCATGTTCGAAGGCGCCCACAGTCATCGACGCCCCAAGTCACAGGAGGCAGCCATGCAGGCCCCAGCCGACTTTCCCAGTTACCCGAGCCAGCCGGCAGGGGGGAGTGGGCCTTTCTCGCGGCCCATGATCGTCACGACGACAGAGAACATCCCCGAGGCCCGGGTGGTGAAGACCCTCGGCCAGGTGTTCGGCCTCACCGTCCGCTCCCGCAGTCTGGGAGGCAACATCGCCGCCGCCCTGAAAAGCCTCGTCGGCGGCGAGATAAAGTCCTACGTCAAGCTCAACGAGGACGCGCGGCGCCAGGCGCTCGACCGCATGGTGCAAAACGCCGCCGCCATGGGGGCCAATGCAGTGACCATGATGCGCTTCGATTCCACCGAGATGTCGA
>JBEKBT010000141.1:0-5605 GCA_050015255.1 Acidimicrobiales bacterium
GACCGCGCTCATGAGGCTGGCGGTACTGGCCGCCTCGACGAGCACGATGGTGGCTCCGGGAGCCTCCGCGTGCGCCCACTCGATGTCGAGCGACTCCTCCACTGCCCAGTCGCTGTCCGTGCTGGGCGTTCCCTGCGGATCGGCCTGATAGAAGCACGCACCCGTGCTCGCCGTGAACGGTGGGGCGCCAGAGCAGGTAGCGAGAGCGGGGTATCCGTACTGCGCATCGAAGGTGTCCAGGTCACTCAACGCGTTCGGGTCGTGGTAGGCGTCGATGATGGCGATGACCTGCCCGGCACCTATCGCGCTCGTAGGCGACACCAGCCCGGTTCTCAAGCCGTAGACGGCCCCGACCGTCGCCGGAGCCAGGCCTGTGGGCAAGCTGACCAGGGGACTCGCGTCTTGGCCTTGGCTGATGGTCTTGACCCGAAACGGTGGACTCGGGGCAGGCGGAGTCGGCGTCTGTGCTGCCGCCCGTATGGCCGGCCAACCGAGTCCCACCAGAGTCGCGAGCACAACGGCAACCACGGAGGCGCCCCTTTTGAGAGGTGTGGACTGCCTCCGACGGTCAGAAGATTCAGCAGCCCCTGTCTTCACAGCGGTGTCCCCCTTGTTCCGGTGTGCACCCGGAACCCTCGCGAACGCCCGGTAATGATACGACGCCCGGGCGAGCCCAAAAACACGCGCCCCTTAGCGACTCGGGAGAGGGGCGAGAACCACAAGATCCTCCTCGCCGGACGCGGACAGGTGTGAAAGGGCACCTCGTTCGACACAGCTGGACAAGCTGACGGCTGCGCCTGGCCCGAAGGAGGTCGAGCCCCTGGCGCAGCCGTCCTCGTTTGAAGTCCGAGGGCGGCGGTATGCTCCCGTCAGTCATGACATCGACGACGTGTTGGAATTGACGATCGTCTCGTCGTCATGGCGGCAAGCTGAGCGAAGGGCATGCGCAAGACGCGGGAGGCGACGGCGGACGACGTGCTGGCGGTGACCATCCTCGGTGGGTCGGAGAGGGTCCTGCCGGCCGAGATCGTCTCCTCGTTGCCTTGAGGACCAGGTCGAGGTTCGCCCGCCTCGGCGGCCGGGGCGCTCAGGACCTCGGCAAGTCACGAGAAGGCGAGGCAGGACCAGCCAAGGCGCCTAGGCGCGGCGAGCGACCCGTCTGGACCGGCCTCGCCCTCCTCGTTGCCGGGGCGTTTTTCATGGAGAACCTCGACGGGACGATCATCGCCACCGCCGCGCCGCGCATGGCGCGGTCGTTCGGAGTCCCGTCCGTCGAGCTCAACGTCGTGATCACCGCCTACCTGCTCGCCCTCGGGGTCTTCATCCCTGTGAGCGGGTGGATCGCGGACCGCTTCGGCGCCCGGTTGGTCTTCTCGGGGGCCATCGTCCTGTTCACCGTCTCCTCGGGCCTCTGTGCGCTCAGCACGAGCCTCGGTGAGCTGACAGCGGCACGGGTGCTGCAAGGCATGGGCGGAGCGATGATGGTGCCCGTCGGTCGTCTCGTGGTGCTGCGGGCGGCGAACAAGGCGGACATCATTCGGGTGATCGCGTATCTCACCTGGCCGGCGCTCGTGGCGCCGGTCGTCGCTCCGGCCCTCGGCGGCGCCCTCGTGACCTATGCGTCATGGCGCTGGATCTTCGTCCTCAATCTGCCGCTCGGTCTCGTCGCCCTGCTTGTCGCCGTGCGCATCGTGCCCAATCTGCGCCCAGGCCGGCCGGCTGGCCTGGACTGGGGGGGATTCGCGCTGACGGGGGCCGGGCTGGGTGTCTTCGTCTTCGGGCTCGAGCTCGTCACGGACGGCAGCGTCTCCTGGGCCGCTGTCGGAGCAGCCATCGGCGCAGGAGCGGTACTGATCTGGTGGGCCGTCGGCCACCTCCGGAGGACCGCCCACCCTTTGCTCGACCTGCGCGTGCTTCGCGTCCCGACGTTCCGGGCCTCGAGCCTTGGCGGCTCCTTGTTCCGGATGGCGATCAGCGCCGCGCCCTTCCTGCTGGCGCTGATGTTCCAGAACGGCTTCGGCTGGAGCCCTCTCCGCTCGGGCGTGCTCGTCATCGGCGTGTTCGTCGGCAACATCGCCATCAAGCCTTTTACCACCCCGATCCTGCACCGGTTCGGCTTCCGGACGGTGCTCATGACCGCGGGGGCCGCAGCCGGGCTCACCCTGGCGCTCTGCGCGAGCTTCACCGCCGGGACTTCGCTCGTGCTGATCGTGCTCGTCCTGGTTGTCAGCGGGGTTTTCCGGTCGATCGGCTTCACGGCCTACAACACGATCGTCTTCGCGGATGTGGCGCCTGAGGGCATGAGCAATGCCAACACGCTCTCGAGCACGATCCAGCAGCTGACCATGGGCCTCGGCGTGGCAGCGGGAGCCCTCGCCCTTCGAGCCGGCGCTCCGCTCGACCATCTGGTCGGCGCCGCCAGCACCGGGGGAGGTCCCTTCAGCGCGGCGTTCCTTCTGCTCGCTGCGGTGGCCTTCCTCGCAGCCGCTGAGGCGGCCTTGCTCGCCCCTCAGGCCGGTTCGGCGATCGTCGTCGCACAGCCAGATGGCGGGGTCTCGTGACCCGTCACCGGTGGGCAAGTGCCGACCGGCCACGCCCGCCGAAGTCCCCGGTCCTGGGCGACTGGCAGCCGGCGTATGCCCTGGAGGCATCTCGACCTTCTCCAGCATCAGGTCGGATCGGCGAGCACGATCCCCGTTCTTCCCAAAGACCGTGACCGGTGCTCAATTCTGGCCTCCTGTTCGCCGATAGAACTGGGGGGCAAGTTGCACCTGTTGCCAATGGAGAACGTGTGGAAGGCGGGAACGACGATGAGCGATGTCGAAGAACTTGGCAAGCTCGACGCACAGCATCAGGCCGGGACCGACAGAGATACCGAGTTTGCTGCCGAGCAAGCGAAGCTGCTTGACGAGATTCTTGCCTCCGCTGACCTCGGCTCTCCTGTCACGCCCGAGGTTCGATCCATCGATGAGACGAGTGACGCCGAGCTATCTCACGACGAAGGGCGGGCGGCGCTGGCGGCGCCTCCCGGCCAGCCCCAGGGACAGGCGGTAAGTGTGTCCGAAGCCGCCTACGACGTACCGGCATTTGTGGGCCCCATGTTCACGGGCACGACGACGCCGGGCGAAGACGGCGAAGTTGTCGCGCTCGACGCCGCGCACCAAGCCGGGACCGGCAGTGATATCGAATCTGGCGCCGAGGAGGCGAAGCAGCTCGAGGAGACTCCTGCTGGCGCTGAGCTCGGCTCGCCCGTCGCGCCCGAGGTTCGATCAATCGATGAGACAGGTGACGGGGAGCTATCTGACGACGAAGGGCGAGTGGCGCTGGCGTTCCCTCCCGGCCAGCCCCAGGAACAGGCGGTGACGGTGTGGCCAGTCGCGTACAGCGCACCGATATCGACGGCCGCCCCGTTCACCGATACGACGACACCGGGCGAAGACGGCGAAGCTGTCGAGCTCGAGGCAGCGCACCAAGCCGGGACCGGCACTGACACCGAGGCTGCCGGCGAGGAGGCGAAGCAGCTCGACGAGACTGCTGCTGGCGCTGAGCTCGGCTCTCCTGGCATGCCCGAGGTTGTATCGATCGATGAGACAGGTGACGGGGAGCTGTCTCACGACGAAGGGCGGGCGGCGCTGGCGTCGCCTCCCGGCCAGCCCCTGGGACAGGCGGTGACGGCGTGGCCAGGCGCGTACGGCGTACCGGCGTTTGCGGGCCCGTTGTTCACGGGCTTCACGACGCTCGCCAAGGACGAAGCCGTCGCGCTCGACGCAGCTCATCAAGCCGGGACCGGCAGCGATACCGAGCCTGCTGGCGAGGAGGCCAAGCTCGAGGAGACTCCTGCTCTCGTTGAGCTCGACTCTCCTGGTACGCCCGAGGATCGACCAGTCGAAGAGACGAGTGACGCCGGGACGCCTCCCGACCAGGAGCAGGCCGAGCCGGCGCCAGCTGCCGGACAGCCTGCGGAGGAGGCGGTGACGGTGCGGCCAGGCGCCTACAGCCCACCGGCGTCGGCGGCCGCCCCGACGACCGATACGACGACGAAGGGCGAGGACGTCGAGGACGTCGAAGCCGTCGCGCTCGAGGCCGCGCCTCAAGCCGGGACCGCCGGCGATGCCGAGCCTGCCGCCGAGGAAGCGAACCAGCACGAGGAGCCTCCTGCTGTCGTTGAGCTCGACTCGCCAGCTACGGCCGAGGTTCGACCAGTCGACGAGGTGAGTGATACCGAGACGGCCCACGACCAGGAGCAGGCCGAGCCGGCGCCGGCTGCAGTGCAGCCTGGCGAGGAAGCGGCGACGGTCGAAGAAGCCGCCTCCAGCGCACCGGCGTCTGCGGCCGCCGCGTTCGCCGACACGACGACGATGTTGGGTGAGACGAGAAAGTCGCGACGTCGCTCTCCGGCCCTCGTGGCCATCCTCGCCGCGGTGTTCCTCGTGGCCGCCCTCGGCGCAGGTTTCGTGGCCGTGAAACAGACGACGGCCACGCGTCAATGGCGCCAACGCGACCAGAACGAAGTTGCTCTCAATCGCGGGCTCTCGGCCCGTGAGGGCGTGCTGTCAAACGACCTGGCATCGACCAACGCCACCATCACGTTCCTCAACTCGCAAACATCGAAGCTGAACGGGCAGGTCAAGAGCCTGCAAACGCAGCTGTCCGCGGTCGCGGCCGCAAACAGAAAGGCGCTCAACCACAACGGGCTGCTCACCCAGCTCACCAACCAGGCGGGCACGGTCTCGAACGAGCTCGCCATGTGTGTCGGCGACGTGAGCTCGTTGCGGACCGAGATCGACAGCGACCTCTCCAAGCCGAGCTACAAGGACGCGCGCCTCCAGCCCAACATGCACATCGCGAACCAGGTGTGCGCCACGGCGCGACAGGACGGCCAGCAACTCCAGTCGGCCTTGAGGGGGGCTTGAACCATCGCAGGTGAGCCTCCCGGCACGAAAGCTGCCCACGAACGGCTCGACTGAGAACGAGGCCATCACGCCCAGGGCCACAAGGACCTGCCAAGGCCGAGGCAGATCCGGGCACCTCACTCGGGCCGCGGGTTGTTCCGGCGCTATGTTTCTCTAGCGACGCCGCCACGCCAGGAGGAATCATGACGACTGACGGCCCGTTGCGATCGAGTGTGCAGTAGTTACACGCACACTCACGCCGCCTCCCATTGCGAAGAGGCGGTGACGGCCTTCGCCGGTTGCCCGGAGCCGTCTTGACGCTTCCTGCCACGGGGGCTTTTCGGGGAGTGTGCACCGGTGTCGCTGGTACACGAAGCATCCCCTCTGCGTCCGTTTTGAGTCTCCGGGCCACTCCCGGCGACGAGGTGCTTCTTGCCGTAGGCGGCAAGGTTGCGTGCAGCATTGTGGTCTCGGTCGAGGACCAGACCACAGTGCTCGCAGCGGTAGGTCCTCGTCGCAAGAGAGAGCGTGGCTTTGGTCTCTTTGCACGACGAGCACTGCTTGGAACTGGCGAACCAGCGATCGGCTACCACTAGTTGGGTGGTCGGAAAGTCCCTGTTCGCAGGGCTGAACGGTGCTCGCGATTTCATGCCGTATCGGGTTGACTTGGCGATGTGAGAGGAACGGCGCAGCAGCAGGGGTCTCTGTCGCAG
>JBEKBT010000142.1:0-5603 GCA_050015255.1 Acidimicrobiales bacterium
TTCGGGAACCCGAGCGTCGAGTCGTCCCTTTGCCGGCGACCTCTGGCCATCGGTCCCTATCCAGTCGGCGGTGAGCTGCGGCATCTTGGCTTCCAGTGGTTCGACATAGACGATCCGGCGCCATTGGCCGTATGGCTGGCGAAGCCCGATCCGGAACTGCTCGACCGCAATCAAGCGGTGGCAAGGGCGCACTTCTCGCTAGAAGACCTGCCTGGCCGGCTGGAGGCGTGGTTGGCGCGGGACACCTGAACTGAGCCGATCCCTGCTTGCTGTCTTTTTTGCTGTCTCTGACCATGGTTCCCGTCATGGGCACGCCTGAAAACTAGGATGCCCGGTCGTGGCCGTCAGGAGTCCAACCCACATCCCGAGAAGGCTTCGCCTTCCGGCAGCCAGACGCAGACGCCAGTTGCTCGACGTGGCGCTTGTGACTTTTGCGCGGTCGGGACTTGACGCGACGACCATGGACGACATCGCCCGCGAAGCCGGCGTGACGAAACCGCTTCTTTACCAGCACTTCAAATCCAAGCGAGCGCTCTTTCTCGAACTGCTCGACGACGTCGTCGTGCGGATCATCGGCGCTCTCAGCACCGCGGCCGAGTCGGCATCGGGTCCACGCCAGCAGGTTGACGCAGTTTGCGCTGCTTATTTTCGCTTCGTGCTTCACAACGAGTCCGCCATACGACTGCTGCTCGACAGCACGCTCCCCTACGACCTCCAGCTTGCCGAGGCGATGCGCCGGGTCGACGACACCATCGCAACAGCGGTCCGGCCGCTCATTCAAGCCGACATCGATCCCGACCATCAGCGAGTGCTAGCGGCCGCGGTAGTCGGCATGGCCAAGGGAGTAACCCGCGACTGGCTCCACTCGCAAACCAACCGCAGCTCCTCGAGCTCGCGCGAGGCGCTCGATACCGAGGCCGAGTTGCTTGCAAGGCGTGTTGCGGAGTTCATCTGGGCCGGCCTCCGATTCGTTCACCGGGATTAGGCCAGCCATCGATGAGGCACGGACATTCCCCTACCAGAACCCCCTGAAATAGGCTCACCTCAGCCGGGAGACGTTCGCGTCGGTCGGCGTCGCTTTCTTTCCGACGCCGGCAGACTGAGCGTGGCCGGCGCCGGCATGGTCATGGGCGGCAAGGTCGCGAGGTCCGCTCCGGAGCCGATCCGTTCGGCGGCGGAGCCACTACTGGCCGGCCGCGACGGGACCAGCGTCGACTCGTTGGTAGCCGCCGCCCAGAGAGCTGAGCGATCACCTGCCGACACCGCCTGGGGATGGTTGCCACCTCCCGCCGAATCTCCTGGCTCACTGCTGGTCGTCGACACGACCGGGGTCGGCGGCGAGACGCGTGTTGCGCTAGCCATCCTGCAGGGTCTGGTCAATCACCGGCTGCCCAGCGGAGGGCAGGCGGCTTACCTGCAGGTACCTCTCATGTCCAACTGCTTTCCCGAAGAAGTCTTCAACCTGTGGCCCGATGTCTACTCGAGACAGCTGGCGATCAGCTCTGAGAGCGGAACCGCAGAGGACCTGGTCAACCTGGCGCTCCAGCGAGGTGTCGACCAGTACGTGATATGGGACCCGACCGTACCTGCCACGATCAACGTGGCCACGACGCTTGCTTGGCTTCGTGGAACCGCAGCCTTCGGGCCTGACGACGCCGTCGGGCCGTTGGCCGACGGTTTAGGCCTTTTCCTCGACCTTCGCTCTCTCGATCTCAAGACTCCGGCCAACGCATATCGATGGGCTCTCGATCAGATGACCGGTTCGACTCCGTCGACGCTGGCCCTGGTGTCTGTGGGCGACCTTGCAGGTGATCCGTCAGAGGGCGTCGTGAACTGGACGATCCGGGACTACGCGGTTGGCGCCCGGGCGTTCACCTGGGCTGCTGACCTGAGTCACATGACCTTTGGTGGCGAGCCCGGCGACCAGCTCGAAAGAGCCATCCTCGGCACGGTCGGCCGAGGCCGAGCCACGATGTTCGGCTGGGGCGACGACGAGAGCGCCCAGACGGTTTTGTCGTCCCGACATGGGATCAACTTCGTCGGGGCGGACACGCCGGGCCTTCCTGCCGCGAACCTGACGGTTCACAACGCCATCCGCACCAAGGCCGTACAACGCCCATTGCCTCGACCCCCCCGGCTCAAGAGGAACCTGGTGTATGCGACGGTAGTCTTCACCGACGGCGACAACATCGGGGTGCTCATCGGCCACCACGAGGCACGGTGGGTGGCTCGAGAACGCGGCAAGGTACCGGTGGGTTGGTCGATGCAGGGAATGGCTCCCTCCTGGACTCCCGGCATCGCCCGGCATTACTTCGAGACCTCGTCGTTCAACGACGAGATGGTCGCGTGGCTTCCCTTCGGGTATCCCGACCTGCAGTCGTTCGTCGGCAACCCCCTCTGGGAGGACTATGTGGCCGCAGCCCAGGCCGCCCTGACGAGCGCCGGACTGGCTGTGAGCCAGGATCTCCCCCATAGGAACGCGATCCCCTCTGAACAGGGATCGGGACTGTGGCAACTCCTCCATGGCGAGAATGCACCCCAGGGGCACTTCATCGGGTATCAGCGGCCGCCCGGCCTGTACCCAATCGGAGAGGCGCTCTGGATAGACGGGCGCCCCGTGTTCCCAACGGGCGGGTACGCGCCGAGCGGCCCGACTCCTAGCGCCCTAGCGGTCTCGAGCATCGCCAATGCGGCCGCGGTCAACAGCGAACGACCCCTGTTCCTCGTGGTGGGGCTTGGCAACTGCACGACCTATGAGGACGCCGTCGCGACGGTGAAGGCGCACTTCGATGTGCCCGTGCGCTTCGTGCTGCCCAGCCAGCTGGTCAGGCTCCAGCGCCAGGCTTGGAGGGAGGGTCTCGCACGGACTACTCTGCTCGGACTCCCGGTCTCGACCAACATCGACCCGTATTTCCTGACGGAGGGCGACGGCCACTCCCTGCCGGCAGTGTTCAACAAAGAAGGCGTTGTCTCTCAGGCTCGTTACGTAGAGGGCGGCGGCGCTTGGACCTACAAATTCAACGTCGAGCGCTGTCGTTCGCTGTCGCTGTCGTTCACGGCTATCGGGAGCGGAAGCGTGCAGGCGACCGGCGATGACCGTCAGTGGCAGAAACTCGCCAAGGTCTCGACTTCGCCTGACGAGATGGTCGAAGTGGTGGCCAACGTGGCCGACGTGCTTCCCTCATCCCACGTTTGGGTCAAGTTCATCGCCGGAGCAGCTTCCCCCTTTGCCCTGACTTCGCTACGGCTCACGTACAATGCTCGGCCGCGGCGCATCAGGGTCAATACGGTGCCACTTGCGCCCGGCAGCCGGCTCGAAGTTCCGCAGAGTCCGAACCTGCTTGACGGAGTTGCTCCGGGGGTGCCCGCCAACGTCAAGGCAAGGTCGGCGCGGCAACCGGGCTCGTACCGGCTCAGGTTCGAGACCCCGCCCGCCGGGGTGACCCTGACGGGCTTCGGCGGCAGTACCTGGGTGGCTTGGCCGCTTCTTGTTTCGCATTCGGGTGAGATCTATCTCTTCCGGCTCGAGAGCCTGACTGGGAGGGGCAAGGTCTATCTAGACGTGTGGAACGGTTTCGGAGATCTCGCTTCGCGCGAGGTCTCCTTGAATTCGACTCCACAGACCGTCTCACTCTTGGTCGAGCTGCCGAGCGAGGTCCCGGCCGAGGCACTCAGGCCCCAGCTCCAAGTCCGAACCTACGACTTCCCGCTCGATGTAACGGTCACCCCTGCTGTGTACCGAGTCAGGCTGGCGCAGTAGGTCTCCCAGGCAACCTGTCTCTATCTCTGCAGGCCCGCACAATCGTCACCGCGGTCGCCGTCAGCGTGCCCGAGGCGAGGGTGCCGAGAGCCTTGACCTGGCCACCGACGCAAAGGAAAGGCGGCCCAAGAGGGCGTCGGCGAGAAGGTCAAGGACGCAGCTTCGAAGCTCAGCGCGCATGAGTTGGATGCGGCACGCTCTAACGGACCTGCGCCCGGGCTCACGTATCCTCGCCCGTCCGCCAAGCCCGGGCACCGGTCGGGACTCATCTTATTACAAATTGACTTCGAATGCTTGTCGACCGTGTGACAGGCCTAGTGCTCAAGCGACGGCACGAGAGTCCGATGAAGTGCGTGTGTGCACGGCCCCGTCGCCTTGCGAGGGAAGCAAAGGGCCGTGTGCCCGTTCCAATATCCCGAGCCTGGAGCACGTGCACGGCTCCGGGCGGATCAAGCGGCCGGATACCTGCCTAGCTGGTCGGAAGCTCTAGGACGGTGTTGGACGACCCCACTTTCAGCCGGACAACCAAGCGCGTAACCTGTGTGGTTGGGTCCTCGAGGGTAAGCCCGCACCGAAGAGCCGGGGTAGAGGGTGTGAACCGGCCGCGCTGGTAGGTCTTTTGACCGCAGGTGTCGTTCCCTCCTTGGGACGCTCCCGAGGGCCCACTACCTTGATGGCTCCTCACGACCGGTTGGTTGTCGCGCTGGTGAGGTTGATGAGGTCGGCGGCGGTCCGGTGTCGGCGCAGCAGGGCGTCCAAGCACCGTGATAGGTGGTCGGTGTTGGTCGGGCGCTGCTGAGGAGCTGGTTTCGCTCGGCGGCGCGGCGCAGGTCCCGGATCTTCTCGTTGGCGAGCGGGTGGGCTTGGTAGGGGTGCATGGGTCTTCAAATGGGGTCATTGGGCCGCTGGGGCGGTCATCTGGGCGAGCATGGCTTCGAGTGCAGCTTGGTCGGGTCCGAGGAAGGGTATGGCGGTGGGGACCGCTTCGAGTGATTCGATGAGCTGGTCGACCATGTGGCCGGGGGCGACGGGGAGGTGGCTGCTGAGGATCAGGGTCGGTTCGGTGTCGCGAACGCGGTGCAGTGCGCTGGCGAAGGCGGTCGGGTCGACGTTGTGAAGCCAGGGTGAGTCGACCGTGGCCCAGAAGACTTGGCCTTGGCGCAGTTCTTCGAGCGTCAGATCGGCGGCGCTCTGGGGGACGGCGCCAAGGAGGGCGCCGAAGCAGTCGGAGCAGATCAGGGCGCCGGAGATGTTATCGACGAAGCCGGTGGTGGATGGGGTGTCGAACGCCGGAGGCTTCCAGGCGGTCAGAGCGTGCGTTCACCGAGGATGATCTGTTGGCCGGAGTTGACGAGACGAACGCGTTCGAGCGGGAGCGGCTCGAACAGGCTCATGATTCCCATACCCGAGAAGGTGGTGATGGCTCGGATGTTGGGGTTGGCGTCGAGGAGCGGGGAGAGCGAGCCGATGCGGTCGAAATCAGGGTGGGTCAGCCAGATCCACTTGAGGTCGAGCGGGTCGATGACGGACTGCAGCGGTCATGAATTCGTCGCGCTCGACGGCGGCCCCCGTGTCGACGCGCACCGGTTCGCTGCCGTGGAGCACGAACGCGTTGATGGGGACGACACCGAATCCTGGGATCGGGAAGTTCGATGTGATCACGTCGATGTCGGGCGCGGCGGTGTAGGTAGTGATCATCTGTTGAGGTTTCTTCTTCGCGTGGTGGGATGCCGGTCGTTTAGGAATCGAGGATCTCGAGCCCGTGGACTCGAGCTGCGTCCATCAGTAGCTGGACGTCCTTGGGCGGCAGATCCGGCGGCGGCATCGTTGGTGATGTCGCCGG
>JBEKBT010000143.1:0-5506 GCA_050015255.1 Acidimicrobiales bacterium
CTCGTAGAGCCAATAGTTCTGTTTCTCCTTCGGTTTGTTCTTGAGTTGTTCTCTGGCGGGCTTCACCCGTGTGTCGATGATCCCAAGGCAGGCGGGATACTGCATCGCACGGTCCAGCGGCCAATCGAAGAAGTTGATGACCCACCTACTTGCGGAGCAGTCAGGCCGTGAGTTGAGATCCTCGCCATTGAGATACGGGAACACAACATCCGCGTTACGCGGATCCTGCCGCAGGAGCTCTTCGGCCTCGTCCGGCTCAAGGACGAAACCGATCCCGTTGACGTTCGAGCCCTGGAATGATTTTCCGCTGTTGGATGTCAGTCGGTGTGCCTTGCCGCTCGCTCGGCTAACAGGTTCAAGAACCGAGGTAATGGTGCTCACCGGCCGGTTCTCCAGCGTCGCGACTCCCTCCCACGGCCCGCGGTGGAGCCACACCTGAGCGACCTCAAGACTGGCATCGCCTGGCCAGGGTCGGCTCTTCACGGCCCGCGGGATCGACCACTTGCGTGCAGTCAGCCAGTCCAGGCCCACCTCCCGGGTGTCACCCTGAGCGATGGTATTGGTGGCGAGGAGGGCGATGCTGCCGCCTCTCCGTACTAGCTGGGCGCCGCGAAGAAAGAAGTAGGTGACGAGGTCGGCAACTTCGCCTGATCAGTGGAAGCTCCGCCCTGCTGTCGAGTTGCTCGACCTTCGCGTCTGCGACCTCGCCATGGGATCGGGCGCCTTCCTCGTCGCCGCCTGCCGGTACCTCGCCGCTCGCCTGCTCGAAGCCTGGACACTCGAAGGAGTCTCGCCGGGGGATCCAGTAGGACCGCCAGGAGGCGCTTTAGTGCCTCTCCCCGGCGACGAGAACGACAGGGAAATCCTCGCGCTTCGCCTCGTGGCCGATCGCTGCATCTACGGGGTCGACCGCAATCCCATGGCGACCGAGATGGCGAAGCTCTCCCTGTGGCTCGTCACGCTTGCGAAAGACCGCCCCTTCAGCTTCGTCGACCACGCGCTCCGTGTCGGAGACTCGCTCCTCGGAATCACCTCGCTCGCGCAGTTGGAATACCTCCATCTCGACCCCGCAAAGGGCGCGGAGCTGCACGGTGGCACCCTCTTCGACCCGACAACGGTGATGGCTCCACTCGTGGACGACGCAGTCCGTAAGCGGCGTGAGCTCGAATCGTTTCTCGTCCTCGACGTCACCGACGCCGAGACGAAGCGGCGGCTCTTCGACGAGGCGCGAGCGGACCTCGAGCAACTGACGATCGTCGGGAACGTCGTGGTGGGCGCGAGCGTACGCGGGGTGTAGTACGTGCCCGACGAACGGCGATCGCCAGACTGGGTCATGACGATGCTGCCCGGCAACCACACCTGGGGAAGGCCGCGCAGATCTCGTCGTAGGACACCCACATAGGGGGCGATACGGCCGGCAAGTGCGTGGTCGTTGTCGCACGCACTGGTCAGCCGGCTGATGTCGTCGGGCGAACCGGTTAGTCCGAGAGCCTTGATCACCGCCTTTGAGCTAAGGCCAGTCTGCTCCGACAACCACTCCTCCAGGTCCTCTCTGCCGCGGCCGGCGTGCGCTTCCACCTCTTTGAGTGCGAGTTCGGGTTGCTTCGTTCCCGCCAGACCGAGAACGACGGTGTCGACGGGAACGGCCGCGTGGTCGAGAAGTCCTTCGTATACGTGGCCGATCTGTTCAACGTCGAGTGCCCGGAACGACAGTCGTCGCGCCTCGGTCGTGCCGCCTCGCCCCGAGAAGCGCAGCACTTGAAGGGCGTCGAGGATATGGAGGACGGTTCGGTCGTCGACGGGCAAGGGCGCGCCGGGCGTGGAGTGCGACAGGCCATCCGGGTGACGGCCTTCGATCCAGGGGAATCGGTCGGGGTCGAAGAGGCTGCCCCCGTACGCGGGCAAGGAAAGGTCCTCGTGGTGCGCCCCGGCGTACACCATGCGAAACGTGGCCAGCAGACGGTGCCACGCTCCGGTGCGCCGCTCGAGCACGTCCTCGCCGTAGGTGTTGGCCTCCTCCTCGAGCTGCGCCCGCAGAGTCGAGACAGCGTACGAGGCGTCGTAGATGGGGTCCCCGAGCAGGAACAGCCCCCGCTCCTCGGCACAGAGGAGGAATACAAGCCGCATGAGCACGGTGACCGCGCCCTCATACACCTCGGCATGTTGCAGGTTCGCGAACAGCCGGCCTCTGCGCTCCCGGTTGATCTTGCTCCAAGCGTCGACGAGTAGCTCAACAGCAGCACGTACTTGTCGGCCGAGTTGGTCGGTGACTTCAGCCTCCGCGTTGGCCGACTGGCCAAGCAGGGCCTCGAGCGTCTCGCTCTCCGCCACGGTGAAGAACCGGCGGGCACCAAGGAGGGTGGTGAAGGCGTCGAGGGTCGAACGCTCCTCAAGCCATAACTCAGCATCCCAGGTGGCAGTGCCGCTCGCCCCGCCAACTGGGGCATCGACGAGCGTCCAAGTCTCGCCATTGGTGAGAAGCCCCAGCCGCACCCCCGACGCACGGCACAGCTCTTCCAGACGGTCGATCGGGCTTGCTGCCCAGGTCGCCCCCTCTGGCCGCTCGTCTAAAGGCGTGCCCCAGGGGCACTGCACGACGAGCAGTCGCGTTCGCGAGGCTTCTTCGCTTCGCTCCGGGTCGACGACCGCGTAGTCGGGTCGCAGATCGACGCCGTATTCAGCGACTCGATGCGTAAGTCGCGCGCCGATGCCCGCGCCATGACGGAGTACCTCCTCGGTGTGCCCCAATAGCCGCTCGAGCACCCAGTGCACCCAGAGAGGAGCCAGCGTGGGTTCGTTGCTCACCTCGTCGTAGGCGACCCGAAGCTGCTCGACGAGCTCGAGATCGGTCGGTTCGAGGCCGGCTGGGAACGCCCGGGTGAGAACGGGCAAAGTGAGGAACGGCCCGGAGACCTCGATGAGCGAGAGCCACTCGGCGTGGAAGCTTCTCGTTGTCACCGCGGGGATCCAAGGTGCTCTGGGACGCAAACCTCGATGGCGGCTGGGAACAGCCGAGGCGTGGGATCGCTGTAGCGGAGACGAACGAGAGCTGCCTCAGCTTCTGCCTCGGCCGGGATTTCCTCGAGCCGGCGCCGCAGCGCGTCGAGGTCGCGCTCTACTTGGATGCGCTCATCGGCTGCAAAGAGCGGCAAGCTGAGCTGCAGATTGGCTGCAGCATTGCCGAGCTCGGTTCTAATCGAGCGCGCCAGCTCCTCGAGCACTGCGACAACCGCTCGCGCGTCCTCGTCCGCTCGACGTTCCAGCACCGCTGCCAGACTCTCGGCCCGTTCCTGTTGACGACGAACCAGGGAGGTGAGAAGCGCTTCGGAGAGAGCCGGCCAGCCTCTCGCGAGCTCCTGGCAAAGCGCGACTGGCGGAACTCCGAGTGTCGGCGCATCGAGAATCGCTCCGACTTGACTGACAGTCGGGATGCGGGCAAAGCGCCGGTTGCGAACGAGCCCACCTGCTGCAACGACCTCCTCGTGGAGGCGGTGACCGTTAGCTCCCGTGATTACCAGTCGGCCGTGGGCAATGATCGCCACCTCGTCGACGATCCCGTCGGGGATTATGCGTGCCGTGGCACGAGCGAGATTCGCCTCGGTGCTGACCGCCCAGACCTCGGCGCGCAGAAGCCAAACGGCCTGGGCGACGAGGCGATGTCCGAGGTGGGCGAGAACGACGTCGTCGTGGCCGGCGGCAACCTCATGGTCGAATGTGATTGGCCGCAGTTTGCCCGTGACGGGATGGGCGAGACCCTCGGTGGTCCTGGCCCAGCTTCCGGTAAAGCGCGGGAGGCGAAACGCGCGCTGCGGCCCGCCGTCGTTTGCTGGACGCTCCACAATCGTTTCGATGAGTTCCGGCTGATGAGCAAGTGCCAGCGCCGTCCGCACGACCCGCTCGACATTCACCGGTGCGAGGTGAAGTTCGACGACGCTCTCGGTGAGGCGCTCTCGCAACCGCCCGATCTGTTCGCGCAGGTCCCGGTCGAGCCTGACGAGGCGCCCTTTGGGTGCGGCCCGGTTGATCTCATCCTCGTCGAGATGGCGGCGGCGACCGAGCATCTTCTCTTCGACCTGGGTGGCGATGACCGGTCCGGCTGATCCGAGATCCTCGCGAATGGCGTTCACCTTCTCTGCGACAAGGTGCAGGAACTCGAGGTCGTCTTCGAGCGACCCGGGTGGGGCGGTGGCGAAGCCTGCACCGACGAAGTGGCAGACGAGCACCTCCCCCGCGCGTTGCCCGTGACGGTCGATCCGGCCGTTTCGCTGCTCGAGGCGGTTCGGGTTCCAGGGGATCTCGTAGTGGACCAGGCGGTGACAGCGGTCTTGCAGGTCGATCCCCTCGCTCGCCGCGTCGGTCGCGAGCAGGATCCGCACAGGATCGAGTGAGGGATCTGCCTGGAACACAGCCTTGTTGTGCTCCCGGGCCACTTCGTCCATGCCGCCGTGGAGGAGCGCCAAGCGGTCCCCACCCAGGCCATGGGCTTCGAGCAGATCGACCAGGTAGCGCTGGGTGTCGCGGTACTCGGTGAAGACGATCACGCGCTCGTCGCTGAAGCGGCGCATGCTGTCGGGGCCAGCCGGGCGGATTACGTCGTCGAGCCAGGCGAGAAGCGCGATCGCCTTGGAGTCGGGGCGTCCCTCGGCCTGGGCAGCCCAGACCGCCAGTGCGTCGAGCAGCCCGATCTCCTCTGGGTCGAGTGAGCCGACGTATTGGGCCGAGGTGGCGAGCGCGGCGCGGACACT
Organism: Acidimicrobiales bacterium; assembly: GCA_050015255.1. Taxonomy (GTDB): domain Bacteria; phylum Actinomycetota; class Acidimicrobiia; order Acidimicrobiales; family Bog-793; genus Fen-455. The sequence continues at coordinate 4,746 of JBEKBT010000143.1, forward strand.
CTCGGCGTACTCCTCCTCGTCGGCGACGTCGTCCTCGGTTCGGTCGATCGCCGCCGTGAGCACTCGCAATGCCGGACGACGCTCGGTGAGCCGTCCACGGCCAAGCGCGGTCTCGCGGTGCACTACCAGCGTCCGGGCGAAGGCCGCCGGGGAGGAGAAGAGCCGCTTCTTGAGCAGTTTGAGGGAGAACTCCACGGCCATCCGCCCCGGCTCGTCGGTGACAGAGCGGCGGCGCAGGCCCGCGTAGCTCTCCAGCAAGCGGTGCGCTTCTCGCTCTTCGGGCCGGTAGGCGACCTCGATGGCTTGGACCACGCGACGGGGAAAGCGCGGCGTGCCGTCGGGAAGCGGGGGGAGCTCTGACTTGAGTCGTCGCACCATGATCCGCTGCAGTTGGGCGGGATCGGGGTCCACACCTCGGGCGAAGCGCTGGGCGTCAAGAAGCTCGAGCAGGGCCGTCCAGGACTCTCGATAGCCGTTGTGGGGAGTCGCTGAAAGGAACAATCGGTGCTCGAAGTGGGGAGCGATCGCACGGACCGCCCGAGTTCGCTGGGAGTCCGTGGCGTAGCGGCCTCTTCCCGAAGGAGCGACATTGTGGACCTCGTCCACGATGAGTAGGTCGAAGGTTCTCGGGTAAGTGGGCACGGCTGGCAGTACGTCTCTGAACAGGCGCATAGGGCGATCCCGTTTCAACCAGTCGATCGAGACGATGAGCCGGGGGAAGTGAGTCCACGGGTTCGCCCGCAGCCCACGGGTGCGGCGCA
>JBEKBT010000144.1:0-5443 GCA_050015255.1 Acidimicrobiales bacterium
GTCGGCGATCCCGAGGGCCGCGGCGCCGCGGCCGAGGAAGCGGCCGGGACGCTCCGCGCCCTTCGCGAAGTAATCCTCGCGGCCCCGCACGATCTCCTCGGCGTAGTAGCGCCAGGCCGAGGGCGCCATCGGCGTGAGGCTCATCATCGCCGCGGCGCTCCGGCAACTCCCAGCATCGGGGATGCAGCGGTGTCGAGCTTGGCACCAAAGAGACCGAGTGAAAGGGAAGGAGGCATAGGGGGCGGGCCTTAGGAGAGGGGTGCGGGGAGGACGGTGGAGCGGGCGGAGCGAGAAGGGGCGTGAACGACGGCCGGCTGCGAGCGGTGACTGACGCGAGGAAGGAGGGAGAGGATGACGGTCATGGATGCGAACGGCGGAGCGTGGAAGCCAACGAGTCATCGTCGCGAACCGAGTGGTCGACAACTGGCGTGGCGTTGGTAACGAAGAGGCTGAGTTGGTCTCGGCTGCGTGCGCGATCCCGTGCGCGTCGATGGTTCGGTGTGACGCGATCCGACGTCAGACCGCTCTCGATTGTGCGCTCCGCGACAGGCGAACCGTTCAACTGCGCTTCGGGAGATGCGGCTGCTTGATCCTCGTTGACCGCCGCACATGCGTCACCGTCGTCGAGCGAACCGGATGCAAGAGCGGATGGGGATTCGCCCGACGCTCGGATCACCGCCGCCGGTGACAGCGACGTGGTGCGCAACGGGCCACCGAGCCGGCGCTCGAGCTCAGGCACCGGCACCCGGAGGAGGTGACCGACCCGGATGACCGGGAGCCCTTCGACGCCACCCGTCGCCTCAAAACGCTGCGCGAGCTGATAGGCGGCGGTGCGTCCGATGCGGAGCACCTTCGCCGCCTCCTCGACGGTCAGCACGTTCGGGATTCGGTCCTCAGCCATGCGCCGACCTCCAAAAGATTCAACTGCTGAGTAGAACTTCAACGTGAGAACAGACTAGCGCCTTTCAACCTCACCGTTGTCAGTCTGTTCGACCGTTGGAGTAGGCTGGGGCTTATGAGTTTTCGCCTCCGGCACCAGAAGCACCGCCGCACCTTCACCCCAAACCAGGTCGTCGCCTACAACATGTGGCGCGGGCGCCTCCTTCGCGACTGGACCCAGGACGAGGCAGCCGAGGCCGTCGCGCCATATCTCGGCACGCGCCTCTCCGCCGCGAGCTGGTCCGCGGCCGAACGCTCCGTCGAGGGCGTGCGCATCCGCGAGTTCAACGCGGACGAGCTCCTCGCCCTGGCGCGCGGCTTCGGCGTGCCGATCGGGTGGTTCCTCACCCCGCCGCCAGTCGACGAGGAGATCGGGCTGGCGACACCCGACGCCGTCCGAGAAGGGCTCGATCCGATCGTTCTCCTCGACGCGCTCCTCGGGACCGAGGAAACGCTCCCCTATTTCGAGGACGTGCTCGCGGCCTACACCGGCCTTACGACCCACCACGTCCTCATCGACCCCGAAGGTGTCGCCTTCAATCTCGGCCGGGAACAACCACGAATGCAGGATCGCCTCCAGAGCCAGGTCGCGCTCCGAGCCAAGCTCGTGGCCGAGCAAGCCTTCGGCGACGTACGTCGGGCGAGCGCCACCTTGCGGCGCCTCGCCGACGTGCTCGACGGGGTCGGCGAGGTGATCGACGAGACGGGGTCGCCGGACCAAGTGGCACGGACCGACACCAACGATCAAGAGGCGACACCAAAGAGAGCCCGCCGAACGCGTAGCGAGCGACCTAGGGAAACGTGAGGCGTCGCTCGGTCATCGAAGGGACCAGGAGGCAAGCATGCGCGGCTACACCGCCAAGAAGGGCAACCGTTATTACGCCGTGATCTATGAAGGCGTCGATCCCGCGACCGGCAAGGAGCACCGACGCTGGTACCCGGCGGGCACGCGCAAGGCCGACGCAGACCGGCTCGTCACCGAGCTCATCAAACGGAAGAACGACGGCGAGTACCGGCCACCGGACCGGATCACCTTCGGCGCCTACCTGACTGAGCGCTGGCTACCGACGAAGCACTCCCAGCTTCGCCCGAGCACGTTCGACTCTTACCGCCGCAACATCGAACGCCATGTCGTTCCCGCGCTCGGCAACATCCCACTCCAGCGGTTGAGCGCGGAGGACCTCGATGGCTTCTACGCCGCGCTTGCTGAGGGACGAGACGATCAGCGCCCCCTCGCTCCAAAGACGATCCATGCGATCCACGAGACGCTGCACAAGGCGCTGGCCGACGCGATGCGGAAGGGAAGCGTCATCCGCAACGTCGCCGAGCTCGCCGATCCGCCGAAACTCAGCTCCCGCAAGAAGCGCGAGATGAGGGTGTGGGATGCCCTCCAGCTTCGCGAGTTCCTCGACGCCATCGTCGATCATCGCCTCCACCCCGCCTACTACCTCGCGGCGAGCACCGGGATGCGACGAGGCGAGGTGCTCGGCCTGCGCTGGGCCGACCTCGACCTCGATGCGCAGCGGCTCTCCGTCCGCCAGGCTGTCATCTCGGTTGCCTACGACCTCCAGGTAGCCGATGTGAAGACCGGCTCCAGTCGGCGGACGATCGATCTCGACCCGCGCACAGTGGCCGTCCTCCGTGAGTGGCGGAAGCGACAGCTCGAGGAGCGACTCCTGCTTGGCGCGTCGCGAGAGGACCACGGGCTCGTCTTCACTCGGCCCGAAGGCACTCCCCTCCATCCGGACTTCTTCAGCCAGAGCTTCGAGCGCCTCGTGGCGAAGTCCGGCCTTCCCGCGATCCGGTTACATGATCTTCGCCATACCCATGCGACGTTGCTCTTGAAGGCCGGCGTCCCCGTGAAGGTCGTAAGCGAGCGCCTTGGCCACGCCACACCCGCCTTCACGATGACCGTCTACCAGCACGTGCTCCCTGGAATGCAAGCCGAAGCAGCGAACACCTTCGGCGAGCTGATCTTCGGCGCGGCGGAAGCGTAGACGGGGACAGCCGTACAATCGGGGGTCAAGCGACGCCGGATCGAGAAACACGGGATGACCACCGTCGACATCACTGCCGACCTGAACGACGAGGACGAGACCGGTCTCGTCTGGACTTTCCTTGACGAAGCCCGCGACCGCTCGGTCATCACTCCGGGCGCGTTTGTCGCCGTCGGCACCCCCGCCTCTCCGGCGATCGCCGAGGTGGTCAATCTGATCGACAAGCTCGCCGGGGCCGTCGTGCACCTGCGCGTGCTTCCCGGTGATGCGAGCAACCACGCCGACACGCGCGATCGATGGCGCATGAATCGCTCCAAGGTGATTGCCCCCGACCATCAACGTCGGCGGACATCCTCGGCCAGGTCGCCGATCTTCCTCACCACTCGGTGCGTGTCGGGTATGCCGTAGTGCGCGTAGAAGTCCTCCGCGTGCTCGTCGATCGCGGCAACGACGAAGAAGCGGGCGGCAACGATGTCGGTGAGTCAGAGCGTGTCGGACCGGATCATCGCCACGCCCCTGACCCAGGGTCCCACGCTTGACCTCGTACGCCACCAGCTATGGCCGGATCGGCCAGTTCAATCATCGCCGATATCACCTGTTCAAATTGTTCGGGGAGCCGGTCCTCGAGCTGCTGTCGCCTGCGCCAGGCCATCCACTGCGCTTGACCAATCGGACCATAGCCATCGAGAACCCGAGCGAGAGGCAAGAGTTCAACGCCGCGGTACATGGCCACCTGCTCAACTGACCGGATGAGGTCAGCTCCATCGACGGGATGATGCCGACCCAGTAGGTACACGTCACCAAAGTCGCGCCAGCGGGTGTTGACAGTCCCGCGGGCTATCGCCGTGACGATTTTCTCGGCGAGGACCATCACGAGCGGATAGCCACGGACGACTACTTCGCCACCGAGAAGTCGCGGAAGGTGGACTTCCTGTGGCGCGGGCGTGATCGGATCCCCCACGTTGATGTCGACATGGAGGTGGAGCCGTGCGGTCGCGAGGTCGGCCCGAAGTGAGACCCGAACGCCGCTGTAGGCATCTTCGTCTCGGATGACCTCGGCAGAGGCATGCTCGATCTCGAAGACAACACCGTCGTCGAGTGCCTGAGCGGCGACTTCACAGATGACTTGGCGAATGTTGTCGATGTCGTTGTCGAGCACTTCGCCTTGAAGGTCGACGTCCCGAGTCGGCCGACGTTCCCCGAACGCGGCCAAGAGCACCCCGCCCTTCAGGACGAGCTGATCGGCATAGGGAGACCCGGCCAACCGAGCGAGGAATGCTTCCAATGCGTAGAGCTGGAAGAGCTCGTCGACTGGCCGACGGTCGCCCCGTGCCTTGTTCCGCAAGTCGAGGTACGCACGTCCCGCGACGGTTGCCCGAGTTGGCGCGCTCACAACAGAACCTCGAGCGCGCGCCGCAGTGCCGGCTCGGCGCGGGGGAAGTTCCGAGCGAGTTCGATCAAGCGGGCCGGACTGCGGCCTGGCCGGCCGATCCAGCGGCGTAGCGCCTCCCATGCGACGTCCGAGCCTTCGAGGTGACGCAGTCGGACGACATCGATGAGCGAGCGCTCTGCCGAGTAGAGACCGATCGGTCGGCGAGCGCCGACATCGAGCGTTTCGCGACCGAGGTCGAAGGTGCGTGTGTCGAACTGGTGCAATCGGCACGGTGCTCGGAGCACCGGTCGCGTAGCCCCACGGGGAACCGCTATGTCGATGACTGAAGGTATGGCGTCGATCAGCCCGTGACGGGCAAGCGCAGTCTCGAGACACAGCGTTGCCCGAGGGACACGCTCGGCGATCTCGACGAGGTCTGGATCGGCAGGTGGCGCGTCGGCCCATCGGTAGACACCTCCGCCGAGCGCGGTGATCTCCCCGCTGTCTCGAAGTCGGTAGAGGTGCTTGTCACCCACACTGGCCTTCTTGGCGTCGCCGTAGGTAAAGGTCTCGCCAAGTCGTTCTCGGAGTGCGAGATGGTCGTCAATGCTCACGGAAGGAAATCCTACTCACCAGACGCATATATGGGTACTATTTCCTCACCCGCAGCGCGCGCCGCCCTATAGGCGCGTCGGCCAGGCCACGACCGACCGCTCCGATCGGAGAGTGCCGGTCTCGCACAGCCGCTATCGACTGCTGCCAGCTCCTGTCAGCCGATCCGGTAGAACAACCGGTAGAAATTCGGAAATAAAAGAAGGGGCCTCGAACCCGAGACCCCTTCTGACCTGCTCTTTTCTAGTGGCGGGGGAAGGATTTGAACCTTCGACCTTCGGGTTATGAGCCCGACGAGCTACCTGACTGCTCCACCCCGCGATGGTGAAGAAGTAGTTTATCAGTCCCGTCACGATCCCCGCCTGGTCCCCGTTGACTCATCAGAGACCTCCGCGTGGCCCGCCAGGCTCAACCAGTCGTCGCAACGAGCTCGGCGAGCTTCTCAGATGGTTTCATGAATCCGAGCGTCTCGCGCGGTCTGTTGTTGAGACTGCGCGCAAAGCGCTCTAGGTCCTGCGCACTG
>JBEKBT010000145.1:0-5400 GCA_050015255.1 Acidimicrobiales bacterium
TGGTGATCGGCATCGGACCGGACGTGGATCATGCCGGCGAGTCGTGCGACTACTGCTCCATGGCCGCGACCTGCCGCTACCGACAGGAGCACACCTCCCACCACGGCTGAGACAGAGCCGGCATCGGGGCGCTCGCGGCGCTGGGCGCCGGCGGCGCTCAGGACGCCGACGCCGTGAGCTCGCCGGCCCGGTGGGCCTTCATGTACGCGCGGCAGTTCTCGTCGGCGCCGGTGAGGACGTCGAGGGCGAGTTGGAACGGGCGTGAGCTACGGTCCGCGGCCGTGGCGCGCTGGATGCTGACGACCGTGGGGTCGACGATGCCGCTGTCGGCGCCGGCCTCGATCGCCAAGGCCAAGAAGGCGTCGTTCAAGAGCCGCCTGTTGGGAAGCCCGAAACTGACATTGCTCATGCCGCCGGTGATGTGGATCTCTGCTCCGTAGCGCCGACGCAGCTCGGCGATGGCGTCGAGGCAGTGCCGGCCGTACTCTCCGTCGACGGCGATCGGGAAGACGAGCGGGTCGACGAAGATCTGGCCCAGCAAGATGCCCCTCGCCAGCGACGCCTCGATGATCCGGGTGGCGTTGGCCACCCGCGCCTCGGCATTTGCCGGCATTCCCGACTCACCGGCGGCGGTCACGACGACGGCCCCCCCGAGTCGTGCCGCCAGGTCGAGCGCCTCGATGCGCTCGAGCGAGGCCGAGTTGAACATCGGCGGCCCGACGCGAGCTCCTGCCGCCTCGGCAGCCGCCGCCACGCCTGCGCCGATGGTCTCGAGGTTGGACGAGTCGATCGAAAGCGGGACATCGACTAGCGGCGCCAGCATTCCCACGAGCCAGCGCATCGCCTCGATCTGGTCGACGGGCTTGTTCGAGATCTCATCGACGTTCACATCGAGAAACTGCGCCCCCGCCGCGACCTGGCGCTCGGCGAGCGTGCGCAGGTAACCGAGCGCGACCGAGCGATCGGGCTCGTCTCCGCTCATGGCCACCTGCACGGCGAGCCTGACGTGCTTGATGCGCCCCTCCTGGTAGGGCTGAGTGCGCTTCTCCTCCTCGGTGATGCGCAGGTGACGGGTCACGCCGTCTTCGTCGACGAAGACGATCACCTCCTCGCCCTTTTCGTTCGTGGCAACGCGCTCGTTCTTCTTGAGCAGCACGCGCGTGGCGTGGATGTTCTCCCCGATGACGACGAAGTCGCGACCGGTCATGTTCAACCGACGTCCTCCTTTTCGGCCTCGGGCCGGGCAGTGTGGTCCCTTCCCAAGAAAGTGTTGGCCCAGGCGCTCGTGCCCCGAAGGGCGTTGTTGTTGAAGACGATTGGTCCTTCGAGCATCGAGTCCTCCTCTCCATATGGCTTGAGGCGCTCGTAGGCCCGAGCCCAGATGCACTCCTTGTCGGTGACCTCGCAGAGGCCGTCGTGGGTGCCACCACAGGGACCGTTGCGCTGGTTCTTGGCGCACTGCGACTCCGGGCAAAGGTAGGCGATCTCGGGCAGGGAACAGTCCCCGCAGTCCTGGCAGTCGAAGAGCGGCTTCTTGGCCGTGTGCTCGGCGAGGTGCAAAAGAATGCTCGCCTGGGGTGGGCCCGCCTCGAGGGCCGAGTAGAACCTGCGCCCGAGGCCGAACAGAGGCGCCCGGGGGTCGAAGACGGCCGAGTGGGCCAAGCGGCAGGCGCGATAGCCGATCGGCATCCGCGAGCGGGTACGTCGCCGCGCGGCACGGCTGCGCGAGGCGGCAAAGTCGCGGTTCACCTCGGAGGAGGACAAGCCCGTCTGGTTGTCGCGCTCGAAGTAGTAGAACTCGTCCGGATAGTCGAACTGGACATCGCCGGCAAATGCCTTCCAGTCCTCCGGCGCGAACGCGGCCGCGCGGGCCAGGATGTCCTCGCAGTCGCTCGGTTCCAGCCTCCCGCCCAGATAGGCACCGCGAAAGCCGAGTCCTCGCGCGATCGCCACCTGTTTTGACGCCAGCTCTAAGAAGAACGATCGTCCCTTGTCGGAAGAGGCTGCGTAGCGCTCGGCGAGGGCAACCAGCTCGTCGGTGACGACGACACCCGGGATCCGGCCGGCGTTGAAGGCTCGGACCGCGCCCCGGGAAAGAACGAAGACGTTGGCGATAACCGGCACGTCCAGCGCGCTCCAAGCGAGCCAACGCAACAGTTCGTCGTCCTTTCGCGAGTTGTAGCCGACCTGGTTGATGATGAACCGGGCCCCGGTCTCGATCTTCCTTCGCAATTTCCGGTACTGGGGCACGACCTCGCGCTCGTAGCGCTTGTGGTTGGTCACGACGGCGCCGAGGAAGAAGTTCGTCGGCTTCATCCTCTGTCCCGTCTTCTCGTCGAAAAGCCCGCGGTTCATCTCCGAGTACATCGAGAGAAGTCCTACCGAGTCGATGTCGAAGCTCGGGCGCGCCATGCCCTCGTAGCCGGGAACCGGGTAGTCGCCCGAGAGGGCGAGGATGTTGTCGAACCCCTCCGAGGCGAGGTTCCAGCCGCGGCTTTGCAGCGAGTTCCGGTTGCAGTCCTTGCAGGAGAGGTGGATGATCACTTCCTGGCCGTGCGAGACGAGATCGGTGCCGAGCGTGTCGGCGGCGAGCATGGCGTTGCCCGCCGGATTGTCGGTGATGGAGAGGACGTCGATCCGGGGGCTCTCGGCCAGCACCCTGGCGCGGGCCAGGACCCGTTGGCCTTCCCGGTCGCTGAGCACGCCTCGGCTCGTGACGAGCTCGACGACGGTCGCGAAGCGTTCGGTGTCCTCGAGCAGATGACGAAATGTGGGCTTGGCCCAGGTGCCGGCCTCCGCTGAAGTCGCCGGGGACATGCTCATCTGACACTCAAGATCTGCGGAATCGAATGCAAATGGGAGCAACCTCTTCGAGCGTGCAGAGATTGCCCTGGCAGCACGCAATCATGAGTTCACAGTACCTTTCTCGATCTTCTTGTACCAAATCCGGATCCAGGCCTCGTTGCATGATCCCGCCAATTGATCCCCAGTCTGTAAACAACGAGAATTTCGGTTCCGCCACGGTGGACAATGCCGCACGCACCCTGCACTTCCTATGCAGAGGCCATATGGTGTGCTTGGCCGACGCGCGCGTATGCTGATGCTGAAGCGTGTCGTAGATCCGGGGGCCGGCGCCGACCTTGCTCATAGCTGCAAATCTCTGGTTGCCTGTTTGAGGACCGGCATCTGGCAGACCGAGCTCGGCTCGTTGCTCGTCAACTTGCAGATCACGGCCGTGTAGTAGTTGGCCGCGACGAGGATCGTGTGCGCTGGCGGCACAGCGTGGTTGCCAAGGCTTCACGCGATCTGCACGTGTGTGAAGCCCGCGAGGATGGACGGATCCATGAAGGCGCCATTTTCAATTAGCTCGTTGGCAAAATCGATGAACGGGATTCCACTCTCGTAGGTTGACGAGACATACGGTGGGAAGTCGTACTTGAGGAAGATCTTGCGGGCCGTTGGTGACAACGGCTGCAGGGGCTCGTAGCCGTTGCAGTCCTCAACCGCCGGGGAGGCGCTGGACGATTGGATGTCGGTGCACTGCTCGGTCGGGAGGAAAGCGATAAACGGGCTCGTGTAGGTCGAACCGTAGAAGCTCAGAGTGGCGATACCGGGATCGATCTCCCCCGAGGCGGTTATCTGGAGCCGCTGGAAACTGCCGAACCGGGAGAGGGCGATCGCGAGAGGCCAGCGGGCTGCTGCGCAATACGGGCACCAGTTGGAGCCGACGTAGGCGATCAGCGGCTTGCCGTCGAGAGCCAGTGAAGGCTGGCCCCTGAGGACTGTGATCGAACCTGTGTAGGGCCCAAAAGAGGTGATCGTTGACCCTGCTTCGGCGAACGCCGACGGCGATACGTGACGGATCGCGGTGGTTACGCTCGCGGGCGCAGGCTGCATACCGAGCCTGCTGCTGCCGATCGGTGCAGCGATCGGAGCCTTCTTCCCGGTCACCGAGACGAGCACGATGACGAGAACCGCAAACACGACGAGCACGGTGCCGAAGAGTCCCGCCGTTCTGACGGTGCTGCGCTTGGAGGCGTTCTTCGCGGTTGCGCGTCGCGAGCCGGCCGCACTCGCCCTCACTCGCCTGACGGCGGGACGCGTCTGGCTTAGTTCTCGCTCTCCTTCTCCGGTGGAAGCCATGTGACCTCCCTTCTTGTTGCCTGACCGCGGGCGGCCCCGCAGAGGTCGTAAGCCGGGTGGGCCACGGCTGTGAGCCGGGGCTGCAACAGCGACGCCCAGGGCATGTCGTCCAAGCTGATGACGGCTACGTCAGAGGGGATGACGAGCTTGGCCTGGGCGATGGCGTGCACGGTGCCGATGGTCATGAGGTGGTTGGTCACGAACACCGCGTCAGGGCTTGGTTCCTGGTCCAACAGCTCTTGCATGGTCAGCCGGGGGTCGATCTGGGGATGATTGTTGTCCACCGTGGAAACCGTCGCGGTGGAAACCCCGGCGGCTCGGGCCACGTTGACGATGGTGGTCATGGTTGCTCGCCGTTGCTCATCGCGCTTCGGTGCCCCATCGGGACTTTGGTCGGCCACCCCGTGCCCTTTGAGGACTTGACGTCGGCCGCAATGATGGTACACGATTACCACAAGGCAACGGGACGGCGGTCCCTCGTGGCGGTCATCTAGCGAAAGACCGAGACTTTGGTCCCTAGACTAGGCGTGCTAGTGTCTCGAAAGTTTTACGGCAGAGTGGGAAAATCGTTTTCTAGGAGGTGCCAATGTCTCGTGTTGGGATCCTCACCTTCAGCGATGGTCGTGACTTCATTCACCAAGGCATTACTTCCCCGAAGAGGGCATCTGGGACCTGGAGAACTCGGGGCAGCATGCCACCTGCTTCGCCGGCCGCTCGGACGCCCCCGCCGAGATCTGGCCCCATGCCTTCACCTGGATGGACGCCTCCGCGGAGGCGTTCCCTTCCCGGTTCGGGGCGAACCACATCCACGCTGTCCCCGGGTGACATAACAGCCGAGTTCCGGACAGTCTGGCGTTTCCTGGAGATTGACCTGGAACGGCTTGACGTCTGACCGAGGGGAGGTGATCAATAAGGCACGAAGTTTGGCCTAGCGATGAAAGTAACTCGTAACTAATCAACTTTTTAGCGACTTGGGCGTCAAAGCCCGAGGTGACGAAAACCCCCGTAAAACAGAAATGGGAGGACTAATGAAACCTTGGCTTAAGAAGGTCATGGGCACGATGGCTGCGGCTGGGCTCGTTGCGCTGTCTGTGAGCAGCGTCGGGGCAGCTAGTGCCACCAGCGCAACGGCACGGATCCCAACGATCAAGGTCGGCGTGGCCCTGAGCTACAACAACACCGCGTTCTGGTCTGCCTATGTGGCTTACGAGCAGCAGTTCGCCAAGCAGTACCGCGTCCAACTCATCGGCCCATTGG
>JBEKBT010000146.1:0-5391 GCA_050015255.1 Acidimicrobiales bacterium
CACCCGCTCCCCGGCGGTGGCCAGCACCACGCCCAGGTTGGCCACCGTCGCACTCTTTCCCTCACCCTCGCTCGCGCTGGTCACCAGGATCACCCGGGCGAGGCCGTCCAGGGTGGCGAACTGCAGCGAGGTCCGGAGCGAGCGGTAGGCCTCCCCGGCCACCGAATTCGGCTTCGTCGCAGTGATCACGAACGCCTGGCCCTTGTTCTTCCACGTGTCCACCATCGGGACGAGGCCCAAGACCCGCGAGCCGGGGGTGAGCCGCTCCACCTCGTCTTTCAGGTAGACGGTGTCGTCGAGGTGCGCTACCACGAAGGCCAACCCGATCCCGAGCAGCAGCCCGAGGACGAGGCCGAGAATGGCGTCACGTGCTGGTTTGGGTGAGCTCGGCGCGCTCGGCGCCGTGGCGGGGGTGACCAGCTGGACCGCGTCGGTGGCCACGGCCCCGTTCACCTGGAGCTGGGCCAGCTGTTCTTTCAGAGCGCTCTCCGTGCCGAGCAGCGCGCTCACCTGGGCGGCCGCCGCCGGGTTCGACTGGAGCGACTTGGCCTGGGCGGCGGTCGAGGCGATCTGCCGGCTGAGCTGCGTCTCGGCCGCAGCCAGGTTGCTGATGGTGACCGATCGCTGGTAGGTGATGAAGGCAGTCGCATAGGCGTTGGCGATCAACGCCGCCCTTGCCGGGCTGGCCGCGGTGGCGGTCACCGAAATGACATTCGTTTGGCCCACCTCGGCCGCGCTGACCTTGGGAGCGCTGCCCAGCTGCCTGCTGACCGCCGCCTTGACCGGGGCGGTGGTCACCAGCTGCAGTTCGGTGAGTACGTCGGTCGAGGTGATCGGTTGCGGGCTCCCGGCCGTGGTGACCTCGGTTTCGGCTTGGACGAGGAGCTGGGCGGAGGCCGAATAAGCTTTGGGCTCGGTCAGCGAATATCCGAGCGAGGCCACCAGGCCGAGCACGGTGATCGCGATCACCCACCACTTGCGCCGCCGCAGGACCGCGAGATACGAGCCGAGGGTGGGCTCAGGAGCTTCGTAAGGGTCAGTCATCCACGCATGATTTGTTCGGTTTTCGTCGTTCCACACGCCCCAGGCGGCAGGGCCCTACTGGTCGGAAATCCGGCGCCGTCTTGTCTCTCCGAGACGATACAACACTACGTTGACACCGATCAGCCCGCTGGAAAGCGATTGGTCAGCGATCGTCCAGGTCGGGACGACTTTCGCGACCTGAGCCACCCGGCACGACCCGGAGCTCACGACGCCCGCGGCAGTGCCTGTCGCCCGAGATCGAAGGAGGGCTCTGCCACGCGTCAAGCTGCGCGAGCACCGCAGGCTCAACAAGCGAACGAGCCCATTGGCTTGCTTCACCGTCGGTGCAGTGGGTGGGCCTAATGGATCACCTTGACCGAAGTCGACACCTGGTCGGGGAAGAGCAGCGGCTGTTGGTACATGCCGAGGTGATAGCGCTGCCGGGAATTCCAGCTTCCGACGAGGTGGAGCACGATCGTCGCCGTGCCCCCTGCCGGCACGGTCACGAACGCCGAGTAGACGAGACGGCCGAGCTCCTGTTGGTAGGTCATAACCAACGGCACCCCGTTCAAGCTCGAGCCGTCCGCCTCCCATGGCGAGTAGATGGAGAGGTAGAGCTCGCTCTCGCCTGGAGTCAGGGTTACCCCCGCCTCTGGGTCGATGACGAGCGGGGGAAGGCCGGAGGTGGGGCTCAAGTTGTGCAGCTTCAGCGTCAGCACCGCCGTGATCTGGTCAGTTGTCTGGTTGAGAACTGCCCGGTAGTCGATCGAGCGCCGCAGGTACCAGTCGATCTTGTTGCCCTCCGCGTTCTGCGTGACGACGCCGAGGAAGTCGCTGTCGACCGAGGGCATGGAGCCGGCCACGTGGACGGCCTCGAAGAAGCGTTCTGCCTGCGGAGTCTCGCTGTACAACAAGAGGTGGCCGCCGCGAAGTGCCGGCAGAAGGTCGTTTGCCAGCGTGGGGAGCGATGGGAGCTTCCGGGTGACGAGATCGTGCCAGAGCGACTTGATGAGCGCCTGCACGAACTCGATCCGGAGCGTGTTGTCGGCACTAAAGTGGACGAACTCGTCATGGGCGAGGATCACGACGGCATTGTCCGCGTCGACCGGGACTGGCCATTCGGGCACGGTGATCGGCCCCGTAGCTGAGAGGAAGTCCGCCATGGCAACCGGGTCCAGACTGATGACCCCGTTCACCTTCGTACCGCCGGACTCGGGATAGAGATTGGCCGCCACCTCACCCACCGACGGGAAGTCCGGTGACATCGGCACGTTCTCCCAATAGTCCTCCGGTTCGAACTGGCTGTAGCGAGCGAGGTAGTCCTCTGGCCCGATGAGGTGCTTGCCGGCTGGATTGCCACTCGAATCGAGCTGACCGACGCCACCGACCTTCACGAGGCTGAGTTTCCCCTCGACGGCGGTGACCTCGGCGTAGTCCCCGACGACTCCGCCGCTCGCCCGCGACTCGGCCGGGTTCTCGAACAGAACGAGGTACCGGCGCGGACCATCTGCGCCGAGCAGGCCGGGTACTGCCCGGGTGGCGCGGAGGGCAGTCCTGGCGTCGTGCTCGCCCCGAACCAGCTTTTGCACCTCACTGTCGAGCTTGGTCTTGAGCGGGCTCATGAGCCATGGCGAGTGGAACGGCACGGTCTGTCGCAACGAGGACCGCAGCGAGGCGACGTCGCTCGCGAACACCGGCTCGAGATGCTCGAGCGTCTGGACGGGGAAGGTGCCGTCGGTGATCCGCAGAGCGTCGACGTTGCCGTTCTCGGCGGTCACCAATGCCGTGCGGGCGAGGTCGACTCCGATGGCCGCCGCCACTCGCAGAGCGCGCACCTGCTGCGCGACCCCGGGTACGAGCTCGCCGCCACGAGCCCACGTGAGGTCGTGTGAAGCGGCAGCGAAGTCGTTGCCTGCCGTGGCGAAGTGTGCCCGCGCGACACGCTGATCACCACGTTCGGCCGCGTGGAGGCCGGTCTCGGTCGCCTGGAGGCCAGCCTGCATAGGGCTCTTCGCCCGGAGCACCGACGCTCCGGAGATGGCCGTCAGGGCGACTGCTGCCAGGAGCACGGCGGCACATGCCGAGACCACCCACCGGCGGAACCGCCGGGGTGCGCCCAGCACGCCCGGCACGAATACGAGCAGCGCCGCTCCCGCTGCAAGGAGTGATGGCACGAGGGAGATGTGCGGCCAAGCGAACCGGAGCGCCACCTGAGCGATCACAGCGCCGACGGCCGCCTTTGCCGGCCATAGCACCGCTCGCGGCGCCATCCGGGGACGAGACGCTGCCAAGACAGCTGGCTCGTGCTTACCGAGGACCGAGAGCGAGCCTCCGAGCAAGACCCCGAGAGCGATGACGGCGGGAATGACCGTCGGCTGTCCGAGCGAGCCCAGCACCGCCACGATCGATGCCGCTAGCAGCCATGGCCATGCGGCCGATACCGCCGCCAGTGCCAGAGTTGCCCCGAAAGCTGCCTTCAATGCCACGTCGAAAGGCGAGATCCCAGTTGGCGAGCTACGGGCGAGGCCAGCGGCGATGGCGCTCGCCAGCGCCACGACGAAGACGAGGACGACCGCGCTCTGCCGCCCACGTCGTGTGCTGGTGGCGGCCGAAGCTGAGGCCCGCAAGTGCCTCGGTCGGTGGATCTCGGTGATGCTCGCCGACCCGTCGGTTACGTTCACTGGTTCCATGATGGTTGCTCACGGCTCAACGGCGGTGCTCCGTCGCCTAGGTGACGCTCGGAGGGGGCAGTACAGACGTCGAGCCGAAGTTGGCGCTTGGGGACAGGAGCTGCACAGAGACTCGACAGTATGTCCTGTGGCCATTACGCTGCCATTTTGTAGAGGTACAAACGGAGGGTGAAATGGCCTCAGTGCGACTTGCTGTCCGAGTACTTGTCGTACCCATCCTGCTCGCAAGCTTGGTGCTCATGGGGTCGGGGGTGATGGCGAGCGGTGCCGCATCGGCCTCTCCCTCATCCTGCTACCCGCCGGGCTCCACGAGCTGCCCGGGAAAGCTGACCGCTATTCCGAGCACGGTCCTTCGTGGAGGGAGGGTGACGGTTAGCGGCAAAGGGTTCAATGCTGGCGCAAAGGTCACCATCAACGTTTGCAACGTCGGGACGGTCACCGCGATCGCTAGCGATGTGGGAATCACGGGGCAGATAACCGTCCTGGTCACGATGCCCGTCAAGGCACCGCTCGGTTCCTGCAAATTGACCGCGACGGGCTTCGGTGCGAACGGCCAGACCCTGACGCTCACCGTGACGGTGACCGTCATACAACTCGGCTCCAAGACGGCGCTCAAGTTGTCCAAGTCCAAGGTGAGCTACGGAGACGAGCAGGTCGAGCTCCTGTCGGTGACCGTTTCGCCGCTTTCCTCACGCGCGACGCCAACCGGGCAGGTCACGGTCGGCGAGTTCAAGCTGCCGGTACATCGCATTCACGGCAAGCTTCCCCGTCCCTCAACGCTGTGTGTGATCACGCTGAAGAAGGGCAAGGGATCGTGCAGGATGTCGGCCAAGAACCTCGGCACGGGCACCTACGACCTTGTCGCCAGCTATGGCGGCAATCCGGTGTTCTCCCCCTCGACTTCTTCCATGGAGACCCTCACCGTCAAGTCATGAGCTGGTGCGGGGACAGCAGGAGTGCTCCCGGCGCGATGGTCTCTCCTGCTGCCCTCCGGCCTCTGCCGGGGGTCCGGCGGTGCGTGACCAGCCGGATGCGGGCGTTCCCAGAAGGCTGAAAATGTTCGGCTACTTCTCGGTGGTTCGCATCTCGGGATACAGTCGAGCCACGTAGAAGTACCAATGGAGGGTGAAATGGCCTCAGTGCGACTTACTGTCCGGGTACTTGTCGTGCCCATCCTGCTTGCAAGCTTGGTGCTGATGGGATCAGGGGTGATGGCGAGCGGTGCCGCATCGGGCTCTCCCTCATCCTGCTACCCGCCGGGTGCCGCGAGCTGCACGGGAAAGCTGACCGCTTCTCCGAGCACGGTCTCTCCTGGAGGGACGCTGACGATCAGCGGCAAAGGGTTCAATGCTGGCGCAAAGGTCAGCATCAACGTTTGCAACGTCGGGACGGTCACCGTGACCGCTAGCCATGTGGGAATCATCAGCGTCGGGGTCACGATGCCCGTCAAGACACCGCTCGGTTCCTGCAAATTGACTGCGACGGGCCTCGGTACGAACGGGCAGATCCTGACGCTCACCGCGACGGTGACCGTCAAGCGTGCCACCAAGACCGTGCTCAAGCTCTCCTGCACAGGCCCCCGCCTTACCGCACTTTGCCCGACGGGCAAGGTGACCTACGGAAACGAGCAGGTCGAACAGATGTTGGTCACCGTGTCCCCCGAGTTCGCAGGCTCGAC
>JBEKBT010000147.1:0-5372 GCA_050015255.1 Acidimicrobiales bacterium
GCGTACATCGGCCTCATCGCCGCGTTCGTCGCCGTGGCTCCTCGTGTTGTTCCCGCCATTCAGGCACGCGTGAAAACAAAGCGATAGCTCAGTGCGCTGCCCAGAAGACCCGGGTATTCGCAATGCCCCACGACATCGGATCAGCGTCGCAACAGAACGACGGTCCCGCCGGGCGTTGAACGAACAGATATCGCGCCCCGAGTCGGCGCTCGGCGCTGATTTCCTAACCGCGCCCGTAGCCGTTCCGCGCGCCTTTGCCCTGGCAATTCGAAATAGGGACAGTCGGGCGGTCGGCGATGCCATCGTGGACCGCGGCGTCAGGCGAGCAGAGGAAAGGTTCTGGTGTATAGCGCCAGCGAGAACCCAACCGATGGAGCGCGCATCCGGTGCACGGGCCCCCCGCCGCCTCACAGTGCAAGGCCAGAAGCGAGCTGCATAAGTGCCTCGTCGAGAAGAACAATGAGGTCCGTCCCTGGATGCTCGACCCAGTAGAACGCGGCTGAGATCATCACGCCGGCGAGCGTGCTGGCGGCGAAGTCGTCGCCAGCACGGCCGGCCCTCTCGGCGACAACATCGGTGAGCTGTCTGATGACCTGGGCGAACTGGTCGAGCATGGCTGCGCGCAGGTCCGGAACCGACAGGGCAAGTTCGGCCCGGTCCCACATGTCGGACAGCTCCTCGTCGTCCAGGCTCTCGAACACACTGCGAAGACCGTGGCGTATGGTTTCGACGAGGCCGAGCTCCGCAGCCTGACTACGGCACGCTTCGATGATCAGCGGGTCGTAGTCGTCGCTGAGGACAAGGCCCTCTTTGGACGCGAAATAGCGAAATAGCCTGCTCGCCGATACCTCCGCCGCCTCGGCGATCTGCTCGACGGTCGTCGCGTCGTAGCCCTGCTGCCGGAAGAGTCGCAGGGCCTCGTGCTGTATCGCCGAGCGGGTCTTGGCCTTCTTGCGCTCGCGAAGTCCCGCCGCGGGCCGGACCTCAGGCGGCAACCCGTTCATCGGGTACCTCCCCTTCTGCGGCCCCGTGCCGAAGCGAGAGGGAAGGAACAAGAGCGCCAGCAGCACTCCGGCTGCAGCAAAACCGACCGACACGACAAGCGCATCGTCCATGCCGTGGACGAATGCCGACCGCACCAAGGCGAGCAGAACCGGCGAGTTGAGGGCGTGAGTGACGGCGACGCCTTTGAAGACCCCTTGGCGGACGGTCGGAGCGACCGCTGCCGGCAGGGCGCCAGGGCTGAGGTGGGCGACGTAGACCGAAACCAGCGTGCTGCCCAACACCGCGCTTCCAAGCGGCGCCCGGTGTTCTTCAGCGCCTGCAGCACAGCGGAGCCGACGCCGGCCCGCTCCTTGCTCAACTCGGCAAGCGCCGCCGACGCGGCGGTGGCCATCGTAAGGCCGGTGCCCACACCAGCGATCAAGAGCCACAACACCGAGAAGCCCTCGCCCGAGGCGAGCGTGGTGCTTGCTCCGAGGACGAGCCCCGCAGCGAGGACGGCGAAGCCGGCGGCGACGGTGAGCTTGGCGCCGATTCGCTTCGCGATGCTCGATGCCGGGGCCAGGCCCACGAGGAACCCGACGACGACCGGCAGCAGCCGGATCCCCGACCCCGCCGCGTTCGTGCCCATGACCCCTTGGAAGTACTGGGGCAAGGTGAACAGCAGCCCGACGAGCGCCAATGTCAACACGGCAAAGAGGATCACTCCCCAGGTGAAGGCCACCGAGCGAAACAGGGAGAGATCGACGAGTGGCTGGCCGCCCGGACGGCGCGCCAAGAACTGCTCCCAGGCGAAGAACGAGACGATGAGAACGACCCCTGCAATCATCAGCGCGATCGCATCCGCTGCGCCCCACGCATGCTGGCCGGCCTCAATGAAGCCGTAGGTGAGGCCGACGAGCCCAGCACTCGACAAGGCAATGCCGGCTAGGTCGATCCCGGGCTGCTGCTCGGAGCGAGACTCGGGCACCAGCGCGGCGACCGCCAGGAACCCGACGATCGCCACCGGCACCTTCATCAAGAACACCCAGCCCCACCAGTAGTGCGAGAGCAGCCAGCCCCCGAGAATCGGTCCGATCGGGAAGCCGACCATGTTGGCTGTCGCCCAGATCCCGACGGCCTTGGGCCGCTCCTTTTCGGAGAACAGCACGGCGAGCGCTGACACCGCCATCACGATCAGCCCAGCGCCGGCTAAGCTGAGGAGGACCCGCGCCGCGATGAACTCTGCCGGCGAGCGCGACTCGGCGCAGGCCAGGGGCCCGGCTGCGAAAAGTGCGAGGGGAGCACAGCATCACCTTCTTGCGTCCGTAGCGGTCGCCCAGCAGGCCGGCTGGCAGCATGACCGCGGCGAGGACGAGGGCGTAGCCCGAGGAGAACCACTGCAGATCCGACTCGGATGCCTTGAGCGCGCTCGAAAGCGTGGGCAAGGCGACGCTCAAGACCGTGAGGTCGAGCCCGACGGCGAGTACGGCAAGCACCACAGCCCCGAGCGCCCACCACTTTCGGCTGCCCGTCGCTGCCATGGCTTCCACTCCGGCCGGCTCCTACAGACAGATGTTAGTGACAGTAACTATCAGTTGCTAGAGACTTTCGTCATTTGGCGAAGGATTGTCCGGGTGGTGACCTGCATACGCGAGCGGCCACAGCGGCTCGGCCTGATGCGAGCCGAAGCGGCCGATCGTGAACGAGCACATCCCCGTCGATCTGGCGCGGACTGCCGCCGTAGTGCGGGTCATTCGGTGCGTCGTTCTGCTCCACCACAAGTAGCTAATTCCGCCTTGCCCGAGCACCGAGGCAAACAGGGGTACTCTTTTGTCAGCGAGGAGGACCAAACATGAAGAAGACCCTCATCACCATCATCAGCGCTCTGGGCATCGTCGCTATGTCGGCGACCATGGCCGTGGCGACCACAACGGCGCCGAGGTTAGCAGCGAGATCCAACGTGTCCGGTGCCTCGTCTGCATCCTCAGGGGTCCCAACGATCTGCCCACCTGCTAAGGCGGTGGGTTCAGAGCTCGGGCTGACTGTCTCCAAGCCGACCGTTGTCATGTACGCCAAGGGACTGGCTCTCGAGTGCAAGTACATGAGCAAGAAGTTCAAGACGACGCTCTCATACTCGTCCGCCACCCGCACAGCTTTTCTCGCGGTGGAGAAGGCCCTGCCTAAGACCAGCATCGTCGTCTTGCACAATCTCGGTAGCGGGGTCGCGGCATACCTGCTGCCCCCCAATTCCCTGTTCGCCCAGGAGGGAACAGTGGAATGCGTTATCGAGACCGAGGTCAGCGCGGTTCATCAGGAGGCTTTGGCCAAGGTCCTTCTCAAGTCCTACTGGTAGCCTCCCTCGGCCTCGATCTCTCCCAGTCGGGGCGACGATGAAGATGGTGGAGGGGAGCTAGGCGTTGGTGTCGGCCATCATCGAGACGTCAGCGACGACGGCGCCACAGGGGCCTCTTGTCGGGAGTGGCGTCGGCGAACTCGAGCACGGATTGGGCCGAGCTGGCCACCACCACTTGGCTCTCCGGGGACCAAACCATCTCGGACGCGGCGGGGCCTCCGGTATTGACGGTGGGGGACGCGATCAGCTTGCTGTCCCAGAACACGTGCATGACCTTGGTTGACTGACCGCATCCATTGTTGCCTGATGCGCACCACCTCAGCAGGTAGCTCGAACCGGCAGTGGTGCTCACGGTCTGGGAGATGCTGCCGGGGGCGCGCCCGATAGGTCGACAGACCGTGAGTCGCCAGGGGAGCCGGGACGTAGCGGTTTCCAGTACGCGTGGCCCATGACGTCCACGCTGTTAGCTCCCACCGTCCACCCAAGGATCGAATTCACTGCTGACCGGAGGGTCGTCTTGGCTAAGGGGTAGAACGTCTCGAACCGGCTCACGACTGGCTGGCTGAAATCGCCGTCGGTGATCAGGTTAGACGTTGTCGTAGTCGTCGACCCCGTCGGGGGAACAACAAATAACCTGTACAACCCGGTGAACGTGACCTGCAGCGATGTGCCTGTCCCCTGTTCATACTGGAACAAAGCGCTCGCAAAAGTGACGTCCCGGAACTCGTCATAAAAGACGGGGTTCGTGTCGGCTTTGGCGGCAACTGGATAGAACCAGGCACACACCACCGGAACGACCCTATTTCCCGCGGTGTCAGCGACGAGTACCTCCGATTGGGTATCGAAAAGCATTGTCGCCGTTGCGCTGAAAGGCACCGGTTCGCCGCTTTTGGGCCTGGGTGTTGATGTTGAAGTAGAAAAAGCGCTGAGCACCTCGACGTAGGCAGAAGTAGACGATTCACAGAGGGAGGGATGGGGAGACGTGAACCACCCCAACTCCACGGTGAAGGCCTGGCTCGTGACGCCTCCGGCAGTTGACGGAGGCGTCACAACCATCAAGCCCATTGCAAGGGTGAGAACGGCCAGGCCAGGCAGTAGTGCACAGCGCGTGGCTCGACCGCACTCCCGGATAAACCTCTTCGTGTTCTCATGCCGCGGAAACTAGCACTTGCTTTGCCGAATTGAGCGGGGGCGGAGAAGCGTTCGAGGGGCCGAGTCGACGCTAGGTCCTCACTTGGGAGCTGCGCCTCAAAGACACCACTTATACCCTCGACCGCGACGCCGAGCGCCTTCACTCCGCCGCGTTGAGTGCGCCCCTTGTCGGCGGCTGGCGGAGCGCCCTTGCCTACCGAGCCCCAGTTCTCGGCGCTGGTCGCAGCGATGTCGTGGCAGGACTGTGACGGGTCACGTCATGGATCGACAGGCTTCTTATCAGGCCAACGCACCGCAATCGTCGTTGGCAATCGAGGCGACCGACTGATCGCTCTGTCGCAACTCGGTTGCTCGTGAGCAACGCCGCCGCCGCGCCCGATACGGCAGGGAGTATTGAGAGCGGGCTGATGCTCTCGCCATCCACCACGGTGACGGGGTGAGTGGATAGCTTCAGCTCTGCTTGGGATTGCTGGTCTGACCCGAGATTCGGCTGACGGTCAGCCTGTCTTCAGAACGATCCGTCGACCGGCGGTTCCAGGTACTCGTGGCACGAGTCGAACCATGAGTGCGGCGGATCGCCCTGTGGCAACAGGACGATCGCACCGGCGCCGCACGCATTGGGCGGCGCGTGCCACCCCTTGACCAAATGAGAGAGAAGGGATGGCGATGACCACTGTAGATGCGACGCGCCCGGTAACTGGTGGTGTGGACACCCACCTCGATGTGAACGTTGCGGCGGCACTTGATGCGATCGGTGGCCTCCTAGTTGGGTGGTCGGCAATGACGGTTCCCGAGTGATCGCCGGCGCCGACGCTTCGCTGGGGTTGGCCGTGGCCGACGGGAGCAGTGTCGGTGGCCGTGACATGTTGACACCCGCTCGGGA
>JBEKBT010000148.1:0-5334 GCA_050015255.1 Acidimicrobiales bacterium
CTGCCGATGTCGCGGACGCTAAGTCCACCGACTTCTTTGATCTGCTCGGCGGCGAACCGCAGCTTTTCCTGGGCGACTCGCTGGTAAGTATCAAACTCCTGGCGGGCGGCCTTCGCTTCGTCGAGCGCGTGCTCGATCCGAGGATCGAGTTTTACGGACATCGAAACGTCGAATGAGTCGGGCTCGGCGTCGAGCATCATTGAGATGACGTCTCGCGCTTCGTCTCTGACCTGTTCGAGGCGCTTGGCTTGTCCATGAGCACCGGGGACCTCCGGAACTGAGAATGCCCACCAGTTGCCTGATCGTTCAGTAGTTACCGTGTATGTCTTCACTTCCACCACCCCTCACCCAACTCGGACTCGGTGGATTTCAAGATTGCTTGCGTTTTGATCTCGTGATTTCGCTGCGGCGAGGAATGACACACGTGCCCAGTCTCCACTTCTCGTGATTCCTTTGGCTTGCCACCTGAGTCCATGTCGTGCCGTTCGCCTTCGCTATAGCGGAGATCCGCTTCATCAGGGCGGGCCGTTTCTCAAGGCTAAGTCTACCGTGCTAGACTTCGCCAGGGCGTAGACAGACTCGGCCGGGCGAGCTGTGACCGCGGGCTTGTCGCCGAGCTGTGACCGCCGGCCCGTCGCCGTGCGACTGGTGGCTTACTTGACGGTCGGGTGTCTCGTCCGCTTCGACCGGCTGGGATCACCACCTGGCTGGACGGTCTCGGCATCCCCAACCTCGACTATGGGCGACGGGTCCGACCCTTCACAAGGTCGCGACGACTCTCGGGCCGAGTCTATAATCAAAGATGGCGTAGATACACGTATAACGTGAATAAGGGACAACTATGGCAACTGATCGAAGTCTCAGGCTTCTGGACAAGCTTGCTAGCGAGGGGCGTACGGCCTTCATCGCGTCCGAGGTTCAGGAGGTCTTGGAACTCTCACCGCAGGCAACGTCCAACGTGCTCGGTCGACTCGTCGAAGCCGGCCTCGTCGATCGCGTCAGCTCTGGGCGCTACGCCATCCGTCAAATTGGGACCCTCGGTACCGCGGCTGTTTGGGACGACCTCGGCTCAGCCGTCGCGGCGGTCTTCGCTGGCCACCCCCATCGGATCGGCTATTTGACCGCCCTCGATCATCACGGTCTCCTTATTCGGCCAGTGAGGGCGATCCAGGTCGCGAGTGCCTATCGACCCCGCTCGAAGGCACTCACCGGCAGGCCGCTCAGAGTCATTCGTGAGAACCCGTTTACGGTACTCGCGGGAACCGAGCCGCTCGGCCCATCTCGGGTGGCCACCGTGGAGAGGGCTCTTCTTGATGCCGCGTCACGGCCAAGACTGGTCAGTGGCGCCTCGCGAGTTGCCGAGGCCCTAGCGGCCGTCACGGCCACAGAGGGACTTGCCGAGTTGGCTCATGCGGTCGGTGCCGAGGCCGGATACCGGCGGATCGGCTCGATCAGTACAGCTCTCTCGCTCCCCGTCGGTCATGGGCTTGAATCTGAGCCGTGGCGAACGCTTGTGGATCTGGATACCACTGTCCAGCATGAGCATGGATGGGTTGACAGAACCTGGGGCGTCGCCTGGCCCTACCCCGTCTCCAACCTCGAGGCGGTGGTCGCCTCGTGATCGCCAAAGGCATCATCACCAGGCGCGCCAACGAGGAGCACCTCTCGGCCCAGACGATCGAACGTGACTACATCCTCGCTCATCTCTGTGCCGAAATCGGCTCCATCGGGGAACCGAGGCTCGTGTTCAAGGGTGGGACGCTGCTTCGTCTTTGTTACTTCTCCGGTTGCCGGTACTCGGCTGATCTTGACTTCTCGGCCGTAGATGGCCTCTCCAGCAACGAGGCGCTGGGCATCGTCGCTGCTGCCGCAGACCTTTGCCGGCTTCGGATCGAGCTGCCGATGCTCGAGGTCTCGGACGGGGACAGTGCAACGGTATGGGTGACCTACACGGGTCCCCTCGGATCTAGGCCCCGCAGGCTCAAGCTCGACGTGTCTGAAACTGAGCTGGTCGAGTCTCATCGTCGGCTCGACATACAGCACCTATGGGCCGACCTTCCCGAGAACGCCGGCATTGAGGGTTACAGCCTCCGCGACGTCGCTGCAGAAAAGATCCGCTGCATTGCCGAGCGGCTTCAGTGTCGAGATCTGTATGACCTCCACGAGCTGCTCGACGGCGGACACGTCGATCCTCTCGTGGCCTGGCACCTGTACCTCGACAAGGCGGCCAACGACTTGGTGAGGCGTCGTCAGAGGACACCGCCGACGAAGTGGTACGCCACCTTCGAGCGGCGCATGGATGCCTACCGGGACCGGTGGGTGAGCGAGCTGAGCGACTACGTCTCGGTAGATCTTCCGACCTTCGGCGACATTGAGCGACGAAGCCGGCGCTACCTCGCGCCAGTGCTCGCCGCGGCGCGAGATCTTGCAGAGTGACCGCGAGCGAGCGCTCGGAACGCCGGTCCGTGAGAACCGCCGTGAGAACCATAGCTCCGCCAAAGCCGGAAAAAGGGGGTAACGGCCGGTTGCCGGCGGCAGTGTCGGTTCGGATGAAGTCCCTGGTTGAGGGCACTATTGGTAATGAATTGTCACAACCGGTGTCGGAAGGAAAATGCCCCGGGCAGAACTGGGGGTCAAGAGGTCGCCGGTTCAAATCCGGCCAGCCCGACCAGAAAAGAACAGGTCAGAGACTTGCGGGACTCGGTAGCAAGGGCATCAGATGGTCGGAATGCTACCGAAGTGCTACCGAGGTACTTCGGAAATGAACGGGGTCCGGTAACGGTGCTTGAAGTCGGAGGCTCTGCTGGACGAGATCGTCGCGCCCGGTGCCACTCCGGTGTGGTTCACGTAGACGCTGGTGGCTTTTCGTGGCTGACCAAGTCGAGCAGCAGCTTCGCGGCCACCGTCGCCCCGTCGGTGCGGATCGTGCCGGCCACGGCGGTTGCTCGGGCGCGGGTCTCGGGGGTCAGGGCCGTCCTGAGCGCGGCCAACAGGGACTCGCTGCTCGGCGTCGGACCGTCGTGCGCCGCGCCGATACCCAGCTCGGCCACCCGGGCGGCCCAGTATGGCTGGTCCGCCATCTGGGGTATCACGACCTGCGGCGCGCCGGCTCGGGCGGCCGTCGTCGTCGTCCCCGCGCCGCCGTGGTGCACGACGGCGGCCACCCGGGCGAACAGTGTCTGCTGGTTGACCTCGCCGATGGCGAAGCAGTCGTCGCGGTCGTCGATCAGGGTCAGGTCGGCCCAGCCGCGGGCAACGAGCGCGCGACGGCCCTGCGCACGGATCGCCTCGATGGCCACCCGGGCGATGTTCTTCGGGGTGCGCATGCTGCCGAAGCCCACGAACACCGGTGGTGTGCCGGCGTCCAGGAACGCCACCAACTCGGCCGGGAGTGGGCGCTCGTCCGGCAGGATCCACGCTCCCGTTTGCACGACGTCGAGATTCGCCGGCTCCTGCCACGGGCCCAGGGTCGGGTCTGCCGCTAGCCAGGGGTGGTCGGTGAAGCCGTAGTCGTAGACGTTGTCCACCGGTGGCAGGCCGATCGACGCCCGGCGGGTGTTGAGCGCCGCGCCGAACAGCTCGTTCGCATTGTGGGCTTGCAGGTCCCACAGCACCCGGTTGTCGGTCACGTCCGGTGGGAACGGCCGACCGGGAAACGGCGTCGGAGCGTGGTGCGGCGACGGCAGGAAGATCGGACAGTAGGCCGCGTAGACGTAGTGGATGCCGAGCTTCTCGGTCACCGACCGCGCGCTCGCCGCGGCCGGCAGCAGGCCGGTCGTCAGCAACGCATCAAATCCCTCGGCTGCTGCGGCGAGGGTGTCGAACTGCGCGGCCATGATGTCGGCCGCCAGCCGGGGCAGATCGGCCGGCGACGGCCGCGCCGCTCCCTGCACCAGCGGGCGCACTGGGGGGCCGGCCGGCACCAGCGGCACGCCGACCTCGGTCAGCCGCTCCGCGCACCGGTCTAAGCCGGAGAAGTCCGGCGGCGCGCAAATCCGCACCTCCGCGCCGAGTTCGCGCAGCCGCACCGCGAGTCCCACCAGCGGTTCGACGTCACCGCGCCCCCCATACGTCGACAACAACACACGCATTCTTGAACTCCCATCTCCGGAGGCCTGGGCGGCCGGGTCCGCAACGTCGAGTAAGAAGTAGACCATGGAACCTAGAGCCAACCTGTGCCGCCGCGGTCACCTAGCCTTTGTTGCCGCGGCCCTAGTAGTCCTCGTCGGATGCACAGCCGGTCCCGCCCTTGCGGCG
This sequence comes from Acidimicrobiales bacterium, assembly GCA_050015255.1. Classification (GTDB taxonomy): domain Bacteria; phylum Actinomycetota; class Acidimicrobiia; order Acidimicrobiales; family Bog-793; genus Fen-455. Next base: position 4,258 of record JBEKBT010000148.1, read on the forward strand.
TCGGCGCCTTCCACATCACATCGCGGACACCTGCCCGTTTTGCTGGTCGTGGACAAGCCCTCGTCCGCCATCCCTCCGCCCGCTTACGATAAGCGGTGCGAGAGCACGGCGAAGTCACAGGCGGCTCTGGACCGGTGCGCAGCCTCTCAGGTCACCCAACTCGACCGGGAGCTAACCCATGCCTTGTCGGTTGAAGGCGCCTACTTCGGTCACTCCGGTGTCGCGAGCACCGAGTCGAAGTGGGTCGCGTTCATGAAGTCCGAGTGCAGCCTGGAGTCGCGACCGTACTCCGAGGGGAGCATCCGGCCCGTCGTCTACGGCGACTGCGAGAGAGGCTTGCTGGTGAGTCGTATCGCCGAGATTCGTTCGGTCCTTAACTCCCTCCCCAAGTAACAACGCCGGTAGCTAGTGAGCTTCGAACGATTCGGGAGCAACGGCATGGACGCGTACGAACCCGCAACTGCCGCACTGCCACGCGACGGCACCTTCGCGAACGATCCTGATTCCTTGCATCTCTGTCGGGAACCTCAACATGACATCCTCATCATCCCGGGGCCGGGCGTCGGCATCGAATTCAGCCACCATCAGCCCGATCAACCCGGTCATGGGAGTCCAGTCTTCGGTCCCGCAGAAGGGGCACACACTGTTGGTGACATGCTTTGCCACTGTTGAGTGCACCCGTTCAATCGCTCCGTCATCCATGGCGCCAGTCTCGCCCGTCGGCTGTTGGCGCGCCAAAGTAGCCAGAGCTTCAGGACCTGACCCGTGCCTGGGCTTGCTTTCCCTCGCCACGAACCCAGGCACCGGTCGAGGGTAAGTCTACGACCGACTTCGCGCGAGCTGCGAGGGCTCAAGCTGACAGCGCCACAGTCCGATGAATTTAGGTACACGACCTCCTGATGCCTTGCGAGGGAAGCTGGGAGCCGTGCACCTGCTTCAGTATCCCGCGGTCCTGACCGGGACGTAGGGCGGTCCTACCCCCGGGCGCGCGCTGACGCCGCGGCCATCGGTGCCCGGTCGGCCGGTTCCCCTCCTTTCACCGGCCGACCGGGCTACGAGGCGCGAAGCGGCCCGCCA
>JBEKBT010000149.1:0-5150 GCA_050015255.1 Acidimicrobiales bacterium
AGGGACGTGCTCGACGCCGTCGTCGCAAAGCTGGAGGACAAAGAGACCCTGAGCGGCGACGAGCTCCTGGAGATCGTCCGCCAGACGACCGCCTCGAGGCCGGCACCGGCAGGCGCTGAGCCTGCACCGGCCACGGCTGAGCCGGCACCGGCAGGCGCTGAGCCTGTCTGAGCCGTTGCGCGCCCAAAAAGCGGAGCGGTCGCGGCCCGCGCTTGGAGCCTACCACTACTAGTGAGCAGGTGAGCACACTGAGCGGCTATTATGGGCGCGCTGCACACATTCCATTGATGAATCTCCTGGTGCCTACCAATAAAGGGGGCCGGACGTTGGAAAAACGCCATGGCGTCACAGACGTCGGCGACGAAGGCTTTACCCTTATCGAGCTCCTCGTCGTCCTGCTCATCATCGGGATCTTGCTCGCGATCGCGATCCCGACCTTCCTATCGACCACGAAGAACGCCAACAACACCGCTGCGCAGGCGAACCTCAAGACAGCACTCACCGCGGCGGACACGTACTTCACGACCTCAGGCTCGCAGTCCTACTCGTACATCGACGCCGCCGGCGGGACCTCGACCATCTCTACGGTCGGGTCCGGGCTGTCGTACCTGTCGGCCAGCGCCGCCGCCGGCTCTTCGTCTGGCCCCCAGACGATAAGCATCTATCTGCCCAGCACTGCTGGAGGCAACGCCCTCGTGCTCACCGCTTTGGCCCACGGCTCTTTGGACTGCTGGGGGATCTTGGACATAAAGACGGCGCTCACCACGGCTGTGCACAACGAGACGGCGTCCGGTACGTACTACTTCGTGGTACCCAACGCGAGCGCCTCCACGTGCAACGCGCGAACGGTCTCGCCGAGCACCGCCAACATCTCCACGACGTCGTTCCCTCACGGTTAGCGAGGCCGCAGCAAAGGGGCCAACCGGCACCTTCCGATTCGCGCAAGGCTGGCGTCCGGCGGTGCGCCACTCGGGCGCACCCCAAGGTGCAACGGGAGGACAAATGATCGCGGCGTTCTCAGTGAGCCCTGCTGGTCCCGAAGACGTCGCTGCGGCGGTGGCCGAGGCAGTGAGGCTTGTCCGTGAGAGCGGGCTGCCGAACGAGACCAATGCCATGTTCACCAACGTGGAAGGCGAGTGGGACGGGGTGATGGCTCTCATCAAGTCTTGCGTGCTGCGCCTGGCCGAGGACTCCCCCCGCATATCGGTGGTGATCAAGGTCGACTACCGGCCCGGCGTCACGGGCGCGCTCCGTGGCAAGGTCGAAAGCGTCGAGCGTCGCTTGGCCGAGCTTGCCTGAGCGCTTTGGGTCCTGCGGGTCGGGCCGTTTCTCGAGTGTTGCGGTTGCAACTCGAGGATGGTGAGCTGGCCGGCGGATGGCGGGCTGACCGGCGGAAGGACGGCGAGCTAGCCGACGGAAGGCGACTCGACCCCCTCGGCGTAATCGAGCGCCCAGCTCGCCGCGGCTTCGGCGACCCGCTCCTCGGCGTCGCGAAGCTCTTTGATGAACGGGCCCGTCGGGTCCTCGATCACTCGGTCGACGACCGCCTGATATGCGGCCGACGCGTCCTTGAGGGCTTGCTGGGCGGCGCGCGCCTTGTCGGAGAGGTTCACCATGGTCCCGTCATAATAGGCGGTCTCGCCGCTGTCCCTGTCCGTCGTCGGCCGGCTCGTCGAGCCGACGGCGAGCTCGGCGCAGGACTCAGCGAAGCCCGCCGAACAGGCCGCGTTTCTCGCTCGGAGGCCTGCCGCCAAATGGCCAGGCTCTGGCGGCGGTTCTCTCGATGATGAATCCGGCGAGGTCCCCGATGCTCGTGTCGGTCGGCAAGGTGCCCGCATGCTGCCACACGGTGGGTCGGCCCTCCTGCGAGCTCAGGTCCGGCCACCCGTAGTACCAGCACTCCTGGTCCAGCCAGAACCCGACAACCGCCACCGGCGAGTGCACCCGCAGCAGCTCCTCGTTGTCGGGGTCCCAGTCGACCGCCGTCGACTCGACGCGAAGGCCGGTCAGATCGCTCAGCAGTCGAACCAAGGACTCTTGAAGGGCTTTCGTGCTCTCCTCGTCTCGCCCGCCCTTGGGTTTGGGAGCCAGCTTGGAGTGGTCCTCGTCGATGAGCAGCTCGGCGCTCAGGTACCAGGCCGCCTGGCGCGCCCGACCGGTGAGGGGACCCGTCGTCGAAGCCAGGTCCGCGTCGAGCTCGGCGCTCAAGGCGTCGTGCTCGTCGGCATCGAGGTGACCGCACCAGTCCCTCCACAACAATGGCCGCAGGTTCCCGAACCGCACGCGCTCGGCGAAGCCGCTGGAGTCGACGCTGACCGGCTCGGGCTCCTGGCCCGGAGCGGGGATCAGGGCCTCGATCCGTTGCTCGAGCTCCGCGCTCATCGGCGGGTCACCGAGGACCGCGCTCGTGGGCAACGTCGGCAAGCTCGCCCCTTCCGGCTCCCGGCTCCGGCTTGCCAGGACGCCGTTGTTCGCGAGATCGACCCATCGACGCCACCTGTAGCGCGAGGCGGCACTGAGCACGCTCTTGGCCACTGTGGCGAGCTTCAACTCCTGGAACGTCGCAACCGGATGGCTCGCCCGCTCCGGCAGGTCCGGCCAGGAAGCCAGCAAGTGGTGACCGTCGTCTTCGCTCTCCACCTCGTAAGTCGTCATCGTCGGCTCACCTGACAGTAATGCGCCGGCGCCGTCACTCGGCGACGCCGACTCTGTCGCGTCCGGCCGCCTTGGCCAGGTACATCGCCTCGTCCGCGCGCTCGACCAGCCGGTCAAATGGTTCCCCCTGGTCGCGTAGGGCCACTTCCACGCTGGCGGTGACACGTGGGAGCGTCCCGCCGGGCTCGCCCACCGAGGTCCGGATGCGCTCGGCCACCGACTGGGCAATCTTTTGGTCGACTCCGGCGAGAAGCACGAGGAACTCCTCACCGCCATAGCGCACGACGATGTCGCCTCGGCGCGACCCCTCGAGTATCGACCGCGCGACGTGGCGCAGCACCTGGTCGCCGACGGAATGACCGAAGCCGTCGTTCACGGCTTTGAAGTGGTCGAGGTCGATCATGAGGGCGGCGACCGCCGGCCTCAGGGTGCGATCGTCGAGGGCGCACAGCCTTCGCGCGGCATCGGCCAGGTACTGCCGGTTGTACAGGCCCGTGAGCGGATCGTGGATGGCTTGGTCGTAGAAGGCGTCCCGGTCGATGTCCGCGGCGCGCCGGAACAGCTCGCGCTCGAGCCCGACCTCTACGAGGCCGCAGATCTCCTCCAGCAGTGCCCGGGTGGGCCTGTTCAGTGCGGGCGTGTCACCGAACTCCAACACGGCCATCCCGCTCACCGACGCTGAAGAGGGCGACAGCAACGGCACCATGAGACGCGGGCCCACCGCAGGGGTGGCCCCGGAGAGCGCAGCGAGGACATCGGCAGGCGGGTCGGCGGTCCGTCCCGCGAACCCGTTCGCCCGGTCGAACTGCAGTGTCGTGCTGCCCGTGCGGGCCCACAGCTCCAGGCGCTCGGCCCCGATGAGCCGCTCGGCCGTCTCGGCCAGCTGAGCGACGACGACGGAGAACTCCGGTTGCCGGACGAGGGTCTCGACGAGATCGCGCACGGTCCGGTTGGCGGACAGCAGGAACCTCAAGTCGGGATCGTCGCGGGCGAGCAAGTAGATGCCGCATTCCAGCTGACCGAGCTCTTCTGTCAGCGGCGTGACGAGCTCCTCGGGGATCACCAGCCCGTGTTGAGGCGCGATCGTTCGCACGGGGAGCTGGCGGATCTGCGCGAGCGCGTGAGCGAGGATCTCGCCGCTCGGCATGTAGTGCTCGTGGAAGGCGCGCATCTGCTCGAAGTACGCCATGGATGTGGCGAAAAGTGAGTGATCGTCGTCGACGAACCCGCCGAACAGGTCGGGGGAGAACAGCGTGCCCGAGGTCTCGTCGAAGGTGCAGAAGGCGCCGGCGAAGTGCGCATAGGGCGTGAACAGGAACTGAAGCGCCCGGTCCTCGAGCTCGAGCCTCCAACCGTTCTCCTCGATCAGCCAGTACGGCAGGTCGACGCCAAGGTGGCGGATGAGGGCCTTGTCGCGCCAGTGCGTCACGATCGCCGCCTCGGGACGAAGCCCTCGCGCGACCAGCGCCGGAAGGGCCGAGATGATGTCAGGGTCCGAGTGCGAGCACACGAGCCAGCGCAGGTTCTCGACACCGACCACGTCGTCGACCTTGGCCATGACTTCACCGGCGGTGAGAGCCGAGCCAGGGTCGATCAGAGCGGATTCGTCGCCTTGCTCCACCAGGTAGACGTGGCACTGGAACGGGTCTCCGGGGAGCAGGGCACCGACCCACCAGATGCGCGGGGCCAACTCGATCGCACGCGACGTGTCCAGGTCCACGGCGCCCATCATCCCACCCAGGTTGCGGGCGATGAGGGGTCCTTCGCCTCTGGCGATCGAGGCCCGCCGGTTGTCTGATGACCGGGGGGCTCGAAAGGAGGCCTTGTGCACGTTCTCATCGCTTATGGATCCAAGCGTGGAGGCACCGCGGGGCTGGCGGAGATGATCGGCGACGAGCTGGCTTCCGCCGGGCTGAGGACAACTGTGCAGCCTGCTCACGACGTCAAGCGCCTGGACGGATTCGACGCCGTCGTGATCGCAGGCGCTCTTTACGCCAACCGCTGGCACCGAGATGCCCGCCGGTTCGCCCGCCGGCACGCCGAGACGTTGCGCGCTCGGCCGGTCTGGCTGGTCAGTAGCGGCCCGCTCGACGCGTCCGCGGCCGAGGGCGAGATCCCACCCGTCAAGCAAGTTGCGGCGGCGATGTCGAACATCGGCGCCCGCGGTCAGATCACCTTCGGCGGCCGTCTCGAGCCCACGGCAAAGGGCTTCCCCGCCAGGGCCATGGCCAAGTCGCGCTCGGGCGACTGGCGCGACCCGGACCAGGTGCACAAGTGGGCGTCCTCGATAGCCGAGGAGCTCGGCCGGGCCTAGCGCCGCTCCGCGAGCGGCATTGGTGTTAGCACGACTGCGGCGTCAGTGGGTGGCCCCCTCCTAGTTGGGTGGTCGGAAAGTCCCTGTTCGCAGGGCTGAACGGTGCTCGCGATTTCATGCCGTATCGGGTTGACTTGGCGATGTGAGAGGAACGGCGCAGCAGCAGGGGTCTCTGTCGCAG
>JBEKBT010000150.1:0-5072 GCA_050015255.1 Acidimicrobiales bacterium
ATGTACTCCTTCTCCCGGATGGCGAGCACCTGGCCGCGCACGATGCGCGCCACCGTCGCCCAGCTGAAGGTGCCGATCACGATCACGACGATCCCAAGCCCTTGCTGCAAAACGATCGGTCCGATGTGGATCGGTGTGACCGAGACGACCGAGGCGAGCGAGATGGCGAACAGAAGGAACGGGATGGACAGCATCACGTCTATGACTCGGGCTAGCACAGTGTCCACGACGCGGCCGAAATAGCCGGCTGCCAGCCCCACGAGGGCCCCGATGACCACGGCAAGCAGCGTGGCGAGTACCCCGACGAGCAACGAAACCTGTGCTCCGTAGGCCACGCGCACGAGTACGTCCCGTCCGAGGTCGTCGGTGCCGAAGAGAAAGTGGGCCGAGGGCGCCTTCGGTAGTCCGTCGATTGTCGTGCCTATGGGGGGCAGGTACTGGACGTCCGGCCCGTGCCCGGTCAGCGCGGCGATGACCGGGGCGAGGACAGCGACGAGGGCAATGGCCACCACGACACCTAGCGCGATCATCGCCGCCCGGTCGTGACGCAACCTGGCGAACGCGAGCTGCCACGGGCTGCGGCCTTGAATCGCTGCTGCCTGCTCGGTCTCCTCCTCCCAGGCGTCCTCGGCACTGCGCGGGCCCTTGAGCATGGGTGTCGTCACGGTTTCTCGGTATCGATTGGCCCCAAGTGGGCGTTTGCCTCCCCACCTGACAACGTCTCCCCGTCGGCCAGAGGGTAGTAACAGGCGCTCTGGTGGGACGCAGGGTCGCCGAAGCAGGGCTCGAGCATCGGCGCGACCACTGTGCAGCGGGGGCGCTGTCGCGGACAGCGCGAGCTGAACCGGCAACCGGCCGGGGGATGGATCGGCGACGGCAAATCGCCGACCAGCACGATCTGCTTGCGACTGTCAGCAAAGTCGGGATCGGGGACGGGCGCCGCCGAGAGAAGCGCCGAGCTGTAGGGGTGGCGAGGCGCACGGTAGAGATCGTCCGCCGGCGCTTGCTCCACGACCTCGCCTAGGTACATCACAGCGACCCGGTCGCTCACGTGACGAACCACCGACAGGTCGTGAGCTATGAACACGTAAGTCAGGTCGAACTCTTCTCGAAGGTCGACAAGCAGGTTCAGGATCTGTGCCTGGATGCTGACGTCGAGTGCCGAGACGGGCTCGTCACAGACGATCAGCTTCGGGTGCAGCGCAAGGGCACGCGCGACGCCTATTCGCTGGCGCTGGCCGCCGGAGAACTCGGCCGGAAAACGGTTGTAGTGCTCGGGGTTGAGACCGACGAGCTCCATGAGCTCCTGCACCTGGCGCTTACGCGCGGCACCTGAGTCCTTGGTGTGGATGGCGAGCGGATCCCCGATGATCGAGCCGACCCGCCTCCGGGGGTTGAGCGCACCGAAGGGGTCCTGGAAGATCATCTGCATCTCCCGTCGCAGGGGGCGCAACCGGCGCTGGGAGAGCGAGGTGATCTCCTGTCCGTCGAAAAAGACGTGGCCGGCGGTCACCTCCTGTAATCGCGTCATGCAACGCGCCAAGGTCGATTTCCCGGAGCCCGACTCCCCGACGATGCCTAGGGTCTCACCGCGCCATACCTCGAGGCTCACCCCATCGAGCGCATGGACGACCTCCCGCTCACTGCCTCGCCGTCGCCGCGCGCCGCGCACTGGGAAATGCTTGACCAAGCTTGCGACGCGCACAAGCGGTTCGCCCGAGACCGAACTCACCCTCGGTCCCCCTCCTTGGCGACGATCGCCGGTGAGACCCGATCGCTCTCAGCCTCGTCCGGTAGGTCATCCAGCCAGCACGCCGAGAGGTGCATGCTGCTACCGGGAATCGGGGCAAGCGGCGGGCGTTCGATGCGGCAGCGCGCCACGCGTTGCGTGCACCGCGCCGCAAAGGGGCAGCCGGCGCCCAGCGAGATGAGGCTCGGCGGCTGTCCGGGGATCGAGCTCAACCGGCGTCGGCCGCTCTCGAACGTCGGCACGGACTTGAGCAGCCCGACGGTATAGGGATGGTGGTGAGCGTAGAAGAGCTCTCGCCGTTCCGCCTGCTCCATCACCGAACCGGCGTACATAACGATCACCTCATCGGCGACCTCCGCGATGACGCCGAGGTCGTGGGTGATGAGGATGATCGCCGTGCCGAACTCCTTCTGCATGCGCCGGATCACGCCGAGGATCTGCGCCTGCACCGTGACGTCAAGGGCCGTCGTCGGCTCGTCGGCAATGAGCAGAGAGGGGTTGAGGGCCATGGCCATCGCGATCATCACCCGCTGGCGCATCCCGCCCGAGAACTGATGCGGGTAGTCGTCGACGCGCCGTGCCGGCTCCGGGATGCCGACCAGCCCGAGCAGCTCGATCGCCCGGCCACGCGCCTCACGTTTGCTTATCGTCTTGTCGTGCTCGCGGAGCAGCTCGACGACCTGCCAGCCGACACGGTAGAACGGGTGGAGGCTCGAGAGCGGGTCCTGGAAGACCATGCCAATGCGGGCGCCGCGAATCGAACGCAGCTGGGCGGAAGTCATCGTCAACAGGCTCGATCCCTCGAACAGCGCCTCACCGCTCACCTGAACGCTCGCGCCCCGCGTCAGTCCGACGATCGTCTGCACCGAGACGCTCTTGCCCGACCCGGACTCGCCGACGATGCCGAGGGTCCGTCCACGTTCGACACTGAACGACAGGTCGCGCACGGCCCGCACCAAACCATCCGGGGTGCCGAACGACACCGAGAGCCGGTTCACCTCGAGCATGGCCACGGCTTCATCCTGACATTCGGCGCAGGCTCCGCGCGAACCAGTCCGTACCGGGCGGGGCGCTCCGCCCAGCACGGACTGGTTCTACTCAAAACGGGGTCAGGCGTTCTGACGGTCGTTTGGCGACAGCCAGACGTTCGTCGGGTCGATCCCCTGGATCCAGGGCAGGTACACAGCATTGTTCACCTGGGTCGGGTGGAACGTGGCGAACAGCGGTGAGTTGATCATGTAGACAGCCGCGTCCTCCATGACCTGGTGGTCGGCCTGCGCCCAGAGCGAGTTCGCCACCGAGGTGCTCGGCGCGACGAGCGCTTTGGCGATCAACGAGTCGACCTTCGGATTGCTCTCGAAGCCGAAGTTGTCGCCGATGGGCGGGATGGCCGACGTCTGGTACTGGTCGATCAGGAACGATGCGGCGTTGTTGCCGTACCAGTCCGGGTACCACTGGCCGAAGCCGAAGTCCCAGACCCCCCGCTCGCCGGGGCCTGGCGTCGTGTAGTACTTGACGTAGATGTCCGCAGAGGGCACACCCTCTCCTTGGACGGTGATCCCGACCGCGGAGAGCTCGTACTGGATCGTCTGGAACATCTTCACCTGTACCGGATTGTTGATCTGGTAAAGGAACTTGAAGGTGTAGTGCTTGCCGCCGAGCAGCGCCTTGGCCTTAGCAGGGTTGTAAGGGTAGAGGTCGAAGTTCGACGTTCCGGGAACGCCCGGAGGCAGCAATTGCGTGAGCGGCGGGCTCACGGACGGACCGCCGGCGTCGGTGACGAGCGCCGCACGGTCGAGGGCGTAGGAGATCGCCCTGCGCACGTTCAGGTTCTGCATCGCCTTGTTGAGGTTGGGGTCTCTCTGGTTGAAGATGACGAACGGGTCTTGGCCCTGAGTGAGGCCGAGTATCACGCCCGGATTGTGGGCGGCGACCAACGCCGGCAGCTGGGCCGGCGGGATCGGGGTGTCACCCCATTCGAGGTTGGCGCTCGGCGAGTTCGTCTGCAGCTGCTGCTGCACGCTCGTCGCGCTGTCCGTCTCGATCACCTTGATCTCGTCGACATAGGCCGTGCTGATCGGGTCGAGCGACGCCTTCCAGACCGGGTTCCGGACAAAGGTGATGCTCCGCGCCGGAACGTAGGACTGCACCTCGTAGGGGCCGTCGGAGATGGTGTGCTGCGCCAGGGCGGCACTCGCCGGCAGGTAGTTCAGCTCCTCGATCGGCGCGGGGGTGAAGGCCGCCATCGCGAGCAGGTTGGTGAAGTAGCTTTCCGGGTGCACGAGCTTGAAGCTGAGCTGCAATGGGTTCGCCGGGTTGACGATGACACCCGGGATCGAGTGCGTCGCGAGGAATTGCTTGATCGCCGGCACCGTCGGCTTCACCTTCTCGAAACTGCTGCAGAAGCTCGGCATGCCGACGATGAGGCCCTCGAAGTCCGCCACACCGCCGAAGGGTTCAGCGGGATTGCACGTCCGCTCGAGGCCGCGCCGCGCGTCTGCGGCGGTCACCTGACGCGGTGGAGTCGTGTTCCACTCCACGCCCTTGCGGATCGTGAGCGTGTACAGGGTGCCGCCATCCGACACGGTCGGCATCGCGGTCGCGAGTTGCGGCACGACCTCGAGCGTCTTGCCCGGGATGGCGGGGTAGGCGAGGAGAGTCTCGGTCCAGATGCGGACACCGAGGTACCCGACGGTGTAGTAGGTGATGTTCGGGTCGAAATAGTCGACGTCGCCGGTGCCGAGCATGTAGAGGACGCCCCCGTACCTGGAGCCTGAGCGCGGTGAAGCCGCCGAGCTTGCCTGCGGGAGCGCGGTGAAGCCTGCAAGCGAGATCGCCGCGGCCGAGAGCATCGCAATCGCCATCACGCGCCGCCTTTGGAACAATCGTGTCATCGTGTTCAGCCTCCCAGTTCGCGTTTATTCATCGATCCATTGACACGCAGCTTCGAACGTCACGGTGGTCGCCCGTCCCGTGGCTGCACCAAGAGCCCGCCGCCGCACTTCGCCGGTTAGAACCGAAATGGTACCCGGACTGTACGGGCAGTCGAAAGAAGGCGCTTCGATCCGTGAGCGACCTCCGCCCGGCCACTGTTGCTTCCCCGGGCTGGCGCCTCCATCGAAGCGGGTTCTGGTGCGTTGTCGTTCCTGGGGCAGGACGGGTCCCGCCGCCTGCCCGGGTGCGGCTGGCTCGTCCAAGTGCCCTAGTTGGGTGGTCGGCAATGACGGTTCCCGAGTGATCGCCGGCGCCGACGCTTCGCTGGGGTTGGCCGTGGCCGACGGGAGCAGTGTCGGTGGCCGTGACATGTTGACACCCGCTCGGG
>JBEKBT010000151.1:0-5027 GCA_050015255.1 Acidimicrobiales bacterium
ACTTCAGCACGTAGGGGCTCTTCCTGGGCATTGGCATCCCCTCCTTGGGGACACCGTACGTTACCGCAGGGCTACACTTACGTGATAGTAGTTACGTGCTTGTATTTATGGAGAGGGGTACTAAGCGGCGCACGATCCAGTTGACGTGCGCGGGCTGGTGGCTCGGCTGGCTCTCGGCGACGATCGCGCGGCAGGTGTATCCGCCTCCGCGCTGCGGGGAGGCGCGCTCCGGAGTGTGACGGTTCTACCGGAAGCCGATTATCTGTTCGGTGCTGCTGGTCTCGACGCAGTCGCCAGTTCCAAGGAGCACGGAACGACGTTTCCGGTGCGCGCCGCTGCTCCCTTCGCGACCCATGCGAGTGTCCGGACGATCTCGACAAGAACGCGACTGGGCGTTTACCGCGTCCACGATGCCCGCAGACCACCCTAACTCTCCAGCCTCTACGAGCGTCAGCACAGTCGCCGCAGCATGGGCCCGGGTGGCCAGCCTCGGATCCGGCAGTACCGACGAAGTCTGCTGAGCGGTCGGGGAGGCCGATAACCGGCCGGTGCCGAGCGGGTCGGTACGAAGCGGATCAAGTAAGTGGGTATCTCTGCCCTCGCCGACGATTCAGAGCTTAGAAACGAACTGCGACCTGGGCTTCTACTGCGGCCGGGCCAGGTCTTCATATTCACGGCAGTACGCGTCCGCTTGACCCCAAAGGCGAGTCCGTCGGCCCGGACTGACGGGTCGTCCGCAAAATGCCGTCCAATCCTCTAACTCGATCGACGACTCGTCACTAGGTGGACCTCGGCATCCTCGCGGCTTCGTAGACCCGCTATCCCTGTGGTGGCTGATCGGGATCCCGTTCGGGCACGTCGTCGCCTCTTAGGCGCTTTCTCGAACGTCTTGCCATACGAGACCCGTAGTCGCTTCTAAGCACTTCTTGCACGTTTCCTTCGCGAGCTCGGGCCAGTTCCCTGCGCGGATCAGCCAGTCCTTCCAAGCATCCTGCTGGACGAGTTCGACTTGAAGTCGCGAGCCCAAGAGCTGTTCCCCACCGGCAGATCGCACGGCGTCGTCGCGGTAGTGGGACGTCGTTGGCGCGCCATTGGTGACCTTGACCGCATGGACCCTCTTGGACCTGGGATCGGGGTAGTCGCCGCCGCCGTTCCCGTACCGGTACCGCTCGAGCGCGAAGGTCATGGCCACGCAATAGCCATTGACGATGCGAGGCTCACCGCTTGTCCGCGATCGCGAAACCGGAAGCTCCTTGCAACAACACTTCGGATCGCCGCAGAGGACGACACGAACGCCTCGATCGACGACACAACCACAGCCGGCGCACCTGATTTCCATGGCCGCCCCCTTACTTGATTCGCGCCCAGCTTCGCGCACCCGCTTCTCGATGGCCTCGCGCACCCACACGCTTCTGCAGTGAGATGGTGATCGGAGGACGTCACAGTGACGGGAGCCTCAAGGAGATCAGGTACCCGCTGGTGAATGCCGAGGACGAGCCGATGGTCTAGCCAGCTCTCAGCGAGCGGAGCCGCTGGCCTTCGGGTCGACGGGCCGTTTCGCGTCCAAGGGGAAGAAGCCCACCGAATGATTCGCGGGATACTTACGCCTTGGGGGCGCTTCCCTCGGTGCACCCCAGCCTCGAGGAGCCACCCGCGGGGGCGGAGCCCGTCAGGATCTCTAGAGGCTACGAGAGAGGCGCAACGTCTTGGTGGATTCTCACTCACACGGCTCAGACTTCGCACGCGGCGTATCGTTCTAGACGACCGATGCTCGATCCAGACCTCGGTGCGGCGTCCTCCGTGGTCGGGCGACGTGACAGCCGGGAACCGACAGAAGGATCTACACGTGGGGATCGAGGATCGCCCTGATGACGTCGGAGGGCCTCCGGTCCGTTCGGGGAAAGGGCAGGCCCGCCGGGCCGGGGCGGCTGTGACCCGCCGGCTGGCCACGATCGTGGGTCTGCTGGGACAGCTCGAAGACCCAGACGCGTCGCTCGATTGGCTGTGCCGCACCTGTGCGGAAAAGCTGGAGATGGGCGGGGCGGCGGTGGCGCTGATCCCGACCGACCACGATCCCGGCAACATCGCCGCTTCTGACGAACGAGCCTCACTTGTCGTGGACCTGCAGTTCAGCTCCGGTGAGGGGCCGACAATTGACGCCCACCGCGATGGGCGACCGGTGATCGAGCCAGACTTGGCGACCGCGACCAGCTGGCCGGCCTTCGCCCCCGAGGCGGTAGCAGCCGGCGTCGCGGCAGTGTTCGCCCTCCCCCTGCAGATCGGCGCGGCGAACTTTGGGGTCTTGACGTTCTATCGCGATCGGCCTGGACCACTGGGCGACGGCTTTCTCGCCGACGCCCTGGCCATGGCCGACGTTGCCTGTGAGATCACGCTGCGCCTGCAAGCCCAGGTGCCCCCCGGCTCCCTGCACGAGGTTATCGAGACTCTCGCCACGGAGCGGACCGTCGTCTACCAGGCCATGGGCATGATCGCGGTGCAGCTGAGCGTCGGTCTCGAGGAGGCTATCGCCGTGCTTCGGGCACGGGCCTATGCCGCCGGCCGGCCGGTGTGCGAGGTAGCCGCTGACGTCGTCGCCCGGAGGTTCCGTTTCGACCCGTGACGGTAGTGGCGCCGTCGGTGCCATACCCGGTTGTGTTCAGCTTTGGTTTGCACGAAGATTCAATCTGTTCGGTAGCGTTCCGAACGTGAAGGAGGTGACGATGTCGTGACCCGGCAAGATCTCCTGTCGCGCACCTTTGTTGAACTGGCCGACACCCTGGTCGAGAACTACGACCAAATCGAGTTCCTCCATCGGCTGGCCGAGCGATGCGTGTCACTTCTCGGGGTGGCCGAGGCGGGAGTGGTGCTGGTCGGCTCGGAGGGCCAGCTCCGGCCGCTGGCCTCCTCGAGCGAACGGATGCATCTCATCGAACTCATCGAAGTTCAGTCCCAAGACGGCCCTTGCCTGGACTGTTGGCGCAGCGGGGAGGCGGTACGCGAGGACCGGCTGGCCGAGGCTGAGGCGCGCTGGCCGCTCTTTGCCCCAGCGGCCCTGGCCGCCGGTTTCCTCTCTGTGTACGCGGTTCCGATGCGCCTTCGTGACGAACGTCTCGGTGCCCTCAACCTCTTCGCCAACCGGGCCTACGGCTTGATCGAGCCCGATGAGGCCGTTGCCCAGGCCATGGCCGACGTGGCCACCATCGGCATCCTCCACCAGCGCTTCATCCAACAGCGCGAGGAGGTCTCCGAGCAGCTACAGGCGGCCTTCAACGCCCGGATCGTCCTGGAGCAGGCCAAGGGCGTGGTCGCCGAGGCAGCGAAAATCGACGTGGACGAAGCCTTCACTCTGCTTCGCGGCTATGCCCGCCATCACAAACTCTTGCTCTCGGAGGTGGCAAGGCGGGTGATCAGTCGGGACCTGGCCGTCGACGCGATGCGATACCCATCCAGCACCTCTAGTGGCAGCCCGCGCTGAGGGCTTCGGCGGCTCGGGGCGCGCCAGAACGACACCGTGGACCGCCGACCCAGACGCGCCGGAGTCGGCGATCCGTGGCAAGCGGCGGCTTTCCTTTGCCGATCGACCGGTCGCCCGCCGGGCCTGGGGGTGCGTCCCGATTCCTTCGGCTGACTCTCAAGAACTTCTTAGGCGCTCACGATCCTCTGTCAACTGAGGCGGTGCTGAGGGACCAGAACGGCGGCGGTTGCCCTCGCCGAGGCGAGTCAGGTCCGACCCTAGGGCAGGCTCCACGGCCTCCTGCCTCAGAGCGACTCTGAAGCTCCTCGGTCGGGTCAGGTCGACAGGTTTTCCCCGAATGCTTCGACAGCGTCGGCTGCCTGGTGCAAGAGGTGGTGGGAAAGCTCCGAGAGGGCCCGAGCAGCCGCTAGCTCCTCCCCGATGGCGGGCACGTCCGGGTCGACCGGGTTCCGGCGCGCCCGCCCCCAGCCGCGCAGATCGTGCGGTGCCCCGCGCAGGCGAGCGTCGGCTCGCGTCGTCGTGTCGTCTTCGGTGAAGACGATCTCTACGGTCCAGACACGCTTCTCAGTCATGTCTCCCACCTCCCAACCGTGTCCCGGTCTCGGGCGTGCTTCTTGCCCTTGCCCCGACGGTTCATAACTCATCTGCGCCAGTCGTGACCTCGGCGTCAGAGCCGAAGGTCACCAATCGGCGCACGAATAACAGCCCTCCAGTTCCTTCAGGCTACGCGTCGCTCGACGGGCTCGCGACGCTCCCCGCGGCCGTCGAGGGCCCCGCCACCGCTGCGAACCAATCCCGAGCCCTTACCTCGACAAGCGGCCCTGCGCTACCAGGTGGGCATTCGGCAACCTGCAGAGGGAGCGGCCTTCCGTCCCGTGGACCGTCATGGCCACATCGGTGCAACACGTCTCAGCGGCCAGGCGGTGGCGCTGGTGTCGAAGCGCCACGCTGTCCGTGCCGGGCTCGATCCCGTCGAGGTGGCCGGTCACTCGCTGCGGGCCGGTCTTGCGACCTCGGCTGCTGCTGCCGGGGTCCCCGAGCGCGTCATCGCCAAGCAGACGGGCCACAAGGGCACGGCGATGCTTCGCCGGTACATCCGCGAAGGCTCCCTGTTCCGTCAGAACGCCGCCGGCGCGGTTGGGCTGTAGGGGGAGGGCGCGAGGTGGCGCGTAGGCGTGCCGGGCACGGTCGAGTTATTCGCGGACTACGCCCGTGGTGCGACCGCCTCGAGCGCGAGGCGATGAGGCTCAGTAAGGGCTGATCCGGGCCGCTGTTGGCAGCGAGGCTGGCAGTCCTTGGGGCTGTGGCGACCGCCGACCCTGCCGAGTCTGTCGCGGCGCTCGCTTCGACCGGCGCTGGTACAAGGGCGTCGTTCTGTACACCGGGGCGCGTCTCACCAAGCAGCAGCTCTGTGGGCTCGTGCAACGGCTAAGCGAGACAGGTACTCCTTTGTCGCACCGATAGTGGCTGCTGGCAGGAAAGGTCGCCCTAACCGCCTGAGTCGCGGATCTTGGAGTCTTGTTTGCGTTGATTCTCGATCATTGCCTTGAGG
>JBEKBT010000152.1:0-7160 GCA_050015255.1 Acidimicrobiales bacterium
CCCCCGACCACATCGTGGAGGACTGGCCGGACTGGTTCCAACTGGTCCCCGCCTTCGTGGCCGCCTACGGCAGCGAGGAGCTGAAGCAAGCTGAAGTCGCCTCGGAGTTCCTCGAAGCTGTCGAGGAGCACGAGTACGTGAGCCTCAACGGGGCCGTCCGGTCCTACCTGAGGGCGCTGGAGAGCTGGCTCGACATGTACCCCGGGATGCGGACCAGCGAGGAGTAGCCGACGGCGACCTTTTGACCTGCGGGTCAGAAAGGCTGTGTCTCCGACCGCCCAGATCGCCAAATGTTTGCGCGCGCGCTCGACGCCCGGCGTGCGGCCTGACCGGCGTTCTGTCGCGACGCGATCCGCCTGGTGCATCTGGTGTGGCTGCCTGGTGACGCCGTCGCGCTGAGACAGCTGTGAGCCGTCTGAGGACATGAGGCAGGGCGAGTGTCGGTACGGGGGCTGAGGGGTGCCGGAAGGACGCTGGGCAAGGGGCTGGTCGTGGGCAAGGAGCTGGTCGTTGCAAGTGAGCTGGGGTGTAAGACGAGACGGTGGCGATGGGTGCCGGGCGGGACGAAGCTGGCTGATGGAGCGAAGCTGGCGGTTCGGGACCATGGTGTCGGAGGATCTGACGAGTCGGGAGACGGTTCCAACCCGGCGCGCCCAATACGCTCCCAGGCGCGGCAAGTTATGCCAGTCTCGCGATCACCTATAAGCGAGCGTGCTCCCAAGCACAAGTCGAATCCCGGATTCGTGACTGCTCCGGAGCCGACATCTGTAAGGTCCGCACCGTCTCGCACCATAGAGAGGGTGTGACGCTCAAGCGGACGAACTCGTGAGTGATCTTGAGGCGCGGTTCGACGGCCTCTATCGAGCGCACTTTCGCGCGGTGCTCGCGTACGTCGCGCGTCGGGAGCGCTCTTCGGCCGACGCGGCCGACCTAACCGCCGAGGTGTTCGCTGTCGCCTGGCGACGGATCGAGGCCGTGCCCGAACCGCCAGACGACATCTTGTGGCTCTACGGAACCGCGCGGCGGGTGGTCTCCGACCACGCTAGGCGGCCGGACGGCGCGACCCTCTGTCGGTGGGGGTGACCCCTGAACCAGAGCGGCGTCCGAGCGAGTGAGCCCTCGTCCTTCTGTGCCTCGCACCGATCAGTGGGGCTCGTCTCCTTCTTCTTCGACGGGAGAACTCGCTCACGCTACAGAGGAGTGCGGCCGCGGCAAGTAACAACAGGATCGATGCGACCTCCGCCACCGGGAGGGGAGCTGGGTTCAGTACGCCCGCGACCACAGCGCCTTGAAAGGAACCGTCCGCGACCCAGGCGGTGTAAGCGGCCACAGATTGTGGAGCCACGGCCGGGTTGAGCGGCAAGACGTGGTCAAGGTCCGCGTTGAACCAGGCCTGGTAGGCGACGTCGTGGCTGGCGATGAACACCGCCATGTCCTGGACATAGGCGCCGTCGTCGTCGTCGCCCGCCGGCTGGGGTGCGGTCGAGGTGCCCCACTCGGGGATCGAGAGCGGTTTGGCGTGAGCTGCGGCGAAGGCCTCCACGGTGTCCAGGCCGAGGGGCTCGGCGACAAGCGCGTTCCAGCGCGCCGTGCCCGAAGCCGGAAGTGGGACGCTCGATCCGTCGTAAAAGTCGATCCCGATGATGTCCACATAGGCATTGCCCGGGTAGAAGTCCGCAAGGGGGATGTCGCGGTAGTTGGCGTTCACGCACCAGTCAAAGAGGAAGTGCGCCCCCGGCACCGAACGCATGGCGGTGACCTCTTCCGCAAAGCACTGCTCCCACTGCTGCCACTCGGCGACGGTGGTCCCGAGGGAGTCGTTGTACCAGTTGCCGTTCATCTCGTGGCCTAGGCGGATGACCGTGTAGCCGAGTCCGGCCTGGACCATCTTGCTCGCGAACTGCTTCGCGTAGGTGTTGAAGTCGCCCGCGGCGCAGTCTGCAGTCCAGTTCGGGTTCGACGCCTCGCTGTCGGGGATGAGGTTCTGGGTGTCGATCAGCGAGTGGTGCGTCGGATCGGCTGCCACCCAGGGCACGAAGAGCTCGTTCGGGCTGGTGATCCAGGGGTTCACCCAGTCGGCCCAGGTGGGGTCCGCGTCCGTGTAGGTCTCGACGCAGTTGTAGTTGACCCCGGTCAACTTGTCGTCCTGCGCCAAATGGTCGGGCTCGTCGACGATGCAGATCGTCTTCGAGTCACCTGCCTGGACCAGCCCGGCCGGACGGGAGGACGAGATCGCCGCCTCGGCCGTCGTGGCTGGGGCAGGCCAGCTCGCCGCGCCGGCTACGAAAACGCCGAGGACGAGCACAGATGCCAGGATCACGATCCTGAGAACCATCGCGCCGATCCCTCTCAAGAACCCGATCCGTGCATTCCTGGCGGGAAGCGGACTCTTTCCAGGATCGCCCGAAGATAACCGGTGCTCGCGTGCCACTGCTTCAGCCGGCACCCTTCTTGTTGCAGACCCGCTTCGGGGAAGACCTAAACCTTGTCACCTGCCTTAACGTCTGGAAGGTGAACTGAAACTCCTGGCACATGACAACAAATGTGCATCGGGAAAAAACTTTTCAGGGTAGGCCAGCTTAGAAGGCGTCAGTCCGAGCAGTATCGCGGGCGTCAAGCTGTGTGTCGTTCATCTCCCTCTTACCCATCTGCCACGAGGGTGGCCAGTCGTGCCGCAGGTTCATACCCGAAAACGACCGGGGCGCAAACCGAGCCGGCGCTGCCCGGTCATATCGCATGGTGGTACGCGGGTCGGCGTGCGACGCCGCCTCCTGCACGTCGCGGAGCGGCACCCTGGCGTCGAGCGCTGCGGTGATGAACGCGTGTCGCAGTGTGTGCGGACTCACGGACTTGGTGATCCCTGCACGCCGCGCTACCCGTCGGACGATCCGGCTGGCGCCGTGGCGGTCGAGGCGTTTGCCGTCGACCCCGAGGAAGATCGGGCCCTCGCAGCGCTCGCTGACTGCGAGATCGACCGCACGGGCCGTGCGTGGGGCGAGCGGGATGGTGACTACCTTGCTGCCCTTGCGCACGACGGTGAGAGTTCGATGTCCGCGTTCGAGGCCAAGCGCCTCGATGTCGGCACCGGTCGCTTCGGAGACCCGCAATCCGTTCAGGGCGAGCAACGAGATGAGGGCGTGCTCGACGGCTGGTCCGAGCCCGGCGGCCACAAGAAGCGCACCGAGTTCATTTCAGTCGAGCCCGGTGACGTGAGACTCGTAGTCGAGCCGGGGCCGACGGACATGAACCGCTGGCGAGTGATCGAGAAGCTCCTCCTCGACGGCGTAGCGGTAGAAACCGGCGACGGTGCAGAGTCGCCGGGCTACCGTTGCGCGAGCCCGCCCGCGCTCCTCGAGGTCGCGGCCGAAGCCCTCGATGTCAGCGCGCCTTGCCTCGAAGAGGCGGACGTCGTGCTCCTCGCACCAAGTGGCGAACTGGCGCAGATCGAGGGCGTACGCCTCTCTGGTCAGTCCGCTATAGCCAGCAAGATAGCCACCGAGCGCGACCCGCTCGGCATCACTGAACATGGACTCTGAGCTGACGATGGCAGTTGACAGCATCGTGGTGGTCATGGCGCACCTCCAGGTCGAGCTGAGACCCGGAGCTGGGTCGACCGCGCCCCAGCGATGATGAGAGGCCCACGGTAGATCGACGGACTCGGACCGACTCGACGGACACGCGCCATACCGCCGAGTAGGGCCTGAGCCGCCGATCCGGCTGACCAGGGCGGATGCGCGCGAGACCGGGTGAAACAACGCCGACGACGGGAGGCTGAGAAGCGCACGCAATGCTCGGCCTGCCGACTGTCGCCCGTGAGGACGTCGGGCATCTCCAGCCCCTCGCCGCCACCTGCATGAGAGAGAGCGTCGCGATCAGCTTCTGGAAGCCTGCGACGACCAACAGCAGTGCTGACTGCAGTCCATCCGACCTCCTCTTGACTAGGTTTCGACCGATGGCATTGGGATCACGGCTCGCTCACCTAGGTGGCTATCCCTTTGACGTGCGTTACAGCGATGGATCACTGGTACGTGCGTGTGCCGCTGCCGATGTCGCTGCGGACGCCTACGTCTACTTCAGTCGCCTGTTTTCAGGAGTCGAGCCCGACATCGCCGTCATCGTGGCCGACAAGACGGACTGGGAGAGCAGGCAACCATACGGGCTGCCATTCTTTAACGATGACGACGGTCAGATCCGTCCCGGCATCGTGGTGATGCCCGCGGGAAGCGGAGATTTCTGGATCGCAATGGGACAGGACATTCGCGACGCGTCGCCGCGCCGTTATACAAGATTGCTTGCGACATACCCCGACGGCGCAGATGGCTTGGATCTGCAGCCATTCTTTGACCTCGTCACGATCCATGAGCTCGGCCACGCCTTCGAAATGCTCGGAGATCTCAGGTTGCCGACCTTCTGGTTGGGCGAGATCTTCGCCGACCTGGCCCTTCACGCGTTCGTCGCAACGAGGCAGCCGGAAAGTCTGAACACGCTTGAGGTGCTCTCCACCGTGGGAGCGCAGAGTCGGCGCCTCGGCGCCCGGATGCGCTCCGAGGGTTACAGCACGCTGGAGGACCTCGAAGCCCACTACACGGGTGGTGATCAGCCGATGAGCCCGCTGAACTACGTCTGGTACCAGTACCGATGGCAGCGACTCGCGGCAAAGATGTTCGACGCCGACGGTGAGGACGGACTGGTCCGCTTTTGGGATTGCTTTCACGCAACGGATCGCCTCAGTTCCGGCGAGGTCACGGCGGCGTCCCTGGCCCCGCTGCTAAGAACCGAGGTGAGTGAGACCCTCGGCCGAGCAGTACAAACTTGGCGATAGAGCCTGAAACGCCTGCACCGATGATGTCGGTACGACGATGCGGATGAACCGCTTCAATTCAGCTCGCTACGGTGCAGATCGGTTCATCTGCGTTGGCCCCGCCGGAGACGACGCCCACTCGATGGCCGAGCCGAACGACGGCTCCGTGCGCCCTGCCGAATATGGCGCCTGGCCGTCTGCGGTTGCTGGCACTAGATCATCAGTTATGTCGTTGAGCAGAAGGCCTGAAGGTACAGTCGGTCGGCGCGGTTATGGAGACCGGGCCGATAAGCCTCCAGTTGACGCACGTTGGCCTCTGAAGGACCTTGTCTGACTTGGACCAAGTGCCAGTAGCCGTCCAGTCTCCTGGTCGGGCCTGGTGTTGTGCGCGAGCTCAGTTGCGGAGGAACGCCAGGAGCTTCGGCCACTGGTCAGCACATGCCAGCGGGTTTGCCACAACGCTAGAGCCGCCTATCCCAAGTAACTGCTCAGCGGCAGCAAGGCCGGGGTAGTAGGGCAGCAGTGCCCCAACGACGTGGCCAGCATCGGGGTAGTCGAGCAACTCGTGGGGGTAGGTGTCGTGGGCGGCGGCCAGCTCGGCCATCATGGCTTTGGAGTGGGCGCAGGACGGCCAAGAGCTGTCTTGCTCCCCGCAGTCTAAGAAAACGGGACCACGGATCTTCGCCACTGGTATGACGGCCGCCGGGTTGTCCGTCGGGGGCATCCTGTTGAACTGGTTCGTGCAGGGCACGGGCTGGCCACCTAAAGTCCAAAGCGGTACGCCTGGCCCCCAGCACTCGGCCACGTCGTTGGGCGCCAGGCCCACCACCCCGTGCACCAAGCTGGGGTAGTCGACGCCGAGCAGAAGGGCCGCCTCGCTGCCCATCGAAGCGCCCATCACCCAGAGGCGACGGGGGTCGACGCCAGGCTGGCGCCCGAGCCAGCGGAGGGCTTTGGCGAAGTAGTCAAGGCTGAGGGCTTTTGGCACCTGGCCGCTTGGCGCCTGGGGGAGGCCCGGTTCGTCGAAGTAGGCGAGGTCCAGGGTGGGGTAGCCGCGCGCGGCGAGCATGGCGCCGACCGGGATGCGTATGCCTCCGGACGAGCCGTCGAACTCCACGATGCCGACATGGTTGTCCTGGCCGGCCGGAGGCTGCCAGAACACGCCGTAGAAGCCCGTGGCCGCCACGCTCTCGAAGCTCGCCGTGACGGGTGCCGCCGGGCCGCGCTGGACCGTGACCGAGGCGTGGGCGTTGCCGCTCGTGGCGGTGAAGGTGAAGCTGAGGGGCTTGGACCAGGTGCAACCGTGCTGGCCCTGGAGGCTAAGCGAGCACTTGGCCCACGAGTAGAACCGCACGGCGTGGGTGGAGCTCAGGCTCCCAACAGGGCTCATCAGGCCGAACGGCCAGATCGGGGTCAGCGCCGAAGACAGATGGGGAGCCGCCATGAAGTCAACGGGGCCCATAGGGTCGGTCCCGTTGTACAGCGAAGTCTCTGGCGAGGTCGCTGGGTCGACAGTGCCAGCGGGGCTGGCCGTGTACGTAGAGGTCGAGGACCACTTGATGCCGGCGGCGTCGACCGAGGTGACCGTGAGCGTCACGTTGGCGCCGGGCTGGAGCCCGCTGACCCGGATGGTGAGGGGGGTGTCGGCCGCCGAGACCTTGGGGCCGACCGCGAACTGCAAGCCTCCTGCGGTCGCCGTAGCCGGCATGACCGCCACCATCGCAGCCAGCACTACCCCAGCACCGGCAATCAGAAGTGCGCGATGCAAGGTTCTCAAGCCCATGATGCCTCCCTCTTGCTCTCAAGTCAGAGAGGCGTCGGGAGCGACCGAAGATTCGGAGGAACGTGGCGCCTGTTCTGAGGCGCATGTATCTCAACTCGCACGCCGGGATGCTCGGCGCTGGTCGGGACCTCGGTTGGCGTGAATTTAGTCTTGTGCTCTGTCGATAGCTAGGGGAACGTGAATCCGCTGCGCAGCTCACCGAGTATCAGCAACATTCGAAAGCGTCACCACTTGCGATCGGTCGCCAAGACCTCAAGCCTGCACCAACCGGAGATCACTCCGGCCAGGACCTCATCGCGAGTCGCACATTCGCGCCCGTGGTCCCGCCGTTGCGAACCTCCGTCTCGCTCAAGCGACACAACGTCCCGTCTGGGTCGGCGCGACGATCCGCCGGCGAGATCAGCGGGCACACATGTCAGACGGATTTGGCGCCGCTCGCCTTTCAAATGTCTCTGGCCTACGAGAGGGCGTGATTCGCGGTCGCGCCTAGTACGTCGTCTCCTCCATAACAGTCAAGTCCACGAACTCCGGAGCACCGTCGAAGATCTCCGCCATCGTCGCCCGCACGGCTTGCAG
>JBEKBT010000153.1:0-4835 GCA_050015255.1 Acidimicrobiales bacterium
CGCCACCGATGATCTCATTCGGGCGTTTTGTGCGAGAACGGTCAGGAATCGCTCTCGACGCTGACATCGGGACCAGGAACGAACACGGTCTCGTGAGCGTCATCCCAGCGGACCTTGAACCTCCGGTGCGTTTCGTCGCCGAGGATCTCGACGATCTTCCCACGGCGTTCCGGCTGGCCGACCTTCTCTGACGGTGCCCTAATCGTGTCGCCAGGCTTCGCTGCCATCTTGCTCTACCTCCTCTAAAGAACTTGCGTCCTTTTTGGCGGATTGCCCGCAAGTTTCCGCGGGTAGCAGAGCCAAGCTTATCGGCAGAGCGTCAGGGCGCTCCGGGTGGTGACGTCGGCAGTCCGACACGGGTTCACCGACATCGATGGAGGGCAGCCGACCACCCACCCGATCGGTCGCTGCCACCGCGGCGACGACCACCGGGCCGCTGCCGAGCTGATCGAGCAAGCTACGCCCGACGGAAAGCAATTGGCAGCCGTCCTCCGTCGGCTTCTCGACGTCAAGGGCCGTGCGCATTACGGAGTAACGGTCGTGCCGACGCGCTCGGCGCGCGACGCGGCAAAGTGGGCCGGTCGCCTTGTGGAGCGGGCCGCCGAGGAATTGGCCCGCTAAAGCCCTGATGGCGGGCGATCCAACCTCGTCGAGAAGACTTGCGAGCTTGTCGCAGCAACTGCCGGTCTTTCGCGAGACGACATCTCGGCGCCCCTGACAGAATCCACAAGCATGGACCATCTGGAGCATTGTGACCTTCTCGAGGGCGAAGTCGAGCGGTTCGCCGCTCTCGTCGAGACGGCACCACTGTCGATGTCGGTGCCGTCCTGCCCCGAATGGACCGTGGGTGATCTCGCCCTCCACCTCGGTACGGTCCACCGGTGGGCGGAACACCTCGTCCGCGTTCGCGCCCCCAGGCGTATCCCGTCTTCGGAGATGGGGCTGGACTCAGGTCCGGTCGACGGCGAATGGGTTCGGCGGGGCGGGACGGCACTGCTGAGGACCCTCCGGGCGGCCGACCCTGCCGCCTCGATGTGGGCGTGGGGCTCGGATCAGCACGTGCGGTTCTGGTCGCGGCGACAACTCCACGAGACCCTCGTCCACCGTTTCGACCTCGAGCTTGCCGGAGGTGGCAGCCCGGCGGCGCCAGCGCACCTCGCTGCCGACACGATCGACGAGTTCCTCGGGAACCTTGCCACGGCCGAGTACTTCTCCCCGAAGGTCGCACGCCTGCGCGGAAACGGCGAGCGCATCCTCTTTCGCACCACGGACACGGCGCACTCGTGGACGGTCGGGCTCCACCCCGACCGGTTCGATGTCGGCATCGGCGAGCGCTCAGCGACGGCCACCTTGTCGGGTTCCGCGGCCACGCTGTCACTGGTCCTCTACCGGCGCCTCGCGTTGGCCGCCTCCGGCCTCGACGTCGCAGGCAGACGCGATCTCGTCGACTTCTGGATCGCAAACTCGGCCCTCGAGTAGGTGGCCTGGCCTAGGGGACGACGGCCGGATCGTCTCGGCAAGACAGCTGAGTGGTCTGACACCATGTCCGGATGACTCTCCGGGCGGTGATCTTCGACATCGGAGGCGTTCTCGAGCTCACCCCGCCAACCGGCTGGCTGGAGGAATGGCAAGCACGCTTGGGCCCCACGTGGGTCGAGGGTGCTGCCCACCTCGAGGCGATCTGGCGAGCGGGATGCGTCGGTGATGTCAACCTCCAGGAGGTCGAACAGCAGATCGCTGAGGTGCTCGGTCTCGGGGAGGCAGCGCTGGCGCGGTTCATGGACGACTTGTGGAGGGAGTATCTGGGCACCTTGAACCAGGAGCTGGCCGACTACTTCGCTTCGCTGCGTCCTCGCTACGGCACCGCCATCTTGAGCAACAGCTTCGTCGGAGCGAGAGAACGAGAGCGCAAGGCACACCGGCTCGACGAGCTCTGCGACGTCATCGTGTACTCCCACGAGGAAGGCATGGAGAAGCCGGATCCTGCCTTCTACCGCCTCGTCGCCGAGCGCCTCGGTGTGCAGCCGCACGAGGCTGTCTTCCTAGACGACACCCAGGCCTGCGTCGAGGGAGCTCGGCGCGTGGGCATGACCGGTGTGCTCTTTGTGAGCAACGACCAGGCCATTGCTGAACTGGAGTGCCGTCTCCACGAAGCCTGGAGCACTCCCTGAGACACCTCTGCGGCACGGACCTTTCGCGACCGGATGGAAGGACCGGTCTCGACCCGAGCCTGGCAACTGCCGGCAACCACCGGCGATTCGCCCGTCGAGGGGCACCACACGCCTATTTCGCCCAGGGGAGCTTCTCGCCGGAGGTTCGGAAAAGGATGAGGGCTGCGCCCACCTGCACCAAGCCGGCAATAATCGTCAGGAAGATGCCAACACGTGGGCCGTAGCTGTAGGCGGTCACGCCACTGACACCTGCGTGGCCACTCGGCAAGGTGATCCATCGGAGTACGACGATCAGGGTCCCCAACGCGGCAGCCCCCAGCACGAACACAGCGGGGGTGACCGGCACGCGACTCAAGTTGACATCGGAGCGCTGCAGCGCGAGATACAGGCCGGCGGCGATGATCAGCAACGCACCAAGCCAGCCATAGCTGGTGCTCCAGCCACTGACTGAGGCGCTGAAGAATCCTGCCGAGACTCCATACCAGGGCAGGAAGAGAGCGATGAAGCTGACACCGCCCGCGCCGACCACTGCCCAGTCCAGCCTTCACAGACGTTTTGCCTCGAACTTCGCCATCGGTTTGTCCCCGCTTTCCCCGTCCGGTTATTTTCGACTCCATTGTGCCTGGCCTTGAGCACCAATGGCAGTGATGCGCCAAGGTCCCCCTCGGGGTTGCGGTTCGAGGCCCTTCAGCCGCGCAACAAGGGACTCGCGATCCGGCTAACTAACGGTTCCGGCGCGTCGGGGGACGGGCGATCGGGGCGAGGGATGCCCCGGTCAACTCCACCAGATCTTCCGGGGCGAGCTCGAGCTCGAGACCCCGCTGGCCGCCACTGACGAACACGGTCGGCCAGCCCGGAGCGCTCTCGTCGACAACGGTCGGAAGGCGGCGCTTCTGGCCGAGTGGGCTGATACCGCCGACCACGTAGCCGGTCGCCCGCTCGGCCGCCGCCGGCTCTGCCATCGCCACCTTCTTCGTGCCGAGGGCGTGGGCCATCTCCTTCAGGTCGAGCTCGGCGCTCACGGGTACAACCGCCACGGCCAGGCGAGTCGCGACTTCGACGATCAGGGTCTTGAACACCCTGTCCGGGTCTGTTCCGAGGACCTCAGCCGCCTCCCGACCGTAGGGGGCGGCCGGGTTGTGGGTGTACTCGTGCACACGGTAAACCTTGCCGCTGCGAACGAGGACCTCGAGGGCGGGAGTGGCGGCCATCGACCCATCCTGACCGCTCGAGGGCTGCGTCGCCTGCGCGCTCGCCGGCGGACACTGCTCCGCTTCCGGGCATCACCCGGAGGCGACCATCTC
This sequence comes from Acidimicrobiales bacterium, assembly GCA_050015255.1. Taxonomy (GTDB): domain Bacteria; phylum Actinomycetota; class Acidimicrobiia; order Acidimicrobiales; family Bog-793; genus Fen-455. The sequence goes on from JBEKBT010000153.1 coordinate 3,476, forward strand.
GTGCCATAGCCCGCCGTTCAAGTCGATGTCGTTGCCGTTTGCCTCGCCCGGAGCGGCATCGCCGATGTAGGTGTAGACGGGATGCCCGTCATAGGTGGCCTGCGTCAGTCCGTTTGACCGCATGATCGTGCCCAGCTTGCCCGTCACGCCCGGACCGGCGGCCGGGCGCCCGGTCACCGGCGGCCAGTAAGCGGCGCAGGTGCCGTTGCAGTTCGACTTGTTCGAGGTATCGGGTACGAACCAGTACAGCGTGAAACCACCATTGTTGGTGACTACCGCCACGCCGCCGATCGTCCTGATCTCAAAGAGCGCCCCGGACGAGGCTGGGCCGCCTGGTCCCGTGAGCGCAACTGAGACGCTCAGCAGCACCGCTGCTGTCAGGAAGAGGGCGGCGAGCGCCCATCCGCCACCCGGAAGACCCACCTGCAGCCTTTCCAGCAGGCTGTTGCCCCGAGCTGACCGCGCCATGGGCTGAGGTTGCCCGCCTGGGCCGACGGCGATCACGGCGAGCACCGCAAAGGCGGCCACTTCGATCACACCGGCCACGATCCCGGTCGCGGTGCGCACCTCCCTGAACCCGAAAAGGCCGATCCGTAACGCCAACAGGTAACCGCCAAGCGTCGAGAGGGCGAACCCGGCAGCCGCCGCTGAGACCAGCCGGCCAGCGGAGGCGAGCACCGCCGCGCCGAGGAGAAACGCAGCTATCACCTGGGACAGGAAGAGCCCGCCGATCGTCGGGATCGACCGGTAGCCGGTCAGGTAGAGGTCAAGGTGGACCGCCCCGGTTGCGACGAGCAGACCGCCTCCAGCCAAGCGCAACACCAGTCGCTGCCAGCCTGGCCGCGACCTCTGCGTTTCCTCCATGGCAGATCTCCGACCCCTTCCCGGCAAAGGCGACTTCGTGGCACTGAAGTCGTCGTCCAGAAGGGATACTCCCGACTCGCTTCAAGGGATTGCCCGCCGATGAGCGCGCCCGGATCGCAAGCTCAATTGTTGGCTCCCCGGGCCGCCACCCGCCAGCGATCGACCATCGTTCCGCCGGCCATGACGACGAGCTCGTCCGCCAGGTTCACGGCCGCACAGACGTGGTTGGGCACGACCCGCAGCACTTCCCCGAGCTCGGGCGGCGCGCAAGACTCGGGCCATGTGACGGTGGCGTGGTGCTCGGACAAGGCGCTCACGCGTGCATGTGGATGATCGGCCAGTCGTCCATACCCGGTCGCCCAGGCGGGGCGGTCGGCACCTAGTTGGGTGGTCGGCAATGACGGTTCCCGAGTGATCGCCGGCGCCGACGCTTCGCTGGGGTTGGCCGTGGCCGACGGGAGCAGTGTCGGTGGCCGTGACATGTTGACACCCGCTC
>JBEKBT010000154.1:0-4759 GCA_050015255.1 Acidimicrobiales bacterium
GCTTCATGATGTGCCAGAGAATCGGCTGGCCACCGATTTCGACCATTGGCTTAGGTCGCGTCTCCGTCTCTTCTTGCAGTCTGGACCCCAACCCGCCAGCTAGGACTACGACGCGCATCGAAAACTCGCCCGGACAGACGCCACCGAACCCTTTCCTCTAAGCGCAGTCATGGCCACCTTGAGCTTAGCGGCAGGGGTCCCTTTGCCCGGGAACCACTTTCGCGAGAGCCAGACGGCGGCACCGATGACTGGCTCGGCTCCGCCCGCCTTCTCGTGATGCCCCGCGCAAAGCCCAGGCCCCAGGCTGCATGCATCGTCGGGAAGGCGGCGAGCAAGGTCGGAACCGCCGGCGGGTCGCTCACCAGCTCGAGCGCAGCTCGGGCGAGGACGACGGCGAGATAGGCCGCCAGCACCTGGCGTCGCCACGGGCTCGCCAGACCGGCGAAGAGCGCCGGGACGGCAAGCTGTCGGTACGAGAGCGAGCCGGGGTGCTTGCGGATCGTCCGGGCCCGGTTGTGGCCGTACCGGTAGAACTGGCGTGCGAGCGGTCTGAGCCCGTCGCGCCCGAGATAGAAGGACTTGATCGACGGATCGAGGTAGACACCGCCGAAGCTCTGGGCCCTCCAGGCAAGCTCGGCGTCCTCGTTGCCGCCCGACCATTCGTCATAGCCACCCATCTCGCGGATCGTGCTCGCCCGAAAGGCGCCCAGATAGACGGTGTCGACAAAGCGCGGCTGGCCACCCGCGCGGCGGAAGGCCGCCGGTCCCGCCCCGAGGCGGGAGGTCATCGCCGCCACGATGCCGCGCTGGCGGGCGTCGTGGGCCTCATAGCGCATCTGCCCGCCCACGATCGCCGCCCCCGAGCGCTCGAGGGCCGCCACGCAGCGCTCCACGTAGTCGGGCGCGATCGCGGTGCGAGCGTCGACCCGGACGATGACCTCACCCGAGGCGCCCGCGATGGCGGCATTCAGGCCGGCGGGACGGATTCGCCTCGGATTGTCGACGATGACGACCTTCGCGTAAGCGGACGCCGCCGACCGCGTCTCGTCGGTAGAGCCGCCGTCGGCCACGACGACCTCGACGATGGACCGATAGGTCTGCCCGGCGACGGCTCGTAGGCAGCGCTCGAGCTGTGGCGCCTCGTTGAAGACCGGGAGGATTATCGAGACCGTCGGCGCCGTCGCCGCGCTGGCGCCGGCAGATTCGTCGCCGTCGTTGTCAACAGATTCCGCGAACATCGCCGATCCCATGCCGTACAAGCTTGCCAGGTGAAAAAGGCTCTGCTGACGATGCCGCCGCTGAGCTACCGCCGCCGAGGGGCCGCCGCCGAGCTACCGCCGCTGAGGTACCGCCGCTGAGGTACCGCCGCCGAGGTGGTCGGCGACCTTCGCCCCGGCCGGCTACACGAGGGGCCAGGGGTAGGCCCGGTAGTCATCGCGGGGCGAAGGGAACCGGCGCTTTCGCAAGAGCGCGACCGCCCTGCGCCGGAGGGCCGCACACTCGTCTCCCTCCAGCAACTCTGCGACCGCCTCCGGTACCGCCTCGACGAGCGACTCGCAGGCCGAGTGCACCTCGGCGGGCAATGTCTCTCCGGCGAAGTCCCACATCACGGTGCGAAGCTTGCCCTGGACATGGAAGCACAGTCCGTGGTCGATCCCCCAGATCCGGCCCTCCTGGTCCTTTAGCAGATGGCCGCCCTTGCGGTCGCCGTTGTTGACCAACAGGTCGAAGGCCGCTATCCGCCGGAGCTGGGGATGGTAGAGGGGCTCGTTCAGCAAGGTGAAGTAGTGCTCGGCGAAGTCCGCGTCGACAAAACGCTGCACCGAGCCCTCGCCCTGCGGCCCGTCCGGGCGCAGCACCGTCTCGGGCACGATGTCGAGCGCGAGGGCGGCGGAGAGCTCGTAGGCGGCGACCTCACGGCGGAACAGGCCGCCCGGGTAGTCCCAAAGCGGGCGCTCGCCGCGCCCGGGCTTGTAGACGGCGCGCTGCTCGGTCTCGCCCCGGCGCACAGTCGCGAGAAACGAGTAGTTCGAGCTCCACGGCAGCCTGCCCAGGACCTCGATCTCTCCTTCGGCCAAGAGCTCGAGCCAGGAAGGCCCGCTCAGATCAGCGGCGGGCGGTGGCCGTTCGTCCTCGGGCACACGTGGCCTCTCGCATCGAGCGGGTACCCGCAAAGTGGGCAGGGAGGCCGGCCGGCCTCGACGAGCTCCGTGCCGCGAATGGCCAGCGCCGCGGCCTGCTCCCGAGTGATCGACACCCGCACGCTCGCCCCGGCGTCGGCGTCCTCCTCGAGCTCCAGGTCCTCCTCCTCGAGGCCGAACAGCGCCTCGACGTCAACCTCGGACTCGGTGGGGTCGATCTCGTCGGCGACAAGGATGATGCGGTCCAGCTCTTCGTCATAGCTGACACCGAGCGAGCGGACCACGAAGTCGGGCTCCCCGAACGGTTCGAGCGCGAGCTCGGTGCCCGACGGCAGCTCCCCGGGGCGCTCGAGCTCGGCCAGCATCCGGCCCAGGAAACGTGCCAACGCGGACACTTGCGCCTTCTCCAGCTTGAGCGTCTTGAGCAGGAGGCCCTCCCGCACCTGGAGGAGGAAAACGCGCTCGCCCACGGGACCGATCGTCCCCACGGTCACCCGGTCGGGGTGGGCGAGCTCGATGTCCTCTGTCACCGCGTCACCTCACGACTCGGCCCCAGGCCGGCCGGCCCGCCCGTCACGCCCATGGCGAGCACGGCCGGGCCCCGGGGGCCGTAGACGACCGTCGAGATCGAGCAGGGCACGACCACGATCCGCTGGAACAGGTCGAGCGGCACCCCGAGGACGCTCGCGAGCACGACCTTGATGCAGTCGGCGTGTGAGACCGCCACGACGACCTCGCCGGGATGGGCCCCGCAGATCCTCCCGACTGTGTCGGTCAGGCGCGACTGCAGCTCCACGAACGACTCGCCCCCGGGAAAGCGGAAGCCCGACGGCCACTGCTGCACTATTCGCCACTCGGGGAGCTTGCGCAGCTGGGGAAGCGGCTCGCCGGTCCAGCTCCCGAAGTCGCACTCGATGAGGCCGCGCTCGGCGACCACCGGCTTTCCCACTCGCTCGGAGATGACCATCGCCGTCTCGTGCGTGCGCTCCAGGGGCGAGGTGTACACGGCCGAGACGGGCATGGACGACAGCGCCTCGCCGGCCTTTGCCGCTTCCTCGCGCCCCTGGTCGGACAGGTGCAGGCCGCGGGCGCGACCGGGGAGGACCTTGCCGGTCGTCGCCGTCGTGCCGTGGCGGACAAAGCACACCACCGTAGGGCGAGGCGGTTTGCGACGAGATGACGGCACCACTGACACCGTAGCCTTTGCTCGTGCGACCGGCCGCCTGGAGCCTCGAGCGGATCAGCCGTGAAGTGACGAGCTGCACGCGTTGCCCCAGGCTCGTGGCCTGGCGCGAGCTCGTCGCGTCCAACCCTCCGGCCTCGTACGCCGCCGAGGCCTACTGGGCGCGCCCGCTGCCGGGCTTCGGCGACCCCGAGGCACGCCTCGTCGTCGTCGGGCTCGCCCCGGCGGCCCACGGCGGGAACCGGACCGGACGGATGTTCACGGGGGACCGCTCCGGTGACTTCCTCTTCGCCGCCTTGTGCCGGGCCGGCTATGCCAACCAGCCGCTGAGCCGCTCGATCGGCGACGGCCTCGAGCTCTCGGGGGCGTATGTGACGGCGGCAGTCCGTTGCGCCCCGCCGGCGAACAAGCCGACCCCGCTCGAGCGCGAGACCTGCGCCGGGTACCTGGCAGGCGAGCTACGGGCGCTCGCCGGCGCCCGCGTGCTCCTCGCCCTCGGTGCCTTCGCCTACGAGGCGCTCTGGCGGCTGGCGGAAGGGGGCGGGGGGCCAGGGGAGAGACGGCCGCGTTTTGCCCATGGCCTCGAGCTGCCACTTCCGCCCCTCGCCGCGCCCCATCCCCGCACGCTCTTGTGCTCTTACCACCCCAGCCAGCGCAACGTCTTCACCGGGCTGCTCAGCGCCGAGATGTTCGACAAGCTGCTCGTGCGTGCTCGCGAGCTGGGCGCGTAGGCCTCGTTTGTCGCGACAGATTTGCTAGCAACTCGTGGCCCGCGTGCCTCTGCCACGTCTAGAACTGCCAGCACCCCGGTTGCCTCGTTGAGTCGGTCAGCCGACTCGTCGTGCCAGTGCTCCGCAGCCTTTCGAGCAGCCACCTCCTTCCCCAGGGCGGTGATCTGGGAACGAGTTGCGACAGGCGGCAACTCAGACTCGGCTGTTACGGCCGAATCGCGATGTCGCAGGACGACGGGAACGAAGTCTTCACGCTCCGGGCAAATCATTATGAATGTTATGAGCGAATATCCTGCTACCATATCTTCTCGAATGCCATGGCTAACCCTGGTGTCTCGTGCTGTTCGCCGCCATGGGATCCCCCTCGCGGGAACTGCCACTCTTCTCGGGGTGTTCATGGGAATGAGCCTCTGGATCTTGCCAGCGATGCACCATTTGCGCGGGTGGTCCTATACCATGGACGTCTGGGACAACTTTCAGCTCGGCCACCTTGCCGACGTCGGGGCTTATCCGGACATCTATGGGCAAGCTTTCGTCGAAACACCAGGGATCGTCGTCGCTCTCGCGCCGGTATGGTGGATCACTCACCTCGCAGGCATGTCCGTCGCCTATGTCGTCGCACTGTGGCACCCGACTGCGTGGCTCGTTCTTGGGCCTTACGAAGTGCTGCTGAGCGCCTCTGCCCTCTTTGCGGTCGATGCGAT
>JBEKBT010000155.1:0-4632 GCA_050015255.1 Acidimicrobiales bacterium
GTGCAGTGGGCGCAGGTGAACGCCGTCGCCGGACGCGTCGTCGTGGCCTTCGACCCCGATGGCCCGTCGCCCGAGGACCTGATCGAGGTCATCGAGGGCGTGGAGAAGGTGCACGAGGTCCACAAGGAGCGCTTCTCCCACGAACGGCCCGAACATCCCGGCGACATCGAGCCGATACGGCGCCAGGCCATAGCAATCGGCGCCGATGTTGTTGCCCTTAGTGGCGGCCTGTTCGGCCAGCTGCTGCGGGTGACGCCAATCCCGGCCGAGCTCGGTTCGCTCGTGGCCCTCGCGGAGAACGAGCCTCGCTTCCGGCACTTCCTCGAGCAGCACCTGGGGGTGGCTCTCACCGATCTCGGACTCGGGATCACAAGTGCCTTCGTTCAGTCGCTGTCCCAGGGGCCACTTACCTTGGCGACCGACATCACCCATCGCGCCAACCGCTTAGGCGAACTGCAGGCGATACGTCGCGCGTGGGAGCGCCGCGAGACGGACCTCTGCAACGCACCACACGACGAGTCCATCGACGCAGTGAGCTTGCCGATACGCGAAGCGCCACTCGACAGAGGTCCCGTGGAGGGGTACGCGGACATCTCGAGCGCGCTCAGCATTGTCGGAGCCGCGACCACTCTCGCCCTGACGGCCAGCCCGAGACGCGCCGGAGGTATTGTGACAGCCGCGGTGCCGAAAGCGGCGCGTCACGGACGCGATGCGTTTGCCGCTCGGCTCGGGCGCGAGCTCGCTGCACGCGACGTCATCGTGCTTGACAGTGAGGTCCTGCGCCGGCTCGACCGCGTCGACGTGGTCGTGCTCGACGCTGCAGTGCTGACCACGGGGCAGCTCGCGCTAGGCGCGGTGGAGCCGGTGGGCGGTATCGAAGCAGCTGCAGTCGGTCTCAAGGCGCTCGAGCTCTTCGACCCGGCGCGGCCTTCCCGTTTGGCGCGGCGTGGTACCTGGAGGGTGGCACCGATGGCGTCGATCGACGCGGAGTTGCCGGTCGGGGCCGCCGCGCGGGTGCGGGCCCTAGGGCGCGGCCGGCCCGGCGTGCTCGGCGTCACCCGAGCCGGCGTCCTTGTCGGTGTCATACCTCTCGAAGTGGAGCTGGATCCCCTGGCCGATCCCCTTGCCCACTCCGTGCGCCGGGGGGGCCGCCAGCTTCTGGTCGCAGGGCTGCGCAGCGGACTGCGAGAGCGGCTCGCCGCCGACGGCCTGGTCGCCGGCGGTAGTCGTCTTGCGGCCACGGTGCGCTCCTTGCAGAAGGCCGGTCAGGGAGTGCTGCTCGTATCGGGCGGCACGGCACACGCAGCGTTGCGCGCGGCCGACGTCGGGGTCGGCGTCGACGGTCACGGTCGCCATCCGCCCTGGGGTGCCGCGTTGCTGACACGTCCCGGTCTCGCCGACGCACACCTCGTGATCGAATCCTTGCCCGTGGCGCGTTCGGTCAGCACGCGCAGCGTCGCCCTCTCGGCAGCGGGCTCCGTCGTGGGCGCGGCATGGTCCTTTCTCGGTCCTGCTTCGAGCGCGTCCCGGCGAGCGGCCGTGCCGGTAAACGTGGCCGCGCTCGCCGCCCAGGCGGCCGGGACCGTGGCCGGATCATCGCTGGGTCGGCGTCCCGCGCCCGCGCCGCTCAGGGAGATCGCCTGGCACGCCATGACACCTGACGCCGTGCTCCATGCACTCGGCTCGTCGCGTCGGGGGCTCTCGGTCGCCGAAGCGGCGCGTCGCCACGCGGAGCTGCCTGCCGAAGGATCACCCCGCCTCTCGTTCGGCCGGGCGGTGGCGAGCGAACTAGCGAACCCGCTCACCCCGGTGCTGGCGGTGGGTGCCGGGCTCGCGGCGGCGGTCGGTTCGGTCACAGACGCCGGGCTTGTCGCCGGGGTCACCGCTGCGAATGCCCTCATTGGCGGAGTGCAACGAGTCCGCGCGGACGCGTCGATCGACAAGTTGATGTACGCCATGACGACACACGTCGGCGTGCGCCGAGGCGGTCGCGTCAAGGAAATGGAACGGACCCAGCTCGTACGCGGTGATGTACTCGAGCTAAAGGCGGGCGACATGGTCCCCGCCGACTGTCGCATTCTCGACACCCTCGGGTGCGAGGTGGACGAGTCCGCCCTCACTGGTGAGTCGTTCCCGGTTCCAAAGCACGCTCTGCCCGTCACCGGAGCGACGCTCGCCGAGCGCGCCTGCATGCTCTACGAGGGTTCGGTGGTGGCTACCGGCACGGTTCTCGCCGCAGTGGTTGCCGTTCGGGACCAGACCGAGGTCGGTCGTAGCCTCGCCGACGCGCCCGAGCCCCCAGCGAGCGGGGTAGAGGCCAGGCTGTCCGCGCTCACGAAGCTGACCGTGCCCGCGACCGTGGCGAGCGGAGCCGCGGTCACGGGCATGAGTCTTCTACGGGGCCGTTCACCACGTGCCGCGGTGAGCTCCGGTGTCAGCTTGATGGTCGCCGCGGTGCCCGAGGGGCTGCCGTTGCTGGCAACTGTCGCTCAGCTCGCGGCCGCGCACCGGCTCGCTGAGCGCGGTGCACTGGTCCGCAACCCGCGGACGATCGAGGCGCTTGGACGCGTCGACGTCTTGTGCTTCGACAAGACCGGCACGCTAACGGCCGGCCATATCGCTTTGCAGCGGGTGTCAGATGGCTCCACCGAAGAGCCGGTAGGCGATCTGTCGCTCCGATCCATGGCGGTACTGGCCGCAGCGCTCCGGGCCAGCCCCGCCGACGATGGCGACGACCTTCCACATGCGACCGACCGTGCGGTGCTCGAGGGCGGCGACGCTGCGGGCGTGGAGGCGAGCCACGGGCTCGGGGGTTGGAACCTTCTGGGTGAGCTCGCCTTCGAACCAGCACGTGGGTACCACGCCGTCGTCGGCGACAGCCCGAGTGGCTCACGGGTGTCAGTCAAGGGCGCGCCCGAGATCGTATTGCCGCGTTGTACCACCTGGCGGGCGCCTGAGGGCATCACCGTCATAGACCGGCGAATACGACTACGGCTCGACGCCGAGGTGGAGCGCCTGGCGAGCCAGGGACTACGGGTACTAGCCGTGGCCGAGCGGCCGGCACTGGCGAGCGCCGATCTTGCTGATGAGCGAGTGAGCGACATGGAGCTGTTCGGTTTCCTCGGCTTGGCCGACGGAGTGCGCCCGACAGCCGCCGCGGCAGTGGCTGACTTGCGCTCGGCCGGTGTATCGGTCGTCATGATCACCGGCGACCATCCCTCGACGGCCGCTGCAATCGCCGAGGAACTCCATATCTTGAACGGCGCGCCGGTGATCACCGGAGCAGTCCTCGACGAGTGGGACGATGACGAGCTTGACGCCATCCTGGGCGAGGCAACGGTGTTCGCCCGCGTCACCCCGGCGCACAAGATGCGCATCATCCGCGCCTATCAGCGAATCGGCCGTACAGTCGCCATGACGGGCGACGGTGCCAACGACGCCCCTGCGATCCGTCTCGCGCATACAGGGATCGCCCTCGGCGACCGCGGTTCGCCCGCGGCACGCGAAGCGGCGGACCTGGTCGTGCTCGACGATCGCATAGAGACGGTCATTGACGCCATTGTCGAGGGCCGCGCCATGTGGGCCTCTGTGCGTGACGCGCTGGCCATCCTCATCGGCGGAAACCTGGGGGAGGTCGCCTTCGTCCTCGCCTCTACCGCGATCGCTGGGGCTTCGCCGCTCGGGGCGCGCCAGATGCTGCTGGTGAACCTGCTCACCGACATGCTGCCGGCGATGACAATCGCCTTGCGTTCTCCAGCGCGACGCTCACCGGAGGAGTTGCTTCACGAGGGACCCGAGGCGTCGCTCGGTGGTTCTCTAGCGGTCCAGATCGCTCTGCGCGCCGCAACTACGGCTGCCGGGGCAACGGGTGCCTGGCTGCTTGCCCGGCCGACGGGAACCTCGCGGCGTGCCAGCACCGTCGCACTGGCAGCCTTGGTGAGCACTCAGCTCGGGCAGACAGCCGTTATCGGGGGCGCGAGCCCCGTTGTGCTGACATCGACTCTGGTGTCAACAGGCGTGCTCGTGGGGATCGTTCAGACTCCCGTACTGAGCCACTTCTTCGGGTGCACCCCGATGGGGCCGGTTGGGTGGGGAATCGCCGTCGGCAGCGCGGCCGTCGCAACCGGGTCCTCGGTAGTGGCGCCGTGGGCGGTCAGGCGCCTTCCTCAAATGCCATGGCTATTCAGCGGCGCGGAGTCGCCCTCCGTCTTGGGTTGCACACGCGCATAACCGCCATCGAGGTGAGCACTGACGCTTGGCGGATTGTCCCCTGTCGAAGATCACGCCTGTCAATACCACCCCGGGTTGCCGTCGGGTTTTCGTGTCGAACGGATCAGTGCCACCTCGGAATGTGTCGCGATAGTTGCGACCGTCCGAGGCTGGAGGAAAGGGAATCATTCCGTCCATCTCAGAGCTGCGCGTGCGGAGACGCGATTATTCCCCGGCAGCAAGCGCGGCTTCAGATTCCTCCACGACACTCCGGCTCACCGAGCTGACGCTCGGTTCGAGACTTAGAGCCTCAGCGGATAGGCGCCATCGCCGGTGACCAGCGGTTTCTCCAGTCGACGAGCTTTGCAGTGAGCAGGCAGGTGACGGCGAGGGAGAGCTGAGCGAGCCGGTGGATCACCTTCC
>JBEKBT010000156.1:0-4601 GCA_050015255.1 Acidimicrobiales bacterium
CCTCTTCCTCGGGTTCGTGATCGGGCCCATCCTCGGCCGGCTGTCGATCTCGGCGAGGACCGAGTTCACGACCCGGTTCATGCCGAAGATGGTCCTCATCATGCCGACGCTCGTGGTCTGCACGCTCGCGGCAGGATGGCAGCTCGCCCGTCACCTCGGGGACCTCGACGCCAGCTACTCGCACCACGGCTGGATCGTCGCCTCGTTCATCGTCGTCGCAGTGATGGCGGTGATCGCGCTCGGAATCCTTGAGCCCGCCAACATCGCGGTGCTCTTCGAGCTGAAGAAGCCGGAGCCGAATGGGGAGATCATCGGTCGTCTCATGCGCCGGTTCATCTTCACTGCCGCCATCACGGGAGCGATGCAGGTGGCCACGCTCGTGATCATGACCAGGATCGCGACGGCGTGATGAGCGACGCGAACAGCACGACGCCCATCTTGGGGCCGGCGCAGCGCAGGGGGGACGGATCGGCGCCCTCGACGCTCGAACGTCGGCTGCCACCGATCGCCGAGCTGGTGGTCGCCTCGGTGGCGCTCATGCTCTCCGGCGGGGTCTACCTCGCGGCCCACCTGCCCCACCAACCCCCGCTCGCCCCCGCTGTGGGGTTGCTCGCCGGTGGAGGGGCGCTCACCCTCGCTGCCATGATGCTGCTCAGCCGGGTCCGCCCCTTTGCCTGGGGCACCTTCTTCCTCGTCGCGCGCTGGGCGCTTCTCGCCTACGTCGTCATTGCCGGCATCCTCGGGTTCGTCTTCGTCTACGACCACACCCGGGGCACCACGCTGGCGGTGCTCATCCTGACACTGGTGGTCTTCGCGGTCGACGTCCCGACAATCATGGCGTTCACGGTGGCGCGGTACCACCAAACGGGTTCCACCAGCGGGTCATGACCCGCTAAGGCCGAGCGACGGTCTCGCGTACGCGCTCAAGGAGCCAACTGCGCGCTCTCATCCTTCTCCTCACAATCCAGGCCGGAACCGAAGTGTCGTGCGGGTGGCGGGACTTGACACGAAGAAGGATGACGAGGTGTCGTCACGAGGGCGGTCAACCCGAAGGAGCACTGGACTCGCTGCTCTCCGCCGTTGGTGCCGCGGGGGAGCTGCGCGCGTCGGAATCATTGTTGGCTCCGGTCCGGTTCCAGTCGCGCCAGACCAGCCGATGCACGGGTATCCAACGGGGAATGTCACGAAGGCCCGGGAGGACGGGGACCGCCAAAAGAAGCAGCGTCGCCAGAGTGGTGAGGTAGATCGCGATCAAGTCGACATTGGCCGAGCTACTGAAGCTAGGTACCTGATACCAAAGCGTGTAGAGCCACAGCCACGGCTGGCCGGGATAGCTGCCGGTCTCGTTCATCACGCCCCACTGGGTTCCAGTGAGGTGCTGGGTGCTCGCGAGCGAGGAGAAGTAGCTCCCGTCCTCCAAGAACAGCAGCGGCTTGGTGTAGTCGGTGCCGTAAAAAGGATGTTGGGCGAGCAGGTCGGCATCGAGGGCGCCTGAGCGAGCCATGGTGAGTTCGGTCGAGATCAGCATCGGCACCGGCCCGTCCTTGGCAGTCGGCACGACCGGCATGCCGGAACGGAAGACAACGTGGGTCACGGCGGTCAGGTACGCCTTGTCCCAGGCGGTCCGGCGCGTTGCGTTTGCAGTCCGGTAGGTGGCGAGCGCTCTGGCGAGGACCGGGTCGGTCCGCGCGAGCGTAGAGAGCGGGGACAGCACGAAGGTCTCGGCGGCATTGATGGGTTGGCGCACACCCGCCAGGAGCTGCCAGTGCGGCCCGAGGGTTTGGACGTCCGCGGACCCGTTGTTGTACGGCGGCCCGTAGGTGGCGGTCTTGCTCGTACCCGCCAGTTCGGAGGCTGCAGTGGCCATGAAGCCGGCCGGTGCCACCTTGGCCCAGCTGGCAACGGTGACCGGTGGCACGTCGGGCGAGGAGAGCACGGCCGCCAAGACCACCACGAGCACGAGGGCGACCATCGAGGCGACGGTCGCCTCTTTCACGATGTCGTAGCGCCGGGTAGGACCTTGCCAATCCGCCGCGTCGGCAGCCGCTGCCGCTCGCCGCTCTGCCCGTCCACGTGCTGGGCGAGCGGGCAGCGGGTGGGAGACGCCGCGCGCCCGCACGAGCAGGACGTGCGCGCCGACGAGCGCGACGAGCACGATCGGGATCAGCACCACGTGCCAGAGCAGCATCTGTCCGAAGTTCATGAGATCGAAGAACGCGCCGACGCCCACCGCGTTGAACGCGTCCTTGCCGTTCGTCGAGATCCACTGGGAGTCGAAGTTCTGCTGAGAGAGGTAGCCGGTGAAGCATTCGACCACAGAGGCCGCAAAGGCGACCACACCGGTAATCCAGGTCAGCTTGCGCCGGCCCCGCCAAGCCGCCATCCAGAACTTGCCCCACAGATGGATGACCATGAAGGCCATGAACAGCTCCACGCTCCACAAGTGCAGGCTGTTAAAGAAGTGCCCGACAGGGTTCGTGTGCCACCAGTCCGCCCCTCCAAGGGCGATCACCATCCCCGAGACGATCGCTATCCCGAGGGCAGCCAAGGTGGCGACCCCGAACACGTACACCCACGAGGCGACGTACGCGGGCTGGCGATCGGGCAGGAGCTTGGCCGGGGTGAACGGGTCGAGCACTCGACGTCGGATTCGAGCCGTCCACATACCGGCGGTCTTGGCATCACCCCCGGTCTCTACAAGCGCCGGGTTCGACACCGATCCTGCGGAGAGGTCGACCGCGGCATCACCATCGTCGTGGTTACGACCCGGGAAAGGGAGGAGGAGCGCCAGGCCGAAGACCACGACCATCACGGCGATGAGCGCGAGGTTCGCGACCGACACGGTGAGGATCGACCAGTGCAGGTACCTGCCCGGCGAGTCGAGGCTCACGACTGCGGCCAGCAGCTGGGTCGGTTGGGTCACGGTTCCTCCTCAGCGGGGTCGTTGTCGGGGGAGCGTGATGGTGACCTTCATAAAGAGCATCAGTCTGCACGCGACCCGGCATGATTTCTAGTCTGACGGTGTGGAGGTGACCGCGAAGAGCTGGAGTGGTTCTTCTCGACGGTGTTGCCGCACATGAACGAGCGCCAGCGGCGTGTCGTGACCGGAGCGACAGCGCAACACGGTCATTCGGGCGGCTCGCGAGATCGAGTCCGCTCTGGAGGTGACCGACCGCCAACGTGGTCTCGGCGGTGGTGACAAGCCGGCGATCGACAATCAGCCTGGCCTCCTCGAAGCCCTCCGCCTCGGGACTCGTTGTCTGGGACGTATTGGTCGATATCGCTCGGCGTTGTGACCTCGCCATCATGCCGGTCGGCTGCCCCGTGGCGGTGACCACCGAGGAGGCTGTGGCGCACCTTTCCTCAGAGTTAGCAGGGAATGCCAAGGTGAATCGGGTTCGGCACGGAGTTGCTCGACCTAATCACGAACGCCTAGCGCTGAGCCTCATCGTCTGTCTCCATACCGCCGTCTGCTCCTCTGCCGCCAGCGCATACTGTCCGATCTGGTGTAGCACTGTGACGAGCCGCGACCACCTTACGGGCGCAAGCCCCCGCTGAGCCTCATCCCGTTGGATCCTGCAACCGGTCGAGCGAGACCGACCCAGTCGGGGCCACGGCGCCAGAGCACTGCGGACCGCCGGTTGACGAACCGGATCCGTTCTGCTCGGCTCCGAGGGTCGCCGTGCCCTCTTTCCTTACTGGTTTGCTCAGGGCAATTATCTCGACGCGGCTCATGGCTCGAGCGTGGATCGGGTGCGGCTCAGATCGTCCGTATCCGAGGAGGCGGCTCATCACTTGGCGTTGTCTGGCTCCGAAGCGGCGTCGCCCGAACCCTGAGCGGTCACGGGCTCACCACCGAGTCGATCTACCTCACGCTCGGGTGGTGCCGGCCTGCACAGCCGCAATCACAGAACGCGAGAACTGTTGATCGGTAACAAGATTCATCGTCGCCGCGAAGAACGGACGACGCGCTCGACGGCTGCGGAGACTGCTGTGACGACGCTCGCATTGAACACCGTTGGAACGATGTAGACCGGCGAAAGCTCTTGTGCCGTGACGACTTCAGCGATCGCTTTGCCGGCAGCGATCTCGATCTCTTCGGTGACCTGCTTTGCACCAGCATCGAGGAGGCCCCGGAAGATACCGGGAAAAGCGAGCACATTGTTGATCTGGTTCGGCTCATCACTCCTGCCCGTCGCCACGATGGCGGCGTAGCGTCGAGCCAGCACTGGGTCTACTTCGGGATCAGGGTTCGCGAGAGCAAACACGATGGAATTGGGCGCGAGGGTCTTTAGGTGCTCCTCGGTCACGAGGTTCGATCCGGAGACCCCGATGAGGACGTCCGCGCCAACCATGGCATCAGCAAGAGTGCCCGTTCTCTTCTCCACATTGGTGTGCGCGGCCAGCCAACGGCGAGCGTTGTCGAGACGGGCATCATGTTCGGACAAGATCCCGTTTCGGTTGATCCCAATGACGTCTCCGACACCCTCGGCAAGGAGCAACTTGGTGATCGCGACGCCGGCGGCACCGACTCCGAGCACGACGATGCGGATGTCTTTCATCTCCTTTCCGACCACGCGGAGCGCGTTCAAAAGGGCCGC
>JBEKBT010000157.1:0-4976 GCA_050015255.1 Acidimicrobiales bacterium
TCGCGTCGTCCTCGCCGAGACTCCAGGGATGATTGCCCCGCTCCGGCTCTCCAAAGCTCATGCAGCCGAGGCAGATCCTCGAGACCTCCAGCCCCGTAGAGCCGAGCTTCACATAGTCCATCTGGGTCGCCTCCTCGATCGAGCAGCTGCGTGGGAGAGCATCCGCCCGCCCGCGAGAGTCACCCTAATGGCGACAGTCTCTTCGGACGAACGCACGAGAGTGGCGGTATAGAATCCCTCAT
The DNA here is from genome assembly GCA_050015255.1 of Acidimicrobiales bacterium. Taxonomy (GTDB): domain Bacteria; phylum Actinomycetota; class Acidimicrobiia; order Acidimicrobiales; family Bog-793; genus Fen-455. The sequence continues at coordinate 243 of JBEKBT010000157.1, forward strand.
CTGCACGCCGGATGGTGTCACCGTCCCTGGGTGCCTGAGCTGTCCCGAACTCCGCGCTCCTGGGGCAGTCGCTCCCTGTCGCCGAGTCGGTGCGACTATCTGCATACCGAGTTGGCCAGGGATATCGGCACTTGACTGATACCGAGCGGCCTCACGGCTCCCGCGACTGGGGCTCAAGACCCGCATTGTCGGATCGGTCTGCCTCGTCACGGTTCCGATTCTCGTGGCTCGCTCGCCAAAGGCGTGGTCCGGTGCGTCGGCGCTAGCGTTCAAGTCGTGAGCGATCTGCATGACCTCACTCTGGTTGAGCAAGCCGCAGCAGTGCGCAGCCGCGAGGTATCACCTGTCGAGCTCATCAACCACTATCTACGGCGCATCGACAGTCTTAATGACGAGGTCGGCGCCTTCGTTTTCGTCGCTCCTGACCAGGCCCGCGCGACGGCGAAGCACGCCGAGCAAATGGTGATCGACGGAGTGGAGTTGCCGCCGCTGCACGGTGTGCCCACGGCGATCAAGGACCTCTATCTCACCGCCGACATGCCGACCGGTTTCGGTACCGGAGCGTTCCCGCCCCAGGAGTTCGGCATCGACGAAGCGGTTGTCACCAAGCTGCGTGCCGCGGGCACGATCAGCCTAGGCAAGACGGCGACGCCCGAGTTTGGTGCAACGTGCTACACCGAACCGGAGGGCCATCCGTCAGCACGCACCCCCTGGGACCTCACGTGCTCGGCTGGTGGGTCGAGCGGTGGCGCGGGCGCGGCCGTAGCGGCGGGCTTGCTGCCTGCTGCCCCCGGTAGCGACGGTGCCGGCTCGATCCGCATCCCAGCGAGCGTCAACGGGTTGGTCGGCGTGAAGACGAGCCGTGGCCGCGTCTCGGTTGCGCCGCTTGACAGCGAGATCAGCGGACTGGGGGTGCACGGCCCGCTCGCCCGGACCGTGCGTGACGCGGCGGCCTTGCTCGACGCCATGGCAGGCCCGACGACTATGGACTGGATCTGGCAGCCCCCACCGGAAGGAGGCTCGTTCCTAGCGGCCTGCGACGACGAGCCGATGGGCTTACGGATCGGGCGCTACATCACTCCCGCCGTGCCCGGCGCGGAAGTCCACCCCGACTGTGAGTCCGCATACCGGCACGCGTCGGCGTTGCTCGAGCAGCTCGGCCACTACGTCGAGGACCACGACACAACCTTCGGGCCAGAGATCGTGGCGCTGTTCGAGGACCTGTGGTCGGTGGAGTTCGCGTCGCTGCCGAGTCCAGCCGAGGTGGAGGGCAAGCTCCGACCGCTCACTGCCTGGCTACGCGAGCGAGGCAGGGGCCGCTCGGCAACTGAGTTCTACGGTGCGCTTAGCTCACTGCGGTCCAAGGCGCGAGACGAGCTGCAGCGCACCGCTATCTACGACGCTGTCCTTACTCCGACGCTTGCGCAGCCACCTGCCAAGGTCGGCAGCCTTCGCGATGACTCCGACCCCGCCCGGGACTTCGAGAACCAGAAGCGGTTCTCGCCATTCACCGCCCCTTACAACCTGAGCGGCCAGCCGGCCATATCGATCCCGCTGTACTGGACCGACGATAACCTGCCGATCGGTGTCCAGCTGATTGGCCGACCCGGCGACGAGGTGACATTGTTCCGGCTCGCAGCTCAGCTTGAAGCCGCGGAACCTTGGGAGCATCGCAAACCAGCCTGCTGGTGACGACTGGGAGGCGTCGGTACTGGCGGCGCTCGTTGTGCTCACAAACGGGGTGGCGCGCGTGATCACATTGACCATCTTGGCCGCGATCCTCTTCGTGTTGCGGCAGTGGGGCTTGGCAGACCTACCGACGGCGTGGGTGCCAAAGCAGCCGTCAAGGAAATCTGGCGACAGGTCTACGTTCCTTCGGATTCACCTACTCGGCCCTTAACAACACCGCCGTCGGTGTGCGGGCGGCGACGCGCCCAGGAAGAAGGGCTATGAGATTCGCGAACAGCAACGCTCCGGGGCGCGGGATCCATGAAGGACTCGTCACCCACGTAGCCTCCAGGAAAACCCAGGCCGGTTCTCCGGGCGACTCGCGGCGCTTCCGGTGGATGTGCGGCACGCCCGGCACTCCTTTGTCAGCCGCCGGGAGGTACCGTGAGGTTGATGTCCGCTGTGCGGTGGTCGTTGTGCCTCGTGTTGGGCGTGCTGGCCTCGTCGGTCTTGCTTGGTAGCTCGTGCCCTGTGTCTGGAAGCCCCTCCTCGAGCCACAGCACCGACGGCTCGGGGCGTGCCGTCGTGCGCATCGCCGCCGGCGGTTGGTCCGGTTATGCACTGCTCGGTGACGGTCAGGTGTGGGCGTGGGGCGACGACCTCGAGGGTCAGATCGGGGTCGCCGGGCAGTGGTACCAGACCATGGTGCCGGTCGAAGTGGGTGACCTCGGCGGTGCGATCGCCATCGCCGGAGGCCAGAACACGGGCTACGCCGTGCTGCGGGACGGCAGCGTGTGGGCCTGGGGCGACGACAGCCAGGACGAGCTCGGCGCGGGGGACCAACCCCGGGAGGTGCCCGTCCAGGTGCGCCCGCTGAGCAAGATCGTCGCCCTCGACGCCGGGGCCTTTTCCGTCTACGCCCTTCGCCGAGACGGCACCGTGTGGGCGTGGGGCGACAACGGCCTCGGCCAGCTCGGGACAGGGGATCCCGACCCCGGTCCTGGCACTCCGCACGAGCTGACAAGGCTTCGGGGTGTCACAGCGCTCGCTGGGGGAGCATCGAACGGCTATGCCCTGCTTCGGGACGGCACCGTTTGGGCGTGGGGCGACAACAGCCTCGGCCAGCTCGGGGTGCCACCTTGTGCCTCGCCGAGTGGGCCTCTTTCGACCTGCCTCTTTTCGAACGTGCCCGTCCAGGTACCCGGTATCGCCGGTGCCGTAGCGCTCGCCTCAGGCTTCGATACCGCCTATGCCCTGCTGGGCGACGGCACCGTGTGGGCCTGGGGCGACAACAACCTCGGCCAGCTCGGCAGCGGTACACACCACCCCCCCAGCGACACGGCGGTGCGCGTAAGGGGCCTCGACCAAGTTGTCGCCATCGCCGCGGGCTCTGAAACCGGCTACGCCCTTGACCGGGAGGGCAACCTCTGGGCCTGGGGCTACGGTGCCTACGGCCAGCTCGGCGACGCCAGCGCTACGAACAGCGATGTTCCGGTTCGAGTGCGGAAGCTGAGCCATGTCGTCGAGGTCGCCGGGGGCGGCGACATGGCCTACGCCCTTGACCGGGAGGGCAACCTCTGGGCCTGGGGCTACGGTGCCTACGGCCAGCTCGGCAACGACAACCTCGTGAGCCTCGACGTGCCAACCCAGGTGGTCGGCCTCCCGAACGGGTGACCTCAGTTGGTTAGGCTCCGACTGAGCTGAGATCCGCCTGGGCAGTTTACGGGCGTCGGGCCTGAAGGGTCCATCTATTCCCCGAACTGATCTTGACCTGGTCCAACGTCCTGGGCACCGGCCAACTCCTTGGTGCCGTAGGTGGCCACGAAGGCGGGGGCGAGCTGATACCAGTCCGGCTAGTGCTAGTCCTCCTCGACGTGCTCCGGCGTGATCGAACCTTCAAGAGCGTCCTCGGCCTCGGCGGCGGCCTGCGCCCGGGCGCCGTCTCCGGCGAGACTCTCGCACTCCAGGCACCGAGGGTAGACACTGTCCCAATCTCCAACTGGGAGCCTCGCTCCGTCCTCGACGGTCTGACCCTTGCAAACCGGAACACGGCTCGGCACGTCGCCACGAACGATCTCGGCCAGGTGCCAGGTGCCCGGAACCCGCACCGTCCGTCGAAAGCGGGACCCGTGGTGAGGTGCGTTGGATTGCCTGAGGGTCATATGAGCGACCATGGCGTACCTGGGATGAGGTCTGCCCATAATCGGCTTCCCTCCAAATCTGCACCGCCTCGGGGCGGCCCGCTGTCGCCGTGGCGGCGCGGAATGAGTGTACGACCCACAACTGACAGGAAAGGTGGCACTGGCGTGCCCGGTGCGGCGCGAGTGTCTCGCCTACGCCGTCGGCCAGGTTCCGGCCTCACACAGAGAGAGCACAAAACGACGCCAGCGGCGAAGCTGAGGTGGCTAGGTGACCGCGCCCGAGTCGGCGTTCGGCGCTGATCAGCCAACCGCCCCCGTAGTCGATTGGGCGCGGCTTGAACCAGGGTCGCGACGATGTTCTGAGTGCTCGTTCTGAGTTACCTGAGCCCTGTCTTTTGACGGCCACGTCTCAGGTGGACGGAGACAAGTGGTAGGGGACTCAATTCAGAGAGCGAGCCGCATCGCCACCCGAGGGCCGAAGTCGTCGTCACCGATGGCGCGCTCGTGCTCACGGATTGCCTGTAGCCCGCGACTCGTAGAACGGTCCATTCCAGGGAACATCCCGATACGTGGTCAGCGTGATCCCGTCGAACCGTTCTGATCTTGCCCATTCGCAGGCGGCCTCCACGACAGCACGCCCGAGACCTTGGCGACCGTGGTCCGGATGTACTGCGAGCTGCCAGATGTGGGGGTTCCCGTCTACCAGCTCGACACACACGAATCCCACTGGTGGGTCGGCGACGACAAGGACCAGTACCGCCTGGCCGAAGTGGTCCTCGGCGTCGTCGTCGGTGAAAGGTCCGATCCCCACCGATGCAAACAGTCGGTCCGCCTCGAACTCGATCCTGCGCAGCCCGGTGTACTCCTCAGGACGTGCTTGCCGGATGGTAGGTCCCGAGTGCTCCTCGATCACGTTCCGAGTATC
>JBEKBT010000158.1:0-4539 GCA_050015255.1 Acidimicrobiales bacterium
GGACGCAGCTCTCGTGTGCCAGTTGTCCTGCCAAGGGCACGGCTGGTTTGCGACCTGCGGAAGGGATAAGCGCTGAAAGCATCTAAGCGCGAAGCTCGTTTCGAGATGAGATTTCCCACAGGATAACCTGGTAAGGCCCGTGGTCAGACCACCACGTTGATAGGCCGGAGGTGTACGCACAGTAATGTGTTCAGCCGACCGGTACTAATCGGCCGAGGGCTTGGGGCTCGTGCTCGCTATGGAAGGCTCGAGGGGTAGTTGACAACAACACCCTCAAGCGGGAGAGCCGGCAATAGCCGGTGTATGCAAAGACTCCCGCTCGAGCGAAAGGTTTCCGGTGACCATAGCGGCAGGGTCACACCCGTTCCCATCCCGAACACGGAAGTTAAGCCTGCCAGCGCCGATGGTACTTGGGGGGAGACTCCCTGGGAGAGTAGGTCGTCGCCGGAATTCATCTCAGACACGCCCACCTGTGATTGCAGGTGGGCGTTGTCGCGCTCGCGGGCACCTTGGCGGTAACGTCTCTCCTGTGGCCAATGCGCGCGGTGTCCCGGGACAACGTCGCGCCCGCAGTGCGATCCCGGCCATCCGCACCGAGCAGGCAGTACCGCCGGATCAGCAGTCTCGCCACAGCTCGGCAACTGCGTGGCCCCGCGAGTCGGAGCGTGACCGGCGGGCCCGGAAGAAGGCCGAGGACAACGAGTTGCCGCCAGAGGTTCGTGACGAGCTTCGCAAGGCCCTCGGTTCTGTCCGCTCGACGGGGATCGAGAGACGTCTAGGGATCGCTACCAGGGCTTACGAGCGCGATCGCTACCGCGAGGCGCTGACGGAGCTGCGCGTGCTCGTCCGGCTGGCGCCGGAGGTGGGCGCTGTTCGGGAGCTGTACGGTCTCACGCTCTACCGGCTGGGCCGCTGGCGCGAGGCCGCCCGCGAGCTGCGGGTGTTCCACGATCTCACCGGGTCCTTCGACCAGCTCCCGGTGATCGCCGACTGCGAGCGGGCTCTCGGCCACGACAAAGCCGTGCTCGCCGCCTGGGACGAGTTGCGCCATGCAGGCGTGGACCGGGAGGTGCTCGTCGAGGGCCGACTCGTGGTGGCCGGCATGCTGGCCGACCGCGGCGACCTCGAGGGAGCGATCGCGCTCTTAGGACCAGGCGGGAAGTCCCTCCGCCACCCTGACACCTGCCATCTCCGCCAGTGGTACGCCCTCGGCGACCTGTACGAGAGGGCTGGCGACCTCCCACGGGCACGGGAGCTGTTCGAACGTGTCGCGTCCTTCTCTCCGGACCTCTTCGATGTGGAGGACCGCCTGGCCGCGTTGCGTTGAAGTTGCCCGGCTGACCAGGCGCCTTGCGTTGTGCGGGTCGCTGACAAGGGCACCTTGCTACTGACACCGCCCGTTGTTGCTGACACCGCCCGACCCCGGGTCGAACCGGAGTTTGGCGCGACGCGCCGATGTCCGACCGGAGCGGCCGCAAAGGCGCGCCGCGGCCGCCTGTCCGGGGTCGGCAGCCGTCGGGACGGCGCGCCGAGGCAGTACCGTCATTGCCGTGGACCGTGTCGGCCTCGTCGGCTTGCCGAACTCGGGCAAGTCGGCACTCTTCAATGCGCTCACAAGCGGCAACGCCATCGTCGCGCCTCACCCCTTTTCGACGATCGAGACCGAGGTAGGGGTGGCGCACGTTCCCGACCCACGGGTCGATTCGCTCGCGAACATGAGCCATAGCCGCAAGATCGTCTATGCCGGCTTCGAGGTCGTCGACATTGCCGCGATCGGCAAAGGTGCCGAAAAGGGCGATGCGCTCGGGGGCCGTTTCCTGGCCGGCGTGCGCGAGGTTGACGCCATTTGCCTGGTGCTGCGCAGCTTCGAGGACGACAACGTGCCTGGCGACACAGACCCAGAGGCAGCGCTCTCGGTCCTCGAGCTCGAGCTCGCCCTGTCCGATGTAGCGACGCTCGAACAGCAGCTGACCAAAAAACGGAGCCGTGTCGCCCCGATCGACCCAGCAATCGCTGCCGGTCTCAAAGCGGCCCCGGCAGCCTTGAAGGTGCTCGAGCAGGGCACGCCTTTGTACCGATCGGCTCTGCACGCAGATGAGCGCGAGGCACTCAAGCCGTTCTTCCTCCTGACGGACAAGCCGACGATGGCGGTCATCAACGTCGGCGAGGATGAGCTGGCCGACTCTGACGGGCTCGTGTCGTCGGTGCAGAAGGAGCTCGGCGTTGCAGTGGACGTGCTGGCCGTCTCCGTCCAGCTGGAGGCCGAGGCGGCGAGGCTCGATGCAATGGAGCGGGCTGAGCTCCTCGAAGGTCTCGGCCTCGGTCGGGGCGCTGTGGTCCGCGTCGCCCAGGCCGCCTTCGACATTCTCGGAAAGTGGGTTTTTCTCACCACCGGGGAGGACGAGTCGCGGGCGTGGATATTCCACAAAGGTGCGAAAGCCCCCGAATGTGCCGGGGTCATCCACTCCGACCTCCAGCGTGGTTTCATCAAAGCCGACGTGATCCGCTGGGACGAGCTGCTCGAGTTCGGCTCACTCGCCGCCGCCCGCACGAAGGGCAAGGTGCGCCTCGAGGGCAAGGACTACGCCGTACAGGACGGGGACGTGCTCGAGATCCGCTTCAACGTCTGAAGCGCCGGAGGTGAGCACCGCCGCCGAGGCTCCCGGCAACCGGCAAGTGCCGAACCCGCCGGCGACCCGCAAGCGCCGGAGGTGAGCACCGCCGCCGAGCTGATGGAGCGCTGGCGACGCGATCTGGAGTCGTGGGCGATCCCAGACGAGATCCTCGCTGCCACCCCCGAGTCACCCTGGGTGCTACCCCGCCAGCTCTTTGCTCGCCGGGCCGAGCTCCGGCTCGAGGCACCTTCCGGCCCTTCTTTCGAGCGGGCCCGGGAGGCGCTCGCCACGCCCGGGTCGGTTCTCGACGTCGGCACAGGCGCTGGGGCAGCGTGCCTCCCGCTCGTGCCCCGGGCGACCGAGATCACCGTTGTCGACAGCGACGCGGACCTGCTGAGCGTTCTCGCCGCCTCGGCCCGTCGCCTCGGCGCCGACGTCCGGCAGATCTACGGCCGCTGGCCGGACGTCGCCGGCGAGGTCGACGCCGCGGACCTCGTGACGTGCCATCACGTCCTTTACAACGTCCCCGACATCGGGCCGTTCCTCGCCGAGCTCACCGCCCATGCGCGCCGGCTCGTGATCGTCGAGATCACGGCTCGCCATCCGCTCACCATGCTCAATCCGCTCTGGGAACGCTTCCACGGCATTGTCCGGCCGAACGTTCCGACCGCAGGCGACATGCTGGCGTTGCTCGAGGCGCTCGGGCTGGAGCCCTCCTTCGAGGTCTGGTCGCCTGCGGCAGAACGCGAGCACGAGAGCTTCGAGGACCTGGTCGAGGTGACGAGGCGCCGTCTGTGCCTGGACCCTGGTCGTGCCGACGAGGTGGCCTCGGCTCTGCGCGAGCAAGGCGCCGAGCATGACCATCTCGGGGAGCTCCGGTCATCGCGTCTCGACCTCTGCACGATCTGGTGGTCCGGGGGCGCCTGATGGTGGCCGCGTCGCCGGGCACGATTCACGGTCCGGGGCGCGCCTGGCGCCGACGGTCCGGGGGCGCCTGATCGGGCCCCGTCTGGGAGGTTTGTCGACCGGCGACGCCAGGCAATAGGATCAAGCCAGGAGAGCCCATTAGGGGCGCACGAACCTCCACGTGTTCCATGCGGTGGAGTGTCCGTCTTCGAACCGGCCGTTCCGGCAAAGCGGTTCGGCCGAACGTGTCGACCAGAAGGAGATACATCGTGGGGATCAACATCCGCGAGGTGCTCGGGGACGAGGCTGACTTCCTGCTCGGCCACGAGTGCAAGACGATCGAGCGAGAGCACCTCTCTTTGCCGGGACCCGACTTCATCGACCGAGTCCTGGTGCAAAGTGACCGGCCGGTGGCCGTCCTGCGCAACCTGCAGCAGATCTTCGACCACGGCCGCCTCGGCGGCACCGGCTACCTCTCGATCCTGCCCGTCGACCAGGGGATCGAACATTCGGCGGCGGCGAGCTTCTCGAAGAACCCGGCGTACTTCGATCCAATGAACCTTGCTGAGCTGGCGCTCGCTGCGGAATGCAGCGCCTTTGTCTCGACGCTCGGTGTGCTCGGGATAGTCGCCCGCCGGTACGCGCACAGGATCCCGCTCATTGTCAAGCTGAATCACAGCGAGCTTCTGACCTATCCCAACCGCGGCGACCAGGTGCCGTTCGCGTCGGTCCAGCAAGCATTCGACCTCGGCGCGATCGGTGTAGGGGCGACGATCTACTTCGGCTCGGAGGAGTCCAGCCGCCAGCTGCGCGAGGTGAGCGCCCTGTTCGCAGAGGCGCACCGCCTCGGCCTGGTCACGATCCTGTGGTGCTACCTGCGCAACCCCGCTTTCAAGACCCCGGAGGCCGACTATTCCCTGGCGGCCGATCTCACCGGGCAGGCGAACCACCTCGGAGTCACGATCGAAGCCGACATCATCAAGCAGAAGCAGCCGGAGAACAACGGCGGTTATACGGC
>JBEKBT010000159.1:0-4488 GCA_050015255.1 Acidimicrobiales bacterium
GCTCCTGCGAGGCGTGCCGCCTCAGCGCTCGTGAGGCACGCGATGCCCTGATCGGTCTTGAAGTGGTACTTCACGAAGAACTGCTCTCCCGCGGCATTGACCCACTGGAAGGTGTGCGAGCCGTAGCCGTTCATGTGCCGGTAGCTCGAGGGGATGCCACGGTCACCGAAGAGCCACGTGAACATGTGGGTGGCCTCCGGTGAATGGGAGAAGAAGTCCCAGACGTTGTCCGGCTCTTGGCGGTTCGTGTAGGGGTCGGGCTTCTGGGAGTGGATGAAGTCGGGGAACTTGAGCGGGTCCCGGATGAAAAAGATCGGGGTGTTGTTCCCGGTCAGATCGTAGTTGCCGTCCTTGGTGTAGAACTTGACGGCGAAGCCCCGCGGGTCACGCACGGCCTCGGGCGCCCCCCGACTACCGGCCACGGTCGAGAACCGCACGAACACCTCGGTGCGCTTGCCGACGGCGGACAAGAACCGGGCTCGCGTCCATGGGAAGACGTCGGCGGTCACCTCGAAGTGCCCGTGCGCGCCCGAGCCTCGGGCGTGCACGACCCGCTCTGGAATGCGCTCGCGGCTGAAGCGGGCCAGCTTCTCGATGAGGTGCTGGTCCTGCAGCAGCACCGGCCCTTCAGGCCCGGCAGTTTGAGAGTTCTGGTTGTCGGCGACGGGGGCGCCGGATTCGGTCGTGAGCATGCGGCGATCGGGCATTGTCAGACTCCTTGGCTGGTGGCTCGGTTGAAAGGTGAGAGGGACGGCATGCCTGCCGGCAAGTGGGGCACAGAGCCCATAAGGTGACACAGCCGCTGGGCTGTGACCCGAAGCCCGGCCGCCTGCAACTCACCTCGCAGCTCGGATGGTGACCGCACCTTTCCTCGAATGATTCCATTCTAGGGAAAGGTCAGATCTCGAGTTGTGTCTTGACTTGGCGCTCGGAACCGGGGGCCTGCCAGCACTCGGGCCGGGCGGCCTGGCCCGCTTCGACCCTCGGGCAATCACCCTTCGAGGCCGGTAGGGCTCGAAGGCACGTCGACGGCGTGCTCCTGGAGCACCTCGAGGGGCACGATCTCGAGCGCGCGCTGATGGGTCGATGCGAGCACCACGTAGGCGGCGGCGCCATCGTTGTGAGCACGCAGCCAGTTCACCGCCGTGACGCACCACCGGTCTCCTGGCACCAGGCCGGGAAAGCGATACTGAGGCATCGGGGTGCTGAGGTCGTTGCCGATGCCACGCTGGTGCTCGAGGAATTCGGCGGTGACCACGGCGCAGATCGTGTGGCTGCCCAGATCCTCGGCTCCCGTTCGGCAGCACCCGTCTCGATAGAAGCCGGTGAGAGGGTCTGTGCTGCACGGTTCCAGCTCGCCACCCAGCACGTTGAGATCATCCATGTGGGCATTATCGCCCAGGATCCTGGTCGCGTCCTTGGTGGGGATCCGGCTCACCCCCATCCCAGCTCCTCGAGCCGCTTGTCATCGATGCCGAAGTGATGCCCGACCTCGTGTATGACCACCCGGCGCACCATCTCGACGACCTCCTGCTCTGTTCGGCACGCTCGGCAGATCGAGGCCATGTAGATCGTGATGCGGTCCGGGGTGGTCGCCGAGTAGTGGGCTCCCCGGCTCGTGAGCGGGATCCCCTGGTAGAGACCGAGGAGGCGTCCTGGCGGGCTGTGATCATCCACCATGACGGCGACGTTCTCCATTGCCGCCCCAAGGTCGGCAGGTATGGCGTCGAGAGCATTTGCCACCAGCTCTTCGAACTGTTCGACCGAGACGGCGATCACGCCAAGATCATGTCAGCGCCCCGAACAGCTGGCCGCCCGGAGGAGAGCTTCTTCGTAGACACGCACGAGTCGATCCCAGCGCTCGTTGGCCGCGTGGTCGATCTCCTGGCGGCTCGGGTCTGCGTCGAACCAGGCGACCGTCTCCCAGATCCCCGCCGAAAATGGGACCGTGGCCTTGAACTCGGGCACGAGCCTGCGGAGCTTGGTGTTGTCGAACACGGCACTGTGCGCCATGTCCCCCCACAGGCTGCCCTCCTGCTCCGGGTCAGACGCAACGATCCCGTCGCTCGGGATGTGCAGGATCTTCGGCTCAGCGCCCGCAGCCTTGCCGACGAGCGCATAGATCTGGTTCCAGGTGAGGCTCTCTTGCGACGTTATGTGAAAGTCCTGGCCGATAGCATCGGGATTCCCGAGCAGGCCGGTCAGTCCTTTGGCGAAGTCGCTGTTGTGGGTCAAGGTCCAGATGCTGGTCCCGTCACCAGGAACTATGATCCTCGCTCCCCGGCGCATCCGGTCGACGATCGTGTACGGCTTCTGCCAGCTTCCGATGGCAACCGGGATCTGGGAGGGCCCATATGTCAACGACGGCCTGATGATCGTCATGGGAAATCCCGTCTCGCGGTATGCACGCCGAAGGAGTTCCTCGCAGGCGATCTTGTCTCGCGCGTACTGCCAATACGGGTTCACCGTGGGCGTCGATTCGGTGATCATCCAGTGCGACGGGGGCTTCTCGTACACCGACGCCGAGCTGATGAACACGTACTGGTCGGTGCCGGCAAACAGGCGGATGTCCTGCTCGACCTGGCTCGGTTGATAACCGACCCACTGGACGACGACGTCAAAGTGACGCCCCGCGACCACGGCCCTGACCTGACGCTCGTCGGCGGCATCAGCGGTCAGCACCCGCTCTGAGTCGACGGCCGTCGGGAGCTTGGACAACCCGCGGTTCAAGAGCCACAGCTCGTGCCCGGCAGCCGCCGTCGCACCAGAGCAGGCGGTGCTGATGAGGCCGGTCCCGCCGATGAACAAGATGCGCATCCCGGTCAGCTCCTCGCCTTTCTCAAAGACCGGCGCAGGAGAAGGTCCCGTCAGCTCGAGGAGACGGGCGGCTGTTGTGCCCGGGTGACGCTGGACGCCCTGCCGAGGGCGTGCAGGCCCTCTTCGATGGACAGCAGGGTGGTCGTCTTGAAGGCGCGAACATCACCTCCGCTGCTGACAGCCATAGACCACGCCGCCACGCCTCGGCTGTCCGGGAAGTCAACTATGCCCACGAGGTCGTAGTCGCCAAAGCAGAAGAAAAGGCTCTCGATCGACCCACCGAGGGCCTCTGCCGACGACTGCACGCGTTCGACAACCCTCTGTGGTCCACGGCTCATCGCAGCCCACGCCTCTGCGGTATAACCCACCTGGACGAAGTACTTAGCCATGTGACCTCCTTGGCCGGCACCCTCAACCGCTCAAGAGGCGTGACTAGACCCCGCGGCGGGTGCCTCGCGGCTGCAAGACTACCGACTTGACTTGGCGATAACTAGCGCCCGGGCGCCAGTCTCACGGCGAGCAGATCGCGTAGACCTTCCCGAGGTCGTAGGCGCTGGTCATGCCCCAGGTGCGCCAGGCTGTGAAGCTCAGGGCGATCAAGGCGAACCTCGGCTTGCGAACCATCAGGAGCGGCTAGCACAACTACTGGGCTAGCACAACTACTGGCAGTCACCTGCCGTCAGGAAGGTGTGTCTTTCTTTCCTCGCCTTGACCAGTTCGGAGGCCAACGACGGTGAAAGCTAGGGCGAAGCCGAGCAGAACCTCTATTGTCGCCTCGCGATCGCCGATGGCAGCGTGACAGGCGAGGGAAGCTTGAGGATCAGGGGTTGGCTCGGTTTGCACCGCCGACAGATGCCCGCCTTCGTTCCGTAACCACCCATAGACACTCTGACAGGAAGCCCGTTGCAGGGAGTAGCTGCCACTAGCAGAGACGCTGTTGTAGGACGCGATCAAGCCTAGGAAGAACAGGTATGCGCTGATGGCCACGAGGCATCCGGCAAGGCTGTACCAGACCGTGCGCGGCTTGATCGGCGAGGAGGGCGCAGGCCGTCGCCCTTCAGGTGAGTGCAAGGGAGGCTCCCGTGTCCGCTGCACGCCTACCCGGCGCGACCGAAAGTGCCATACCACCAGCGTACGCCCGTTCTCCGACGCAAGGTCCATGGCGACGACGACGATCTTTCCTGCTTGAAGCCGACTCGCGTCGGCAACGCCAGAGGACCAGGCAACTCCTTCGCTGGAGACGCAGCCCGCCGTCCGGGTCACACCGCCGGACGGCGCGGCCGGTTCGGCCACCGTGCGAGCCCCTGACCAGGGAAAACAGCTGGAGCGGGCGACGGGAATCGAACCCGCATGACCAGCTTGGAAGGCTGGAAAGAGGGCCTTCTGACCTGCTCTACCTCCAGCCCATAAGTTTCTGACCTGGACATATGTAGTCATGCACGCGCATGTGCGCGCCCAGAGAATAAAACGAAGTGGCCCTCTAGTGGCCCTCAAAAGACGGGTGCTCGACTTTGCTAGCGGGCGCGTGGACCTTGATTGTGTTCTCTGCAGTTGCGTTCGCGGGCCGATCGATGGTCCGCACGGAGACAATCGATTTCGGACCACCCGTGCGATGTGTCAACCAGTGCGTCCGTAGGAGTTCGCGAGGAGTCGCGCAAGATCGTCGGGGTG
>JBEKBT010000160.1:0-4448 GCA_050015255.1 Acidimicrobiales bacterium
CCTGCTGCTGCGCCGTTCCTCTCACATCGCCAAGTCAACCCGATACGGCATGAAATCGCGAGCACCGTTCAGCCCTGCGAACAGGGACTTTCCGACCACCCAACTAGGGCCCTGCTGCCGGCGTCGAGCACCACCCGTCCCGCTGCGCGGCTGACGACGGTGGCGGCGGCCGTGAGCGCGATGTCCCCAAGCGAGCACGTCCCCAGCTCGAGCTGCTGGGCGTCGTTGAAGACATAGACCCCGGGCCGCATCTCGGTCACTGAGTTGGCATCTGTGAACAGCGCCGTCGGGGTCGACCCTCCGCTCAGGACGTCCGCCGCCACACCGGCCGCTCGCAGGCAGGCTGCCGCACCCGCGAGCGCCCGAGCCTCGTCGGCGGCGGCAGGACGGGCCAACCCCGGACCGTAGCTGTGGCCGGGGAACGTGAAGACGCCCCGTACGCGCAGCCCGGCCCGATCGGCCGCGACAGCCAAGTCACCGGCAGCATCTGGGCTGACCCCGGTGCGGTGATGACCACTGTCGATCTCGATCAGCACCTCGAAAGCGCCCCCTCCCCCCATGTTGCGCGCCAGCGCCTCCGCGCCCTCCACCGAATCAACCCCAATGCGCAGCGAGCAACGCTCGACCAGCGAGCACAGCCGTGCGCCTCGGGCACGATCCACCCAGAGCGGGTAGGCGATGAAGACGTCCCTGAACCCGGCGTCGACGAACACCTCGGCCTCGGACACCGTCGCCACGGTGATGCCCACGGCTCCGGCCCCGCGCTGGCGCGAGGCGATCTCCCGGCACTTGTGGGTCTTGACGTGAGGTCGCAGCGACAGTCCCCGAGCGCGGGCCTCGGCCGCCATCGCCGCCACGTTTCTATCGAGCACCTCGAGATCGACGGTAAGGTACGGCGTCGCGAGATCGGGCGACGGGTTGGACACGGGGCATTTTTTCACAACATCCGGACACGCAGCTGTCCTGGGCGCGAACTCGACCGGGCGCGGGCGCGGCGACGAGCCCGGCGCAGCCGCGAGTTGACTCGTGCCGCTCACCTGCGGTTCTGTGGGCCGGTGAGGGAACTGCTCGCCCCGCTCCGTGGCCGGGCGTTCCGGTGGCTGGAAGGCACGGGCCTGTTCGCCAACACCGGTGTCTGGATGATCACCCTTGTCGGGGGCTTCATCATGGAGCGCCTTACGACCTCGCCCGTCCTCGTCACCCTCGCCGCGACGATGAGCCCGCTTGCCGGCATCTTGGCGGTGGTGTTCTCCGGTGCCGCAGCCGACTCCCGCGACCAGCGGGCCGTCCTGCTCGTGGCGAAGATCCTGCTGACCGGTTCGGCCGCGTTCCTCGTGGTGATGTCATCGTCACAGCTGCTGACACCGGCGACGCTGCTGCTGGGGCTGGCCGGCATGGGGATCTCCAACGGAACGTCCTCGCCTTCATGGTGGACGACGGTCGCCAGCCTCGTGCCGCCTGAGCTCGTCCCGGTCGCGTTCAGCGTCGACAGCTTCCAGTGGAACATCGGCCAGGTTGTCGGACCGCTGCTGGGCGGGGCGGTCCTGCGGGGCGCCGGCACCACGGTGTTCTTCGCCCTCTGTGCCACGCTCATGCTTCCCCTGGTCGGCTTTCTCCTCTTGTGGCGAGGGAGGGACGACCTGCGCCTGTCCACGCGGGGCGCATCGGCTGCCGAGAGCCTCCTCGGTGCAATCTCGTCCGGATGGCGGTACTTCTCGAACACGCCGGGCTTGCGTGCCATTGCCGCCCGCACGGCTCTCTTCGTCACGCCGGCGGTGGCCCTCGGAGCGTTGCTCCCCCTCTTCGCCGCGCGCTACTTGCACACCACGGCCTTGAGCTACGGCCTGTTCCTCTCGCTCAGCGGACTGGGCGCGATGCTCGCCGCCCTCCTCCTCCCCCGTCTTCAGGGCCGCCTCCGCCTCGACGCCATCGTCGCCGGGGCCACGCTCGCAGACGGACTCGCCGTGGCCGCGCTGGTCCTCTGGCCGACGCGGTTCGCAGCCGTACCCGTGCTCATGGTCACCGGCGCCTGCTGGGTGTGGTCGACGGTGGCCTTCATCATCGCCGCCCGCCAGGTGACTCCGGAGTGGGTGCAGACGCGTTCGTTGTCGTTCTTCTACATCGTGCTGCAGGGACCGTTCGTTCTCGGCGGGCTCGGTTTCGGTGTCGTCGACACCTTCCTGCCGCTGCGCCTCACCCTGCTCATCGCCGCCCTCGCCTTCCTTCCGGGCCTCCTCCTGATCCCCCGGTTCGGGCTGCCGGTCGTGGACAGCTCGTCGTTGCAACTCGTCGCGAGCCCGGCGCTCGTGATCGGCGAGCACGTGAATCCGGACGACGGTCCCGTCCTGATCCTCGTCGAGTACCGCGTCGCCAGTGAGGACGCCGACGACTTCCTGGCCGCCATGGCCGAGCTGCGCGTCGTCCGGCGCCGACTCGGCGGCACGCGCTGGGGCGTTTTTCAGGATGTCACGGTGCCCGGCAGGTTCCTCGAGACGTTTCTCGTCCCTTCCTGGCAGGGATATCTGCTCCAACGCGCCCACTACACCAAGGCGGACATGGAGGTCGAGAACCGGGCCTCAGCCTTCCACCGGGGACCCGGCCCGCCGGTGGTCACCCGTTTGGTCCATCCCGACACCGTCGAGGCCGCTCGTGCCCGATCCGCCTGGCGCGGGGAAATGCTCCGGCTGTTGAGACAGCAGCTGGGCGATCTGGCGTCGCCCCTTACCCAGCGCGGGACCGACCCTACGGGAGATGAACCCCGACTACCCGATACGGGATCGACTCAGTAGAACTTTGCTCCGAGGGTCGCCTCGACTCCACGGACGTCTCCGTCGCCATCGATGAGAACAGTGACGTCCATGAAGCCGAGTCGGGTGAGTTCGTCGCCGAGGGCGGCGAGCTCGTCACCGCCGAGCTCGAGCAAGAGGGTGCCGCCGGGCTTGAGGAAACGAGGGCTACCTGCCGCCGCCCGCCGGAGGATCTCGGTGCCTTCGCGGCCGCCATCGTAGGCGAGCGGCGACTCGAACACGAAGGTGTCGCGGGGCAGCAGCCCCAGAGCGGGCGTCGGCACGTACGGCACGACGCCGACGACGACGTCGACGAGTCCTTCCAGCCCACCCGGGAGCGGCGCGAACAAGTCGCCGCGATGGACCTCCACGCCGTTGGACGCCGCGCAGGCAACCGCACGCTCGTCCACGTCAGATGCCAGCACGCGCGCCCGGGGACGGAGGACCGCCAGGACCTTGGCGATCGCCCCGGTCCCCGTGCACAGATCGATCGCCACCCCGGTCGCGGGCAAGCGCTCGAGAGCGCGACGCGCCAGTGGCTCGCTCTGCCATCGCGGTACGTAGACCCCTGGATCGACGCGGATCTTCAGGTCGCAAAACGTGACGCTTCCGATGATCCAGGCAAGCGGCTCCCCTTGCAGGCGCCGCGCGATCAACGCCTGCAGGCGCTCGGCGTCGCCGTCGGCGCAAGCGACGAGCTCATCGGCCTCCTCGTCAGCGGCGACAAACCCGGCGCGCGCCAGCACGGCGGCGAGCGCCTCACGATCCTCCGATATGGGCACAGCCGCCATTGGAGCAGGTCGGACAATGGCCTGGCGGGATTGACACGTGACTGAATAGGGAGTCCGAGCTCGAGATGTCGCGCTTCGGCGTCATGAAGCACCTGCGCCTGCTCGAGGACGCAGGGCTCGTGGTGACGCGCCGTTCCGGGCGCAAGAAGCTTCACTTCCTGAACGCTGTCCCTATCCGCCTTACTCATGACCGATGGATCGACAAGTACACAGAACCCTTCGTGGCCGCGCTCAGCGACCTCAAGCACAGACTGGAGAGCCCAATGGAGAAGATCTACGAGATCTACATCCGCACCACCCCGGAACGGCTCTGGGAGGCGATCACCGACCCCGAGATCAGGAGCAAGTACACCTTCGGGGCACGGTTCGAGTCGGATTGGATGGTCGGGTCGCGCTTTGCGATGAACTCCCCGAAGTCCGGCGGGCCGCTCGGCGAGGGGCTGGTGCTCGAAGTTGACCCCGCGCGCCGGCTCGTGCACACGATGGTTGCCCTCTGGAGCGACGAGGTGAGGAGCGAAGGCGCCTCGAGGGTCACCTGGCAGATCGAGCCCGTCGGGGACTCCTGCTGCCTGACCGTCACCCACGACGAGCTGCGCGAGGGAGCCAACCCGGAGATCTACGGGGGCTGGCCGATGATCCTCTCCGGGCTCAAGACCTGGCTCGAAACGGGCGAGCTGCTCACGACGCCGGGCTCGCTCATGTACGGCTGAGCCGCGAAGGTCGCCGAAGCGCCGTGGTCATTAAGGGCCCGCCGAACGATAACCCGCACAGAACGCGAGCTAGCGAATCACCGGCTCGGCGTTCACGAGGTGACCCCCGCTCCCGCCTTGGGCCAGCCCGGCCCTTAGGACATTGCGAGCCGCGTTGACAT
>JBEKBT010000161.1:0-4435 GCA_050015255.1 Acidimicrobiales bacterium
CTCCGTCACGTAATTCCCTTTCCCGCTGTCAGGTAATTCCCTGACCCACCGTCACGGAATTCCCTGGCGGAAGGGGATCCCTCGCTCCGGCCACGCGTAAAGAGAGCATCCCTTCCGTCGCCAAGACGAGGAGGGCAAGTGGCAAGGAGAGCGATCAGGGTGATCGACTGTGTGGAACTTCTTCAGCACTGGCATGCCGGACGTGGTATCGGTGAGCTCAGCTCGTCGCTTGGGCTTGACCCGAAGACGGTCCGCAAGTACATCCGGCCGGCCATCTCAGCCGGCATCGTCCCGGGAGGACCACCGCTTTCAAAAGAGCAGTGGGCCGGCCTTATCGAGAGCTGGTTCCCCGAACTCGTGGACCGATCGCTCCGCCAGCGAACCTGGCCGGAGATCGCCCCGCACCACGAGTACATATCGGACCTTTTGGGCAAGGTGACTGTCGCCACCATCCACCAGCGCCTGCACGACAACAAGGGTCTTTCGGCCTCGGAGTCATCTCTTCGGCGCTACATCGGCGCGAACTTCGAGGAGGAAGTCGCCCGCGACGCCGTCCGGGTACTGAAAGACACCCCGCCACCTGGCGACGAGGCTCAAGTGGACTATGGACTCTTGGGGCGCTGGTTCGACCCGGTGGCGGAACGCTGGCGCCGTGTCTGGGGCTTCATCATGGTGCTGAGTTTCAGTCGGCTCATGTTCTTGCGCCCGGTGCTGAAGATGGACCAGGCCTCCTGGGTGGAGAGCCACGTCCTCGCCTTCTCGTTCTTCGAAGGTGCTGTGCGCCGGGTCGTGAGCGACAATTTGAAGACGGGGGTGATAAAGCCAGACCTCTACGACCCGCTCATCAACAAGGCCTTCGGCGAGTTCGCCACCCATTATGGCTGTCTCATAGACCCGGCTCGACTCGCGAAGCCCCGGGACAAGGGTCGCGTCGAAAGGCCGGTTCCCTACGCACGGGACTCGTTCTTTGCCGGACGCGCAGACGAGTTCAAGAGCGAGGCGCACATGGAGCAAGACGCGCTCAGATGGTGCCGCCAGGTCGCCAACCTCCGGCAGCACCGGGGGATCGAGCGTCTCGCCCCACAGGTGCTCTTCGACGCCGAGGAGCGCTCCGCGCTGTTAGCGCTCCCGCGCTCGGCTTTCGAGCTCGCCAGGTGGTGGGAGCGGACCGTCCCGCCCGACATCCACATCAAGGTGGGAAGGGCCCTCTATTCGGTCCCCTGGCGCTACATATCCAAGCGGGTCGATGCGAAAGAGGGCGCCCGCAGCGTCGAGATCTTCCACGAAGGGATGCTCATCGCCACCCACGTGCGAATAGAGCGAGGCAAACAGACCAATTACGACCACTACCCGCCGGAGAAGATCGCCTTCATGATGCGCACCCCGGCCTGGTGCAGAAGGCGTGCTGCAGAGCTCGGGGAGTCGGTGTCAGCCGTCGTCTCCTCCCTCATGGAGGTGAATGCCCTCTATCGCCTCCGCCAGGCCCAAGGCGTCGTCGGACTCGCCGACAAGCACGGCCCCGAGCGGCTGGCCGCCGCTTGTGAAAGGGCGCTTTCGGTCGGTGACCCGTCCTACAAAACGGTGAAGGGGATCCTTGCGGCCGGCACCGAGCATGAAGGCACAGAGTCGGTCGAGTCGCCGCCTTTGGCTCCGGCACACCTGCACGGCCCTGAGCGTCTCTTCGAGCTTGGAGGGGCGAGATGAAAACGCACCAGCTCGAGGAATCGATCAAGCGCCTCAAGCTCTTCGGCATGGCAGACACCTTGGAGACCCGCCTCGCCCAGGCGAGCTCGGGTGAGCTCGGCTACATCGAGTTCTTACAGGCTCTATTGGAGGACGAGGCCGCAAGGCGCGACGCGACCGGTCTCGAGCGCCGGCTTCGGGCCGCACGCTTTGAGCAGATCTGCCTGATCGAGGACTTCGACTTCGGCTTCAATCCGAAGATCGAAGCGGCAAAGATCCGCGACCTCAACACGCTTCGTTTTGTAGAGGCGGGAGAGTCGATCATCTTCCACGGCCCGGTAGGCGTCGGCAAGTCGATGATCGCCCAGGCACTCGGCCACCAGGCCTGCAGGCGTGGGTACTCGGTCGCTTTCACCAAGACCTCGCGTCTTTTGGCAGATCTCGCAGGCGGCCATGTCGACCGAAGCTTCGAGAGCCGCCTCGCCCGCTGGGCGCGGCCGGTGATCGTCATTTTCGATGATTTTGCGATGAGGGACTTCACCTTGTCCCAGTCAGACGACCTTTACGAGCTCGTGTGTTCAAGGGCCGGCAAGCCGTCCATCTTCACCGCCAACCGCCAGGCGTCTGACTGGTACGCGCTGTTCCCGAACCCGGTCGTGAGTGAGTCGATCCTCGACCGGATCGTCAACTCGGCCCACCACGTGCACATGGACGGCCGGTCCTATCGGCCGAGCAGGCGCCCCGGCACAAGCGCAAAGGGGACGAGCTCGTGAGCGACAAGCTGAACTGTGCCGCCGAGGGCTGCGACAGGCCGGTCGTCCGTCGACCGGGTGCACGGGGACGGCCGCCCATCTACTGCTCGCCGCCCTGTAGGCCCTCCTACAGCCGTCCCCCGATCAGCATCGAGGTCGACAAGGACGATGACTCCGACATCGAGCAGGGGCGCGAGTGGACTGTCCGTCTCCGGCGCGGTGAGCGGGTGCTCGTCGTTCGCAGCGGGCTCGGTCGCTTCAGCGCCAGCGCCTTCGCCTCCGAGCTGTCCGGGCTCGTCAACCCGGGGGGTGATCGGCCATGACGACGATCGCCTTCCGCACCCTTGTGATGAAGCTGCCGGCGTCGCCACTGGGGCTCCTTCCTGCCCGCTGGACGGTGGCGCACTGGTGCGCGGTTTGTCGCGAGGAGGTCGCCCCTGACGCACTCGTCACCCATGCACAAGCGCACGCAGGAGATGTCCGACCGGAAGGAGGCACGATCGAGTAGAAAGGAACTGCACGCCGGACGAGGGAATTCCGTGACAGAGACGTCAGGGAATTACGTGACGGTCGACACCGAAGATGAGCGGGTGTCCGAACCCTGCACCAGGCCTTTACCCAGCGCGCTCTGTAGGGCGCTCCACAGATCTCCAACCGACCCAGGGAAGGAAGCTCTGGTCAGGACACGTTCGTCGTGTGATCAACGACGGACGTAAACGACGATCGGTCAGATCGCGCCGACGACGCCGAGACCCCCAACCAGAAGCGCCGTCGTTGAGACCCGGTTGTTGGTCGACCCGGCGACTGGTCCAGAGGTCAGGTCCAATCGCTCTCCGACTGGCAGCCGCGACTGCGCGGCCTGGTGGGGCCGCCTGGTGGGCCGAGAGGTGGCAGGGTGGGTTCGTGGGAGAGCCGGGCGCGGATGTGGTCGAGGAGTTGTGCAGGGCTGGGGTCGTGCGCGGTGACCTTGTCGGCTTGGCCGTTGCGCCGCGAGTAGGCCTCGGAATGGCTACGACGACGGGCAAGATGTCGGTCGCTCGCGGCATCGAGGATCCTTCGGTGGTGGTCCGGCTCGTGGAGGACGCGCTCCGACCCCGGTGGGTGCTGTGGACGAACAACACCGCGGCGACGCTCGCCCTAGCCGGGGTGCGGATAGCGACGTGCTGGGACCTCGCCGCGGTGCATCGGCTCCTCTTCGGCCGATGGCGGGCCGATCCCGCTTGCGTGTGGGCGCAGCTCCAGCATTTGGCGTTGGGCACGATCCCGACGACCACGCCGGCGGACCTGTTCGGCGACGCCGGGCGCGGCGACGGTGATCCGGAGGATCCGATCCGTCCTGACGGGCACCTCCGGCCGGAGTGGTTGGACAGAGGTTGGTGTGCGACTCCGGAACGCCTGCGGCGGTGGGCAGAGCTGGCGGCGAGGGTCGCAGTGCTCCAGCAGGCGCGCCTCAAAGAGCTCGGTGATGGGCCGAGGGTCGCGTCCACGGCGCGCTCGGAGTCGGCGGCCGAGCTCTTGTGCGTCGAGATGTCGCTCGACGGTCTGCCGATGGACCGAGCTGTCGCCGAGGGAATCATCGCAGGATTCGTCGGCCAGCGGCCGCGCACCGAGGCGGAGGCAGCAGGCCAGCGTGCCCGGCGCGACGCCGAGGTGCTGCGCCACGCCCCGCCAGGAGTCGAGGCCGACCTGCGCAGTCCTGGGCAGGTGAAGTCACTGCTCGGCCGTATCGGCGTCGAGGTGCCCGACACCCGCGCCTGGCGGCTGCGGACGCTTCGGGACACTCACCCGCTGATCGAAGCCCTCCTCGTCTGGCGAAAGGCGGAGCGCGTCGCCACGACCTTCGGCTACGGCTGGCTCGACGAGCATCTCGGTGCCGATGGCCGGCTGCGGGGGGTGTGGACAGGGTCCGACGGCGCGGCGGGAAGGATGACCGCGTCGGGTGGCCTTCACAACATGCCCGCCGAAATGCGCGGGGCGGTCGTCGCCGAGCCCGGCCACGT
>JBEKBT010000162.1:0-4344 GCA_050015255.1 Acidimicrobiales bacterium
CGCTCAACTCCTCGTAGGAGGGGCGGTCATCGAACGGGGAGGGGTCGTCGGTCGGAATTCCCGACGATACGCGCACCGGTCGCGCGCCGGGTGGATGGGGCTACGAGACCTGAACAGTTACGATCGCCCACGGGAACTCGTCGAGGTGTCCGCCTCGGCAGGCGAGCACGAAACGCACCGGGACCGCGGGTGGGGCCTTGCCGCGGGTCTTGGCGCAGTTGGCGTGGCGGAAGCTGGCCATCTCCGGCCGGTAGGGGTGGGTGCGAAGCTCGAACAACGGGGCTCCTGCCGGGCCGATACGGTCGCAGGCAGGGCACCGCACCCAGGAAGGGAAGATCTGAACGGGCACCCCCGTGCGAGCCCAGTCGTCGAAGGGATTCGGAGTCTCGGGCAGATGCGGTGGTAGGCGCAGCATCTGCACATCGGGCCCGAGGGCGCGTCGCACGGCGTCCAGCAGGCGCCGTTCTGTAACCTCTGGCGCGGCGAGCGGATTGCTCGCCCAGCCATCGATGCCCGACACGAGCACCGAGAGATGCGGCAAGTCGATGAGGCTGCCGGGGCCGTAGGTGTAGAGGAGTTGGCTGGGCCGCACCTCGCCGATGCGCGTCAGGGTCATGGCGTCACCTCGGAGTCGATGCTCGGGTTGTTTGGCGCCGCCTCCATGCCCGGCCGGCCGTCAGTCTGGTCTGCCGAGGGGAACAACGGGAAGTCATAATCCGGTCCGGCCCCTTGAGGAGCGTCGCCGCCGAGCAGGAGGATGATGCCGGGCTCGACCTCCCGGAGAGACGTGGCACAGGTCCAGATGCTCCAGCGAGCATCGCCAGGTTGTTGGAGCAATCCGATCGTCTTGCCGTCCTTGCGGTCGCGGTACCCAAGCACGACTGCCTGACGCCGCTGGAGGGCAACCCAGGAGTCGAGACGGTAGTTGAGTGCCCGTGCCACATCCTCGCCGACCGCCGGCGTGCTCGTCACCCCGTCGGCTCGGCTTCGCAGTGTGGCGATCGCCTCGTTGGCGACAGCCTGAGGGTCGAGACGTTGTGGCGCGCCATTAGGGTTCGTCGTCTCGTCCCGGTGACGGATCATCGCAATGGCCACGGCGGTGAGCCCGCGATCAAGGGCGCGGGGCGCGAAGGGCGTCACCGAGAGTGCTTCCACATGCCGAGGAAAGGTGGCGTGGAAGTGCTCGAAGGTCTCGTAGTGCGACAGGTCGCGCGGACGAGCCCAGTTGAGAACAGTGACGACGAGCCCTGGGCCGCGGGTATCTCGTCCGACGCGGCTGGTGGCCTGGATGTACTCGGCCGTGGCCTTCGGTTGCCCTCCGACGACCATGAGCCCAAGACGGGGCACGTCCACTCCGACTGAGATCATGTTCGTGGCCAGTAGCACGTCCACCGGTCTGCGCTCGGCCTTGGACGTACGAGTCCTCGGGCGGCTTGTCACTTCGGTTGTTGGATCCGGTCGGAACGTGAGTCCGAGCTGCTCAAGCACTCCGGGGATCTCGCTCGAGCTCATGCGCGAAGTGAGCTCGCGCTTTTCTCGGAGGAACCGCCGCGCCAGACCTCGCCCAGAAGCCGAGGACTGCGCGAGTCGGGTGGAGACGTCGTCATCTACGAGGCGGCTTATGCCGGCGAGCTCTCGCAACGCGCTGAAGTAGCCGACGAGCGTCATCCATGGATCGGCAGCCTCTCCGTAGTGTTCGAAGAGCGCTTGTGCCGCACCGAGGAGCGCGACGTAGACGCGGATCTCCACTGCTTTGATGCGCCGGCCAGGTGCGCACACGCCGAGATAGCGCCGTCCCGCGGCGACGGTCGGGTCCCGCTGCAGGGCGAAGAAGGAGTCCCCGGCGTCAAGCCCTGGCGGAGGGAAGATCTCGAGGCGTCGCCAGAACACCTGGTGCGCCTGCGACTCAGCCCGACGCACGGTTGCCGTCGATGCGACGACCTTCGGGCGCACTGCTCTGCCATCCACCTTCCAGGTCGACAGATGGTCTATCGCCGTCTCGTAGAGACCCATGAGGCTGCCGAGGGGACCGGCGATCAGGTGCAGTTCGTCTTGGATGATGAGGTCTGGGGGACGCAGCGGCCCACCGTCGATAGTGCGTGCGGCGCCGTAGGTACCTCGGCGCTGGTGGCTGTCACGTTCGTCGAGCAGCTCGTCAAGGTCGGGACTACGCCATCCATGACGTTCGCAGCGCCGGCTAACCCGGCCGAACAGCGCCCTGGTCGGTCCCTGCCAGGGCATCTGAGCAAACTTGTCGGCCGTGGCGATCACCATGGAAGGAACGAGGCGGTAGATCTCGTCGTCAACGGTGACTACCGGCAACCCTTCACCCATCGCTTGCCGGCGAGTGAAGGGACAGCGCCCCAGCGTGTCGCCGCAGTAGAGCAACGTCCGCTTTCGCACAGCGTCGTACTCGGCGTCCTTGGACGCGCTGACCGAGGCGCCGCACCATGGGCAGGAAGTGAGCTGGACCGGACTGGACCCTCCGCCGTAGTAAGCGGTGCCTCGGGCCTCTTCGATCGCCTTGGCGGCTTGGGTGCCACGCGTCGGGGTCACGGTCGCTCCGACCCAAAGCCCAAGGCGGAAAGGCACCTCGCCCAGTGAAAGATCGCCGGCCGACGCGAGCGCCAGGCGGATGTGCTCGCACGCACACAGCAGTGCCGCTGCCCGCTGGAACTGCTGCACGGTCAGCAGTCGCAACGTGTAGCGCATCAGCACCCCGACGCCGTCGCTCCCGTCATAGCCGCCGACGGTGCCTTGGAGGCGGCGCATGGCGAGTGTGAAGGCGGTGAGACCAAGATAGGCCTCGGTCTTGCCACCACCGGTCGGGAACCAGAGCAGGTCGACAAGCCCCTCACTTCCGGGTCCCCGCTCAGAGTGCAGCGGGTCGGCGAGGCTTGGCAGGTTCAGTAGCAAGAAGCCGAGCTGGAACGGATACCAACGGTGGTGCTCGGGACGATCGGCCTCGTCGAGCGCCTCGTCCAGGCTAAGGGTCGGCTCGGCGCTCCGGCGTGCAGCGGCAAGGGTGTGAACCCGCTGGAGCCACATCGCCTCGTTGGCGAAACGGAACGCCTCAGCGGCATGCGGGTCGTAAGTGGGCGTCGTGGAGTCGAGCAAGTCGATTCCGGCGTCGATCCGGTCCGCTGCGTGCTTGCACTGGGAGAGGACGGCCTCCGCCGTGTCCTCGAAGCCCGTGAGGCGTCTCGCTGGTAGTCCGATGCGATCTCGCTCGCGACCGATCCAGTCGCGGTAAGTGGACACGAGTGGGCGGAGGAGTTGGGGCAGGTCGCCATCGGATGCCCTCGCAAGCACTGCCATGTCGAGCTCGACGTCGGCCAAGCCTGCAAAGTCGGCGGACGTCGGCGGCTCGGTGCGCGGCACATCGGCTGTCGGCACCGGTGTGGTCCCGACGCGCACTGCCTGTCGCGGATCGTCCGGATCAAGCTCGACATGAACACCAGTCCCGTGGCCGACGGCGAACTCGACCTCGCCGCGGTAGGCCATGTCGAGGGCGCGAGCCTCCTGCGAACCGCCACCATCATCCGCGAGGAGAAGCGGTCGACGAAAGACCGGCCGGCCATCGGGATCGGTCACAGCGAGCGACGCCTGGAAAAGCCAGGCCTCGTCCTTTCGGGTTCGCTGCTCTTCTTGATCGTTGACCAAGAAGGCGGTGACGACCCAGAGGTCACCCACTCGGCGCACCTCGCCGCGTACGACGACACCTTCCTGCGCCTCGTCCGGCACGAGCGGACCGAAAGTCCCCTCCGCTAGCCGAACCGGGAACACTCCGCCTGCGGGGTTGCGACGCCACGCGCGACGGAGGCCGTCTCCGGCCTCGGTCTCCAAGGTGACCCGCTCGTAACGACCCCAGCGTGCCTCGATCTGGATCTCGGTCGCTTCTCCGGTAACGCCGAACGTCATGCCCAGCGACGACGGGAAGAGGGAGGGGCCAGGCGGCGCGGCGATGTCCGGCGAAGCCTCCTCGGACTCTGCCGATCCCTCTACGGCCAGCCCGTCCTGTTGTCCATCGAAGTCGCCGGGCTCTGGCCCTCCCCGGCGCGGCGCGAGCATGCCGACGAGGTAGTACTCGCGGACCGCGGTGGTGATGAGTTCCTCCTGTTCGCCCACTTCCGGGCCGAGAATGTTGGCGATCAGCATGCGCTCGAGCTCGGCGCGGATCTCCGCGGGTGGGGGCGGGGCAAGGATCGCCGACGTCGTGATCTCCTCGGAGGTCATGGATCTATCTCGAACAGTGCCGGGCCACTCGAAGGCTGCCGATCACCGGCCTTGCGTGCCGAGGAACGATGGCCCTCGTCGGTGTGCAAGCCCAACCTGACCTCCTCC
>JBEKBT010000163.1:0-4344 GCA_050015255.1 Acidimicrobiales bacterium
CTTCGCCTCGTCGTAGGCCTTCTGGACCGGCGCCATCGCGTTGTCGTAGGCCTTCCTGGCCTCAGTGGGCTGATCGGTGCTCATCTTCTCTTCGTCTCGTATTAGGCCCTCTCGGCCGGGGCCAGCGCCTCGGCGAGGCGCCGGTGAGGGCTCGTAGGAACGACGCCGAGCCTTGGGTACTCAGCCATGGGCGACCTCTCGGTCATCGAGCGTACAGTGCCGGCTGCATTACTCCGACCAGCGCCGCGAGCGCCGACCACGTCGACACATGCGGCGCCCACTTCCCACGCCTGATGTCGGACGCGGACGCCTTGCAGCAGCCGGCCGCCGCGGCGATCTCGGAGAGCTTCACGGTCTGGAGCCTTGGAAGGATCTCCTGCCGGAACAGCTCCGGGTCATAGACCGCGCCGGGATTGGCCTTGTCCCACTCCGCGAGCGCCCGCTTGCGGGCCGCGATGGCTGCGCCGCGCCGTCTCTTGACCTCGGGCGTCGAGGCAGGGTCGGCGTCGATGCACGCCTCGCATCGGACGTGGCGCGGGTTCGTGACGGCTCCCCCGCAATCGGGGCAGGTCCACAAGGGGAGCGCGTTGGTACTCATCGGCTTCTGGAGCGTCGGTGACGACGTCGCAGCGGCCCTGGCTGATGCCTTGCGCGCCTTGACTAGAGCCTGTGCATCGCGATGGCGGCGGGAGGTGAGCGGGGTGACCTCCGAGTACGTTCCGTCCATCGCCTTGCCGAAGACGTGGGCGACGTGTTCGGCGATCGGACCGAGCGACTTTGCCCATTGAGGCATCGTTTCGGCCAGCTCATGGGTGAGTGGTGCGAGCAGGCGGACATGCCCGTCTGAGGACTCCGTGAATTCGGCCTTGCGGAACGTACGGCGCTCCACCATGTCGAGCACGAAGCCGTCGACCTCTGGCCGTATCGGCTCCATGAGGTCGAGCGCGAGTGATTGTCGTCCCTTCGCATCCGCATGGACGATCCCGAGGCCGGGGTCGAGCCCGACCGCCTGGCAGGCGAGGATCGCCTCCGCCTCGACGAGCGCGTAGAGGTAGTTCAGCATCGCGTTCACCGGTCGTTCGGCCTTGCGGTTCGAGGCAGCCGAGGCGAGCACCGAGCGGCGCCCTTCGTAGCGCGACCAATGCGGCGGGATCCGTCGCCGGTCCTTGGTTGCAAACGTCGGGGCACACTCGGCCCGGCCCGACCAGGCTCCGAAGTAGAGGGCGGCGGCGCTTGCTTCGAGCTGGCGCAGCTCGTCGATCGTCTCGACACCTTCGCTGGCGAGAGCGAGGTCGCCGATCGTCTCGGCAGTCACGGCGTCGCCGAAGCGGCGGAGCACAAGCTTTCCTTGGCCCATGATCTCGCGGGACATGAGCCAACGGGCGACATCGAGGCCATACGGCTCGAAAGCCGCGAGCGCCTGTGTACGGCGGAGCCGGGCATCGTCGGTCATGCGAGGTGTCGAGGCGAGCTGAGCCGTGCCATCCGGCCCGAGCACTAGGACCCCGACGCCAAGCGCCTGGCACCAGCGGAGGGCGTCGAGGCTGACCACGCCGGCAGCGTTCAGGATCACGAGGCGGCGAAGGCCATGAGTGGCCCGGTCGTAGCGGCGGGAGCGTCGGTACGGACCGACGCCGTCGTGAACTTCGAGGGCGCCACGCTCTACGACGACTCGCACGCCGAAGCCGTCGGCGACGCAGACGCCAGCCGTGTCGGATCGGGCGTAGGTCTCTGCGAGAGCGGCCGTGGAGTCGGCGACATCCTCGGGGGTGAGGATGAGGGCCGTGGTGGTAGCCGGAGCCGACGGGTAGCCTGCGGAATGCATCGGGAGCACGCCTCCTGGTGCCAGTCCCCGGGCCGTTCGAGCGGCGCCGGGGACACCTATGTGTCAGGGACCAACGTACCGCTCGATCTCGGCTTCGATCGAGCGGTTGTCCGTGCTGCCAACGCTTCGCCTAATGGTCCGTCGGTCAATGGGCCGGTGTCTCCAGTCGAGCAGATCGCCGATTCTCCGCCCGTCGACGTGAGCTGATTGCCCTCATTCCCAGGTTGTTCTGTGCGCCTGTCCAGCTCGGAAGTGATCGAGGGTCGTAGACCTCCGCAGTTTTGTGGGTGCTGTTACAGGGCACGCGGCCGCCCCGTGGCACGGGCACCGATGCCGACTTGATTGACGGTGCTCAAACAGCGACACCTCGGGGTTCGGCGGTAACCGACTACTCGCGGGCTCTAGCACAACGAAGCGACACTCAGCCCACGAGCGCGACGACTGCCTCCGGTGACAGTGGGCGAGCGAAGAGGAACCCCTGACCTTGGTCGCAGTCCAACCCGGCGAGAGTGTCGAGCTGATGGCTGGTTTCGATGCCCTCGCCGACCACGGATATGCCGAGCGCGTGGGACATCGCCGTCACCGCGGCGACGATTTCGCGGTCGCGCGAACTCCGGCCGATCTGTGCCACGAAGCTCCGGTCGATCTTCAAGATGTCAACCTTCATTCGCTGCAGGTGCGCAAGCGATGAATAGCCGGTTCCGAAGTCGTCGAGGGCGAGGCGCACGCCGAGCTTTGAAAGGGCTGAAAGTGTTTCTTGGACGTCGCCCCACTCGCCGACGAACGCGGTCTCGGTCATCTCCAGGCAGAGCCGCGCCGCTGGGACGCCGTGGCGGCGGATCACCTCGGCAACACGCTCGACGAACTCGGGGTCCGACAGTTCGGCGCCCGACACATTGACCGCCATAGTGAATTCGCTGGGCCAGCCGTCGCGGGACGTCCACTCGGAAAGCTGGCGGCAGGCCTCGTCCAAGACGAACGAGTCGATCCTGCCGATGAGCCCGTGCTGCTCGGCGAAGGGGATGAAGTCGTCGGGCGTCACGACCCCGCGCTCGGGATGGCGCCAGCGCACGAGCGCCTCGACGCCGAGCAACGACTGGTCGTCCAGGGAGAAAAGTGGCTGGTAGAGCAAGAACAGCTCCCTCTCCTCGATCGCACGGTTCAGCTCGGCCTTGAGGAGATCTCTCCCCGTGCGCAGGCGCTGGGCGGAGTCATAGACCCGATAGCAGTTGCGCCCATCTTCCTTGGCTGCGTACATCACTTCGTCGGCGTCGCGGATCAGCTGCTCGGGCTCGGCGCTGGGATCGCGGGTGACGACAATGCCGATGCTGCAGGTGACCGAGAGGTCACGCCCATCCACGATGTAGGGGGCGCGGATCCCCCGGACGATGCGGTCGGCGATGAGACCTACGTCATCGTCATCGCGCAGCGCCCCGCAAACCACGACGAATTCGTCGCCGCCGAGGCGGGCAACGATGTCGGCTTTGCGCGACAGCAGCGAGAGCCGGCGCCCGACTTCGGCGAGCACCTGGTCACCGGTGTCGTGGCCGAACGTGTCGTTGGCATCTTTGAAGTGGTCGAGGTCGACGAACAGGACCGCGAGCCGGCCCGGGCGGCGTTCCAGGGCGACCAGGGCCTGGGACAGCCGGTCCATCAGGGCAGCCCGGTTCGCCAGGCCTGTCACCGGGTCGTGCAGGGCCTGGTGGACAAGAGCGTTCTCGGCGTTGACCTGCGCCGTGACATTATTGGCGATCCCGAACGTGCCGATGATCTGGCCGCTCTTGTCGCGAAGCGGCATCTTTGTGACCGACACCCAGGCACCGGCCCCGTCGTGGAGGGTCTCCCGCTTCACCTTCACCACGACCGACTTGCCGGTGCGGATGATGTGTTGCTCGTCCTCAGATGTGGCATCAGCGAACTCCTTGCTGAAGAAGTCGGAGTCCGTCTTCCCGATTATCTCTTCAACGGTATAGCCCGGGGCCACCGCCGCGATCCAGCCTGCGCTGACCAGGAGGAACCGGCTGAGCCGGTCTTTGAAGTACGCGATCGCATCGGTAGTGGACAGCAGGTTGTCCATGCAAGTGAGCTTGAGGTCGCGCAGCGCTTCGCTTTCCTGCGACCACTGTGGGTGCAGCTCCGTCTTGACCATCGCAACTCCTGCTGAGAGACCGATGAGTACTACTATCGACCGATTGGCCGACGATGCTTAGCGGGCGGAGTTGTCGCTCCAAAAAGCTGACACCCTCTTGTGCCGCCGTGACCTCACCCAAGCGTCAGCGCCTGCGTCCTGCCGAGGTCGCCGACCGCGCCGTTCCCGGCCACTGGGAGGGCGACCTCATCATCGGCAAGAACAACGGCTCCGCGGTCGGAACCCTCGTCGAGCGCACCACCCGCTTTGTGCTGCTGCTCCACCTCCCTGACGGTCGCGAGGCCGAGAAGGTCAACGAGGCGATGCGAAAAGCGATCGCCACCCTCCCCGCAGAGCTGGTCCGCTCGATCACCTGGGACCAGGGAAAGGA
>JBEKBT010000164.1:0-4753 GCA_050015255.1 Acidimicrobiales bacterium
CCACGAGCCCCTGCTCTACCGCGCCCCGGTATCCGCTCGAGCTCGCTCAGCCGACACGGTCGGCCATATCAGCCTCAGCGAGCTCGCTCCTCGACACTGACAGTCGTCGGGCGGTGGATCCACGCTTAGCATGACGCCAACGTCGATCGCGCCGCCAGCCGGATGGAATGCGAGTTCGAGCTGGACAATCTCGAACAGTGCTCGTAACTCGCTCGGAGGCAACTCGGCGAAGCGATCGGCAAAGAGTGGTAGCTGGTCGAGAAGCGTCGCGACGTCGGCCAACGCGGGCGGCTCTGTCACGGCCTCGCCAGCAAGCGCCACCAACTGTTGTCTGCGTTCGGTGATCGCGTCCTCAAGCTCCGCGACACGTTGCGCTATGTGCCGGCGAAGGCTCGGCGTGATCTCGTCGGCTTCAAGGTTCAGCACCTGGCGGTCGAGTCGTCGTTCGAAGTCGACGATCTCGGACTCGACCGCCGCGACGCGACTCGCCGCGGGCGCTGCTTTCTCGGGTTCGTCGGCGACATCGAGAACATGCTCCCAGTATCCGAATCGCTCCGGACCGAAGATCGCTGTCCCAAGAAAGCCAAACACAGCATCGTTCAGCCGCGCCTCGTTCAGGTAGACGCTCTTCGGGTGATCTTCGGGGATGTTCACGGAACGTTGATGCGAGGGCTGGCATGAGTAGTACGTCGAGGCGCGCCGGTGATTCCCCCACATCCGAAGCCCGCAGATGCCGCAATGCAGGAGGCCGCGATAGAGATAGTCCGTATGTGCGGTCGGACGTGCGTCGGTCGCGGGCATGTGCTGTCGTGATCGTGAGTTCGCTTTCGCGCGGAGCTGCACCGCGTCGTACTCCTCGCGGGTCACGATCGCAGCGTGCGAAGGCTCCTCGGACCAGATCCAGGTATCGGGCGGATTCGGTCGGTTGTGTCCGGTCTTGCGAGCCTTGCGGTTCCAGACCTGATAGCCGGTGTACTTCGGGTTGCGGAGGACCTCGCGAATGCTGGAGCGGCTCCACCGACCCCGCACCATTGTCGGATCGATCGGGACTGGTCGCGGATAGCGATCCGGATCGGCGTTCAGGTGGTCGCGGATCTGGAGCAGCCCGCCGCTGCCCGCGAGATACGCGTCGAAGATCGCGCGGACAACCGGTGCGCGCAGCGGATCGAGTTCCAAGGTGTGCTTCTGATTGCCTCGGCTCGCCTTGTGCGGGTTCGGGTGGTCGTGGGTGACGAAGCGATAGCCGTAGAGGGCGACACCACCGGTGTGCCAACCCTGGCGCGTCGAAGTCTCAAGGCCCTGTCGGGACTTCACCATCAGCTCGTGGTGATAGCCGCGAGCGATGCCGATGTTCACGTGGCGGAGCACGATGGGCCCGAAGGACTCCTCCAACGGTTCGTCCGACGCGCACAGCCGGACCCCTACTTGACGGAGTTCGTCTTCGACCCTGAACGCGACCGAGGAGTTGCGCGACAGGCGACTGATCGACTCGACGATGACACGCTCGAAGCGCGGTGGGCGACGCTGCGCGTCAGCAAGCAAGTCTTGCAAACCGCCGACGCGTGGAATCGTGATGTTGAAACCGGCAACGTTCCCCGAGCCGCGGTCCGCGTAAGCGCGCGTCCCGGACTCGATGTCGTAGTAGTGCGCGACGATCCGACCGCCCGAATCCGCGACAAGCCGCTCCGCGTTCGTGAGCTGGCGCGGAAAGCTGAGCGTCGGGTCTTGTTCGTCCTCAGTCGATACCCGTCCGTAGAAGGCGTAGCGGGGACCGGGCGTGGCGAGGCCCATCGCCGCCGCCTTCGGTGTTGTCAGGCTCGGCATCGGACCACCTCCTCTACGTCTGGTCGATCCGCCTGTCCTACCTCCATCTCGGCAACGATCCTTAGTAGGCGGCGGAGTACCCGACCCTGTGCGGCGGCGAGCGCCCGGCCTGCCTCTCCGCCGATCGTTCGCACCTCAAAGCGCACCTCGAGGGCTTGATCGCTGGAAGGCCTGCCGGTCCTTCGCCCCGCCGCAGCGACGGGTTCGCCTGCAAGGGTTTGTCGCTCCGGAGCGTTTGGGGCGCCCACGTCGGATCCTGCGTGGAGGTCGTGGCGAATTGGGTTAGTCCGGCCTTGGCTACCCGATCGTTCGGTGTTCATGAGCGACTCCCGGCCACCAAAGACGGCTCGATGAGCGAGCGGGATCGAGGCCGGGTCGATTGCTGCTGCGTGGTTCGGTTGGTTCGAGTGCTGGATGGAATGACCATGGGCGGCCCACGGTCGGAGTGCGTGCCACTTCCTAAATAAGAAGAAACACCTCCGTTTTCCAGGAAATGCGGTGGCGCGCCCGATTGCACGGGTGATCTGTGCCCGATCCGGTCGGAGCCTGCAGTTGGGGCCGACGTCCAGGAGTCGTTTCAGGGGTCGTTTCTAGGGGCACGCATGGGGTCGTCCATGCATACGACCCCCTCCAGAGTGCCAAACATGCACGTCGGTGCTCGTCCAGGGAAGTCGTTGCTGCATGCCGACTTAAGGGGGATAAAGGCGTGGATTCAGAGATAGACGGCAGTGCTGCTGGTCGCGGCGAGGGCCGCTCTGCTCATGGAGCCGCTGTCAGTCAGATTCGTCGCAAAGCCCAGGGCGGTTACCACGCACCAGATGGAGGCATCGACATGGCTCGGACACCTCCCGATCCGTCTGCAGGCACCAACGACGTCACGCAGGAAGCGTTCTGTCGTCGCGTTCTGCTCCTCACCCGCGCTACGGGTCCCGGCTCGCGGTGCGACACTTCGGTCCGTGTGCACACGTCTACGCGTGGTTGCCGTCTTGCTTGCTGCGATTGCAGGTAGCGCTGGGAGCTATGCGACGATGCCAGCCGCCGGAGCAACCGGTTCCTCGGCGGTGCGCCATTCGAACAGCTACTCGGACGACCTCGTGGCGCTCAGCTTCTCGCCGATCGCGGGTGAGGACCTCTGGGCAGGCAACGGCGTCGCCGTCTACCGTTCGGACGATGGTGGGATCCGGTGGACGAACATCACGCCAACCAACCTCGTCGGTGACGACCCCACGGTGCGCTTTACCGGATTCACCTCGTACGGCAGCTCGCAGCTCTGGTTCTCCGCGACCGAGGCCGAGAACGTGATGCCCCAGCATCTGCGTGGCTTCGCGATCGAGCACTCGGCAGACGGCGGGCGCACCTGGAGCTGGACGGGAGTCCCGACGTGCTCGGGCTGCTCTATGTCCCTCTCTCTTGTGAGCAGCACTCGTGGCTGGGCACTTGGCAGCAATGGCGACCTCTACGAGACCGCGGACGGGGGAACACGCTGGACGCTCCAGCCGGCGGCGGGGGCGACCGCTTCCGCAACCTCCGGGGCGATCGACTTCGTTGACGCGTCGGGCGGCTGGCTGTCGAGCGGCCGCGACCTCTACGAGACCTCCGACGGTGCACGCAGCTGGAGCCGGGTCGAACTGCCTGCGATCGGGCCCTCGAAGTCACGGCCGGCCCGCCTCGGCTCACCTCGCTTCTTCTCGTCTGACAATGGGATCCTGCCTGCGACGTTGTCGAACGGGAAGGCTGTCGTCTACATGACGAGCGATGCGGGTCGGAGCTGGAGCTACCGGAGCGCGCCGATAGCGATGGGTGAAAGGTCGTCCGGTTGGTGGACGATGCCCTCCTTCTCCGCGAGCTCGCCCATGGTCTGGACGATATCGGCAGGCACGCAGCTCTTTGTGACAGGTACCGCAGGACGCACGTGGTCGAGGGTCACGCCACCCGCCCTTTACGGCAAGGGTGATCCGGTCTGGGGCTTTGCAATGGTCACGACTTCGACTGGCTGGCTCGATGCGGCGGCGACGCCGTGCGACGACGGTGGTGAGTGCGCCGTCCCTGTGCTGTTGCGCACGACCGACGCCGGCCGGACTTGGAAAGCGATCCAACAGCCGGTAGCGTGAACGGCTGCGCGCCCAGGTAAAGGTGCGCCTTATCCTTCAGGAACGTCGCTCTGTCGCGAGAAGCCGCTCGAACTGATCGATGTTCGGTACGCGTGTTCGGTATGCGTGCCTGCCCATGAACGGCACATCAGGGCTAGGGTTCAGAGGTTGGGCATCCGGTTTATTGAGGCAACCGCAAGACCACAGACCCCGATCTCATCCTCTCCGGGTGCAACGGCAACGCGTTGGGTCGGGGGTTATCCCTGCGTCGAACCTGACTCCGCCCGGCGACGAAGAGGCCGGCATCACTTGGGCAACCGGCCTGAATTTCAAGGTCTGTTCAGGGGAGGGGTGCGCGCACATCGACCAGGGCCACGATCCTGGCGGCAACTGCCGCCAAGACGACCGAGCGCGAGGTCGAGGACACCTCTACCGGCGATGGCACCGACTCGGCGTCTTTCGGTGGCAGAGTCACCGCCGAACTGTGCATCGACTCGGCTGCTCACAACGTCAGCCTCGAACCTGGTACCACCTTCATCGTCTGAACGGCGCGACGGATCGTCCAATCGGCCGCCGCGTCACTGCTCGCGACCCTACGAAGCGATCGCCAGCAAACTGTTGACCTTTACAATGGGGGACGCTCGGCCGTGTTCACCTTGAGGTATGGCCTCTACCGCGAACTCTGAGATGACGCCGGGCTGGAAGACCAGGCAATGAGTCGACCCTCCGAACTGGAAGTATCCGAGCTGGTCGCCTTTCTCGACCTTCTGGCCCTCCTTCAGCGGCTTCCCCTCCTGGTCGACCAGCACGCAGGACGAGACCTCCGCCATGCCCACGGC
>JBEKBT010000165.1:0-4178 GCA_050015255.1 Acidimicrobiales bacterium
CCTCCGCCATCACCAACCTCCGCCATCACCAACCTCCGCCATCACCAACCTCCGCCATCACCAACCCCCGCCATCACCAACCCCCGCCATCACCAACCCCCGCCATCACCAACCCAACTTGCTTTCAAGCTCCCTCCTGGACTCCACACCCTCGGCACTCGAGGAAATAAGGCCGCCCTTGTCAACGCAGGGTTGACACTGGGAGCGTGCGCTGGGGCATACGCCCAGGTCACGACGGTGCTGCGCTGCTCGGCGCAAATAGCCTGGATTCGCCAGTGCCTTCTTAGTAGAGGCGCTCGTCGCGAACGCCTCCGTGAAGGAGGGCGGACGCGTGATCTCGATCCGGCGGGTGAGTCTTGGCGGTGGCTACCGCTACCTCATGAACTCGGTCGCGGCCGGCGACGGGAACCCGGAACCATCGAAGGGACTCGCCCACTACTACGCCTCGACAGGGACACCGCCGGGCATCTTCCGAGGAGCCGGATTGGCGGACCTGGACGGTGGGAAAGGGGTCGAAAAGGGCTCACAGGTGAGCGAGGAACACCTCTTCAACATGCTCGGAAAGCTCTTCGATCCGGTCTCTGGAGAGCCGCTCGGAGGCCGCCTCACCGTGCCGGGAAACGCTGTGCCGGTCGCCGGCTTCGACCTCACTTTCAGTCCGAGCAAGAGCGTCTCGACTGCCTGGGCGCTCGCGGAAGAGGACACGAAAGCCGTCATCGCGGAGTGTCACCGCGAAGCGATCGACTACGTCGTTTCCTACGCCGAGCGCCACGTCTTTCACTCCCGTTCCGGTGCCGGCGGCATCGTCGAAGAGGACGTGACCGGGGTCATCGCGACCTCGTTCACCCACTTCACGAGCAGGGCTGACGACCCCCAGCTGCACGACCATGTCGTGGTCTGGAATCGAGTGAAATCTGTATCGGACGGCAAGTGGAGGACCCTTGACTCCAAGGCCATCTTCAAGGCGACGACGACGCTGTCGGAGCTCCACCAAGGAGTCCTCTCCGACCTCTTGACGGCCAAGCTCGGTGTCGGCTGGGAGGCGCGGGGACGGAGGCACTCGACCAAACCCCGTTATGAGATCACCGGCGTCGCTGAGTCACTCATGGCCGAGTTCTCGCGCCGCTCCGAGCAGATCGCGGAGCACTCAGAGCTCCTCCGATCCGAGTTCAAAGCCGCCCACGGACGGAGCGCCACAGCCGTCGAAGACATGAGATTGCACGCCGTCGCGACCATCGCCACCCGGCCTGACAAGACAAAGCACAGCCTGTCCGAACTCACGGAAAGCTGGCGGGAACGGGCCGCGAACCGCATCGAAAAGGACGAGCAGATCGCCTGGGTCTCGAGCCTCAGGGACCGCAACGACCTGCCGCTGCTTCGCCGCGATGACCTCGGCGAGGCGATCCTCGCCGATGCTGCTCAGGCGGTCGTCACGTCGGTCGCCGAGCACCATTCCACCTACGGTCGCCAGAACCTTCTCGCAGAAGCCCACCGCATGTTGCACGGGGTCCGCTTCTCATCTCCTGACGACAGAGTGGCCGTCGCCGAACACATCGCCGAACTCGCCATAGCGCGTTCTGTGATGCTCACGCCGCCACTGCTTCACCACACACCGGAGCGCTACGTCCGTCCCGACGGGTCGTCGCGTCTTCATCCTGAGAGCCGGATCGTCTACACGACCGAGGCGCTGCTTAGTGCAGAGGCGCGCCTGCTCGAAGCCGCGAGGAAGTTGGGAGCACCCCGGGTAAGTGTCGCTGTCGTGGCCGAGGTGACAGAGGCGAACCTGCCCGGGCGGGACTACAAGTTGAGCGTCGACCAGGCCCTCGCCGTCGAGAAAATCGCCACCTCCGGTCGCGTCCTTGATGTCCTCGTCGGTCCGGCCGGTACAGGCAAGTCAACCGCCATGGCTGGACTCCGCGCGGTGTGGGAACAGGTCCACGGTCCTGGGTCTGTGATCGGTCTCGCCCCCTCCGCGGCGGCGGCGCAGGTGCTCGGAGACGAGCTCGGGATCGAGACCGAGAACACCGCCAAGTGGCTCACAGAATGGAGGCGCATCCCCGAGCTGACCGCACGGAGAGAGCGTCTCGCCTTGAACCTCGCCCGACACGCCTACCCACGTTCTCCGAGCGCGGCCAGGCTCCGGGCCAAGCTCG
Organism: Acidimicrobiales bacterium; assembly: GCA_050015255.1. Lineage (GTDB taxonomy): Bacteria > Actinomycetota > Acidimicrobiia > Acidimicrobiales > Bog-793 > Fen-455. The sequence continues at coordinate 2,154 of JBEKBT010000165.1, forward strand.
CGGAGACAGAGAACTCCATCTCAGAGCGACGCCTCAAGCCGGGACAGCTCGTCATGATCGATGAGGCCTCCCTGGCGGGGACGTTCAGTCTTGACGAGCTCGTGAGCGCCGCCACGACCGCAGGTTCCAAGATTTTGCTTCTCGGAGATCATGCGCAGATGTCTTCTGTCGAGGCCGGCGGGGCCTTCTCGCTCCTCGTCAAGGACCGGGGCGACCTCGTCCCCGAGCTCACCGACATCCGGCGTTTCAGCTCCGAGTGGGAGAAGGCGGCCAGCGTAGAGCTGCGAGCCGGGAAGATTTCGGCCATCGACGCTTACGAGGCCCACGACCGGGTCACGAGCGGCGATCGGGAGAGCCTGATGGACGCCATCTACGCGGCTTGGAAGGCCGACATCGAGGCCGGCAGGTCGAGCCTGATGATCGCCGGGGACAGCACCACGGTCACCGAGCTGAACCGGCGGGCGAGGACCGCGCGGGTAGCTGAAGGAACAGTTGCCGAGTCCGGCCTTGTGATCGCGGACGGCCAGAGAGCGGGCGTCGGCGACGAGATCGTCACCCGCCAGAACAACCGCTTGCTGACGACAGTAAAGAGCTGGGTGAAGAACGGGGACCGCTTCGTCGTCGCCGCCACCAACCCCGACGGAACGATGACAGTGCGCCGCGGCACCGGTGGCGCAGAGGTCACTTTGCCCGCCGACTACGTAACCCAGCACGTCGAGCTCGCCTACGCCACCACCAGCTACCGCAGCCAAGGCCGCACGGTCGACACGACGCACTCGCTGGTGTCGCCGACCACGACCCGCGAGGTGCTGTACGTCGCCGCGACTCGCGGGCGCGAGTCCAACATGATCTATGTCGACACGAGCTTCGACCCGGATCCCGCCACGGGACACGACGGCACGATCTCATCGCAGAGCACGACCGATGTGCTCACCGGCGTGCTCGCCAAGGAGGGCGCCGACCTCTCCGCCCATGAGGTCCTTGAGCGGGCACAACGCAACATCGAGGACTTCAGCGTCCTCGCCGCCGAGTACGAGACCCTGGCCCACGCCGCTCAACAGCAACGCTGGGACGACCTGCTGGATCGCTCAGGACTTGAGTCACGTCGTCTCGAGCAGGTTCGTCAAAGCCCCGCCTACGGACCACTGCTCGCTGCCCTCCGAGACGCCGAGGCGCACGGCCTCGACGTGGAACAGACCTTCCCCGGGCTCGTGGCAACTCGGCCTCTCGATGACGCGGAGGACCCCGCGGCGGTCCTTCGCGACCGAGTCGACCGTTGGGCACAGGTCATCGGATCATCGCGTCGAGCCAGCACGAATCTCATTGCAGGGCTGATCCCACGAGCGGTAGGGCTCACGGACCCAGACATGGCCCGGGGTCTCGAGGAACGGGAAGAGGCGATGCAGCGCCGAGCGCGGGCACTGGCCGAGCACGCCATCGAGCGGCATGAGATCTGGGTTCGCCGGTTCGGAATCGCGCCTACTGACCCGAGGGCCAGAGAACGTTGGATCGAAGCCGTCACGACAGTTGTCGCTTACCGCGACCGCTGGAACATCGACGATGAACACCTACCCCTCGGCCCGAAAGGCCCAGCGCGGACCATCGATGCGGTCAACCAGCGCGATCTCGCCCGGGCTGCTCTCGAGAGGGCGTCGAGGCTCAGTTGCGCAGCCGAAACGCAGCGCTCTGAGCCGGGAGCTGCCAATGTCGGTCTCATCGCGACCGGAGGACCGAGCCTGTAAACCAGCGCTGCGGGAGCTGTGGAAGAGCAGTGTCTCGGGTCGTCGCCACCGCGCGCGTCGACTGCACCGGAACGAATGCGCAGGAGTCTCTCCAACCAGCCCGGCCGGCGAGTCGACGGGGGGAATCGCACCCCCCGCCGCTCTCAGGACCGGACGTGACGGTCTCCCGTCATCCGGCCCCCACAGGCCGGCCGTCGGTGAATGCGACGAGTTGCCAGTGGGCGAAGAGTTTGGGGTTGCGTCGGTAAATCCGTTGCAGCCATTCCATCGCCCGTAGGTATCT
>JBEKBT010000166.1:0-4117 GCA_050015255.1 Acidimicrobiales bacterium
ATCGCGTGCCTCACGAGCGCTGAGGCGGCACGCCTCGCAGGAGCGAACCCGGAGTCCCACACCATCGATTTGGTGCAGGCCATCGACCGCGGCGACTTCCCGAGTTGGACCCTCAGGGTCCAGGTCATGCCGGCCGCGGACGCAGCGAGCTACCGCGTCAATCCCTTCGATCTCACCAAGGTGTGGCTACATGGCGACTACCCGCTCATCGAGGTCGGAAAGATGGTGCTGGACCGCAACCCGGACAACTATTTCGCCGAAGTCGAGCAGGCCGCCTTCGATCCCGGCAACTTCGTGCCGGGCATCGGGCCGTCGCCGGACAAGATGCTCCAGGGCAGGCTCTTCGCGTACGGCGACGCACACCGCTACCGCCTCGGCGTCAACCACACCCAGCTCCCGATCAACCGTCCGCACGCCACCGAGGCCGAGAACTACGGGCGCGACGGGGCGATGCGCTTCGATGCCAGTTACGGGCGCGAGAAGAACTATGAACCGAACAGCTTCGGTGGCCCGGTCCAGACCGGTGAACCGCTCTACGGCTCTCTCGCCGGCGGGCCCTCCGGCAGCTATGGCTGGGACAACCGTGACGGCGACGACTTCTCCCAGGCCGGTTCTCTCTACCGCCTGATGCCCGAAGACGCCAAGGCCCGCCTCGTGGACAACATCGCCTCCAGCCTCGCCCAGGTGTCCAGAGACGACATCGTCGAGCGCTCGATCGCCAACTTCCGCCACGCCGACCCCGATTACGGCGCTCGCCTCGAGACGGCCGTCAAGGAACACCGCGCCTGATCCTCAGCGCAGTCCCGGCTCTCGGACCTGCGCCCGGCAGGGCGAGGTCGGACAACAACCCCATTTGTAGGATCTCCGCATGGACTTGCGGGTGTTCACCGAGCCGCAGCAAGGCGCCAGCTTCTCCCAGCTCCTGGCCTTCGCACAACGTGCCGAGAAGCTCGGCTTCGGCGGCTTCTTCCGGTCCGACCACTACCTGTTCATCGGCGACGGTGCCCCGCGCCCGAGCGTGACCGATGCCTGGGTCACCCTCGGGGCACTCGCCGTCGAGACCAGCACCATTCGCCTAGGGACCTTGATGAGCTCGGCCACCTTCCGGCTACCTGGGCCGCTCGCGGTGTCGATCGCCCAGGTGGACGAGATGAGCGGGGGCCGCCTGGAGATCGGGATCGGTGCCGGCTGGTACGAGCGCGAGCACCGGGCCTTCGCCATCCCCTTCCCGGGCGTTCGGGAACGATTCGACCGACTCGAGGAGCAGCTCGAGATCCTCCAGTGCCTCTGGGGCACCCCGGAGGGAGAGCGCTTTGACTTTGCGGGCCGGCACTACCGGCTCGAGCAGTGCCCTGTGGTCTTCCGCCCCCTCCAGCGGCCCCATCCACCGGTCATCGTAGGTGGTCACGGCCAAAGGCGCACCCCCTCGTTGGCCGCTCGGTTCGCCTCCGAGTTCAACATGTCCGGGGCGCGCCCCCAAGACGTGGCCGAGCAGTTCGCCCGTGTCGACGCGGCGTGCCGGGAGATCGGACGCGAGCCGGCCTCGTTGGCGAGATCGGTGTGGCTGACGGTCTGCATAGCTCGTGACCGGGCAGAGCTGGAACGGCGGGCGGCTGTCATCGGCCGCGATCCGGACGAGCTCATCGAGCACGGGATCGCGGGACTCCCGGCGCAAGCCTTGGCGAGCCTCGACCGATACCGGGAAATCGGCGCTGGCCGTGTCTACCTGCAGTTCCTCGACCTCGATGACCTGGAGCATCTCGAGCTCGCGGCCGAGGTGCTCGGCGCGGGGCGCTGAAGCGGGCTTCGAGCGGTTCCAGCTCAGATGTGTGGGAGCAAGCCGGGGCTCTTGGGCCGAGCAGCCGGTGCCACGAAGCCCGAGAGCCTGGCCCAGCCCGTGAGCGACGAGCCGAGGTGACCCCATTCGCTAGCTGAGACCGACGATCTCTCCGTTCTCGTCGAGGTCGATGATCTCGGCGGCGGGGTGCGTGGAGAGTCCCGGCATCGTGCTCATGTCCCCGCAGATGAGGTACACGAAGCCCGCGCCGACCGACGCCCGCGCCTCGCGCACCGGCAGGCGCCAGCCCGTCGGGGCCCCCTTCAAGGTCGGGTCCGACGAGAGCGACAGGTGCGTCTTGGCAATGATCACCGGCATGTTCCCAAAGCCGTTCTTCTCGTAGGCGTCGATCTGGCGGTTGGCGGCGGGCAGGTAGTCGACGCCGTCGGCGCCGTAGATCTTGGTGGCCACCGTCTCGATCTTCTCGCGAAGCGAGGCCTCGTTCGGGTAGAGCAGGCGGAACTCGCTCGGCTCATCGGCCGCCTCGACCACCGCTTGGGCAAGCTCGGTGGCTCCCTTTCCGCCGTCGGTGAAGTTGGTGCACACCGCGGCACGGACGCCCATCGACTCGGCGATCTCCCTGATGGCGGCGTGTTCGGAGGGGAAGTCTCCGGGGAAGGCGTTGATGGCGACGACAGGGGTCACGCCGAAGATCTGGATGTTCTCGATCTGCTTGCGCAAGTTCACGCCGCCCAGATGGACCTCCTCCGGGTTCTCCTCCAAGATGGCGGGAGGCAGCGGACGCCCGGCGGCGACCTTGTGCCGACCTGAATGCACCTTCAGCGCCCGCACTGTGGCGACGACCACAGCCGCGTCCGCCTTCAGGCCCGAAGTACGGCACTTGATGTCGAAGAAGCGCTCCGCCCCCATGTCCGCGCCGAAGCCGGCCTCGGTGAGGAGGAAGTCACCGGTGTGGATCCCGATCATGTCGCCCACGATCGACGAGTTGCCGTGGGCGATGTTGCCGAACGGGCCTGCATGAACGATCACGGGCGTGTTCTCGATCGTCTGGAGCAGGTTCGGCTTGATGGCGTCACGCATGATCACCGCCATCGCCCCGGCGCCCTTCAGGTCCTCGGACGTCACCGGCTTGCCGTCGTCGGTGTAGCCGACGACGATCCGTCCCAATCGGGCCCGCATGTCCTTCAACGAGCTCGACAGCGCCAGGATGGCCATCACCTCCGACGCGGCCGTGATGTCGAAACCGGTCTGGCGCGGGACGCCGTCCTGCTTGGTCCCGAGCCCAATCACGATGTTGCGAAGGGCCCGGTCGTTGACGTCGAGCACGCGCCTCCAAGTGATGTTGTGCTGCTCGATCTTGAGCTCGTTGCCCTTCTCCAGATGGTTGTCGAGCATGGCCGACAACATGTTGTGGGCGGCCGTCACCGCGTGCATGTCGCCGGTCAGGTGCAGGTTGAAGGACTCCATCGGGACCGCCTGGCTGTAGCCCCCGCCGGCCGCGCCGCCTTTGATGCCGAAGGTGGGGCCCATGGAGGGCTGGCGGATCGAGATCGTCGCCTTCTTGCCGATGTGGTGCATGGCTTGGCCCAGGCCGACGATTGTCGTCGTCTTTCCCTCCCCGAGCGGCGTCGGGGTGATGGCGGAGACGACCACGTACTTGGCCTTCGGGCGGTCCGCGAGCTCGGCGATGGCCTCCAACTTGATCTTCGCGACGCTGTCGCCGTACTGCTCGAGCAGCCGGCGCTCGATGCCCATGTCCTCGGCGATTTCGGCAATTGGCTTGAGGTGTGCCTGGCGCGCGATCTCGAGGTCGCTCGGCATGGCCATGTCAGATCTCCTTTTCGGTCACCATTGACTGAGATGCTGAAACTGAAGTCACTCTAGCTTCAACTGGTCTTACCAGCCCAAAGGGCTGCAAGACAAAGGCAAACCTGCGCCGGCTACCTGCGCCGGCTACCTGCGCCTTGCGCCCAGGAGCCTTGTCACCGGGCGGTGACGGACCATGCCGGCTCGGCGCCGCCTCCTTCCTCGCCGACAAGCCTTGCGCCTTGACCGTGGACGACAACTGGTGGTCATCGCAGAAGGCCTTGGCTGCCTGCCGGGCGGGAGAAAGGGTCCTCACCGGCGCACGTGACCGCCTCGAGGACGAAAGGGGCCGACCCCGTCACGTGGTGACGAGCGCATGGCCGCGGTCGCAAAGCACATACTCTTTGCGTACCTTCCCAGCTCATGCAACCAAAGGCGCTGGCCTAGGCGTCGAGTACCTGAAGGAGGCTTATCCCGTGACCACGCTGTCGTCGGCTGCACTCCCCCGTTCGA
>JBEKBT010000167.1:0-4463 GCA_050015255.1 Acidimicrobiales bacterium
GATGGACTATGTGAAGCTCGGCTCTACGGGGCTGGAGGTCTCGAGGATCTGCCTCGGCTGCATGAGCTTTGGAGAGCCGGAGCGGGGCAATCATCCCTGGAGTCTCGGCGAGGACGACGCGAGGGTGATCATTCGTCGCGCTCTCGAGGCGGGCATCAACTTCCTCGACACCGCAAATGTGTACTCCGACGGCAGCAGCGAGGAGATCGTCGGGCGGGCGCTCGCTGACTTCAGCTCACGCGACGAAATCGTGCTCGCGACAAAGGTTCACGGGCGGATGCGCCCCGGGCCGAACGGAGGCGGGCTGTCCCGCAAGGCGATCATGAGCGAGATCGACAAGAGCCTCACACGGCTCGGGACCGACTACGTCGATCTTTACCAGATTCACCGTTTCGATGCGACGACGCCGGTCGAAGAGACCGTCGAGGCGCTCCATGACGTGGTGAAATCCGGGAAGGCTCGCTACATAGGAGCCTCTTCGATGTACGCGTGGCAGTTCGCCAAGATGCTCCACGTCGCAGGCCAGAACGGCTGGACCCGGTTCGTCTCGATGCAAGATCACTACAACCTCCTCTATCGAGAAGAAGAGCGCGAGATGCTGCCGTTGTGCCGGGACGAAGGCATTGGCGTCATTCCCTGGAGTCCGCTCGCGCGCGGTCGGCTCACACGCGATTGGGATGACGTCACCGAGCGCAGCGCCCTCGACGAGTTCGGCAAGCAGCTGTACTGCGAGGGCGACCGGTCAATAGTCGAAAGAGTGGCGGAGATTGCCGCCGAGCGCGGCTTGAGCCGCGCGCAGGTTGGCTTGGCATGGCTGCACAGCAAGTCGGTCGTGACCGCGCCGATCGTCGGTGTGACGAAGCTGCCACAGCTTGAAGACGCATTGGCGTCAGTCGAAGTGGAGCTGACCGCCGATGAGATAGAGCGGCTCGAGACGCCTTACGAGCCACACGCGATTGCTGGGCACTCGTAGCTCGCGGCCACCCCCTTGCGCACCCTCTCAGCTCTCTGGGAACGCCCGGTCGATGGCGGCGAGGAGATCGGCGTCGGAGAGATGCAGGTATCTCGTGGTCGTTGTGATGCTGGAATGGCCCATCAGGCGCTGGACGACGTGGATGTCCTCGCCTCGGCGCACGAGGCTCGTCGCATAGCTGTGGCGCCACCGGTGAGGGAAGTGCCGACGGGCCACGCCTGCCGAGGTCCCGGCCTCCAGCACCAGGTCGTAAAGCGCCCTGGGACCGTAGCGACCACGGAGCCGCCGGTTGCCCTTGGGGTTGGCGAACAAGTACGAGGAGGCCGCGAGCTTAGGCCGCACCTCATCCAGGTACTCGCGAAGCACGTCCGCCAACAAGTGGGGAATAGGGATCACGCGAGGTTTGCGTCCCTTGCCGACGAGTGAGATCCGCCGAGAGACCAGGTCAACCTCCTCGGTGCGCAGGTTGACCAGTTCCTTCATGCGCAAGCCGGTGTAGCGCAACGTCAGGAGGAGCACCCGGCCCACCTGCCAACGGAGACCTGGTTGTGCCGCAGCCCACTCGATGATGGCGTCGGCCTCGGCGTCGCTGTAGAACTCGACCCGCGGCCGGATGGGACTCGGGAGGGTCACCAAGGCGGCAGGATTGTCATCGCTCAGACCCTCGGCGATGAGGAAGCGGTAGAAGCTGCGGAGGGCGAAAAGGGCGCTGGAACGTGTGATCGGCGCGATGCCCCGGTTGGCCTCGTGAAGGAAGAAAGCACGGACTTGGAGCTTGGTCACCTCGCACAGGGCAACCGACGGGTAGTTGATCGCCAGGTAGCCCAAGAACCCCTTCAGGTGCGAGCGATAGGTGTCCGCGGTCGTCTTCGGCCGGTTCTCCAAGAGCCGGAGGTGCGCCTCGTATCCATCGAGGAGCGCGGCCTCGTCTGGGACCTCGCTGACAAGTCGGCTCGTCGGCATGGGTCCCGGTGCGGGAACAAGCTCTGGGCCGTCCATGCTTTCTCGGTTGAGCCTTCTAGCGGTCATCGTTATCTCCTATTTCCTTGGTCATCTTCGGTTTCTCGGTCCTTTTGGTGGCGGGCGTCATCGCCTCACTCCCCCGTCTTCGGTCGATCTCATGCGCGGCGCTCATGAGCACAAAGAACTGCCGCCGGGCGCACTTGAATGCATCGAACAACATACCCACGGTGCTTGACGCAATCGACTCTAAGACGCCTTTTTTCCTTCACTTTGCTGGAGAAAGTGTCTTGGAGCGGAACGTGACTTCGTCGTAAATGCGGCGATACCCGTACCGTGTGCGCGCGCTACGCGCCCGGCGAACGTTCCGCCTCCGCCTTCCCCAGCGCTACAGCCCTACCGCGCCGGCGGCATTCTCCCGGAACAAAGACCCCTCGCGGATGTAGCGACGAAGCATCGCGGTGCCCTTGTGGCCCGTCTGCTCGGCGATGACGCGCTCTGGGACACCGGCCGCAGCCGCCGAGGTCGCCAAGCCGGCCCGCAGCGAGTGACCTGCCACCTCGTCGGGGTCGAGCCCGGCCCTGGCGGCGTGGCGCTTCAACACGAGCGCCACCGCCTGGCCGCTGAGTCGTGCCGTACGGATGTGACCATGACGATCCACGGGACGAAAGGCGGGTCCCTCGGTGATGCTCGATAGTTCAAGCCAGGCGCGCCAGGCACGGACTGGACACGTTGCCGGGTTCGACCCGAAGGGAATGCCGACGGTGCGCCCGGCGCCCTCTTGGTCCGTCTTCGAACGCCTGAGGCGAACTGTGAGCCCGTCGGCGCCCTCGGTGACGTCAACGACGTCGAGGCCGACTAGCTCGCTGCGGCGCAGCGCGCCCGCGAAGCCGAGCAGTAAGAGCGCCCGGTCCCGACAGCCCCCCGGGTCGGTGCCGAGACCCTGGAGCATCGTGCGCAGGTCGGGCACAGTGACTGGGCGCACCTGACGCTGGGCGGTGCCAAGGGTCCTGCGCACACCACGGCGCACGAGGCGGACCGCCTCCTCCTTGGTCGGGCTGTCGTGCCCGGCGGCCCGGTGGGCAGCACTGATCGCGGCTAGGCGGGAGTCGATCGTGGCGGGCTTGGCAGCCTTGGCGAGGTCGGCCACGTACAAGACCACGGTCTCCGCGCCAGCGGGCAGGGCAATCACCCTGTGCTCGTCGCACCAGGCGGTGAACTGCGCCCAGCCGGTGCGGTAGACACGGATCGTGTTCTCGGCCCGGCTCGCAGCCACGTAGTCCCGCGCCTCGGCGGCGATCTCGGCCAGATCGACGGCCTGTTCGGTGCTATAGAGCAGCGTCACGGTGCCTCTCTTTTCCTCCTTTGTGACTAACGATAAAGTAGCATTATCGTTAGTTAGAAGCGAGCCGGCGGCACTGACTCACCAGCAATGGATGGCTGACCAACGGACTCGGGATTCGCAAATGTGGCGTGAGCAGATGCTCTCCGAATGGCCCCGTACGGCATTTTATACGATGGGATTGTCCCCTGGTAGCGTTTCCACTCGAAATACAAATGCGTGCCTCTACGCGCAACGGTGGCAGGTCTGCGGGCATCGTGGAGGCGGTCACGGCACAGCGGCGTTCTTGAGGATAGTGCTCCCCACGATCCAACATGTCTTGCGCGGCCACGGTGCCTTGGGTTGAGGCGTCCGGTGGAAGTGTGGGACATCGCGAGGATCAAGGCGGCGGTTGACGGCCTCAAGGCTGCTCGGCGCTCGCAATCGTTGCCCGATCGACTCCGGCACGTTGCGGATGGTGGCTGCACTCCGACTCAGAACTGAGGACTGGGTTGGGGTCTGCCTATGATCTTGACGATGGCCTGCGCCATCAGGTCGACCGGGGCAACGCCGAGGCTCTTTCCCCCAACTCGTCCGCTGACTCCGGCCCGCACATGGAAGGCGTGGAAAGCAATGAGTGAAACCGAGCGGGCGCTGGGCAAGTCGGGCGTGAGCGTGCCGGCGCTCGGCGTTGGCACCAACCGCTGGAATACGGGCGAGCCGGGCCAAGCCCGCCTGAACGAGACGCTGGCGGCGGCAGTCGAAGTGGGGATGGGCTTTTTCGTCGGCCGGTCGTGGTGGCCAGCAAGTTCGCGCCCCTGCCCGCCCGAATTACCGCCGCCCAGTTCGACTCCGCGCTGGACAGGACACTGAAACGGCTCGGCCGGGAGTCGATCGACCTCTACTACCTGCACTTCCCCTATTCCCCGCGCGGGGTGGGCACTTGGATGAAGGCCATGACCAAGGCGGTCGAGTCCGGGAAGATCCGGGCCGCGGGGGTCAGCAACTGCAACGTGGCTCAGATGCGGAAGGCGGCCGACGTGCTGGCCCGCTACGGGATCCCGCTCGCGGCCAACCAGGTCCAGTACAGCTTGCTGCACCGCGCGCCCGAGACCAACGGCGTCCTCGACGCCTGCCGCCAGATGGACGTGGCCCTGGTCGCCTACCGGCCCCTGGCCGGCGGAGCCGTCAGCACCGGCTCCCGCAAGC
>JBEKBT010000168.1:0-4000 GCA_050015255.1 Acidimicrobiales bacterium
CCTTCCACCGATCGGGACGTGGCGCGTGTGCTGAGCGCGCAGGCGAGCACGACCGCAATGACGAGCGACACGGCTGCGATCTCACCGGCTACGAGGGGACTCCTTCTCGCCGCCGCGATGCGCGTGCAGGCGGCGGCAAGGCCCAGCTGCACGAGGCCCACGAGGACGGGCACCCACCACCGTTGAGGAAGCCGCTCGAGCACGCTCCGTCGGCGGCGCAGCAACAGATGGGCGACCGGCTCGATGACGAACAGCCCGAGGCACGCAGTGCCAGCGACCACGGCGCTCAGCAAACCGCGACCGCCGACTGCGGCGGCCCACGCCAAGAACCCGGAGGCGGCAGCCGCGCCGGAGCCACCGACTCGGGCGAGCGCAACGGGCCACCCGAGCAGGGCCACCGGCAGGGCCGCGCCCACCAGCAGCAGCGCGAAATCGGGGTCCGGGACGGACTCCCAGAGTCCCACCATCGTCACGGCGAGGAGCACCGGACCGAGCCCGGACCGCTCGTTGCGGCGGTCGAGGTCCGCCACGAGCCCAGCCCCGACGACGGTGACAAAAGCGACGAATACCCTCGCCCATCCGGGATCGGGCAGTGCCGACCGCTCGGCGAGCACGATCGCCCCCGGCACGGCGAGGAGCATGCGAGGGATTAGTGGCAATCTCGCCAGGTCCGTGATCAGCCCGCCGCCGGCGAGGAGCGCCACCGAGACGGCGAGCCCGACCACGAGGTGGCCGGTGCGTTGGTAGCCAGCGATCGCCGCCACCGCGAACAGCAGCCCGGCGAGGGGGATCGGTCTCGGTGCCCTGCCATGTCGACGACGTCGCCGCGCAAGGCGCCATGCGAGACCGAGCACAATGCCGACGCCGAGGGCGACCAGCCCGAACCGGAATGGTTCGGTGAACTCTGCGACCGTGAACTCCTGCAGGTGGCAACGGAGCTTCCCACTGCACGGCGGCCAGCGGTGGAGGAAGAGATGGGGATCGAGCGACCCCATAATTGCGGGATCAACGTGCACAGGCCCCCCCGCTTAGCGAACGAACCGAAACTCTATCCGCTCTAGCCGGAACACAGTCGTGCGCGCCTGTGAGATGCTCCAGCCATGTGCGGATTCGCCGGCCTTCTCGACCCGGCTGGGGCTCGAGGCGCCGACGAGCTGACGGCGCTGGCAAGAACGATGGCGGACACGCTCGTCCATCGCGGCCCCGACGACGGCGGTGCCTGGGCCGATCCAGAGGCGGGCATCGGCCTCGGTTGTCGACGCCTTGCGGTGATCGACCTGTCCGCCGAGGGACATCAGCCCATGGTCTCTGCAAGCGGGCGGTTCGTGGTCGCTTACAACGGCGAGATCTACAACTTCGCCACGCTCCGGGCCCGCCTCGAGTCAGCTGGAGCCCGGTTCAGAGGTCGCTCCGACACCGAGGTGCTGCTCTCGGCGATCGACAGGTGGGGCCTCGCCAAGACGCTGCAGGAGCTGAACGGGATGTTCGCGTTCGCCCTCTGGGATCGGGCCGATCACAGCCTCCACCTCGTCCGCGATCGCCTCGGCGAGAAACCGCTCTACTTCGGTTGGGTCGGCCGTGCGCTCCTCTTCGCTTCGGAGCTGAAGGCGCTGCGGGCCTTCCCGGCGTTTCGGGCGACGATCGACCGCCGGACGCTGGCTCGCTACTTCGGCCTCGGCTGTGTGCCGGCGCCTTACACGATCTACGAAGGCATCCGCCAGCTGATGCCGGGAACCGCGCTGGCTATCGGAAGGGAAGCCCACGAACGGCGTTTCGCCGCTCCCGAGCCGTACTGGTCAGCCTTCGGGGTCGCTGCCGCGGGCGCGTCGCATCCCTTCGGAGATCGTCCCGTCGAGGTCGCAGACCGGCTCGAGAACCTCCTCGGCGATGCCGTCGCGATGCGGCTCCAGGCCGACGTCCCGGTCGGCGCCTTCCTCTCGGGCGGCATCGACTCCTCGACGATCGTCGCTCTCATGCGGGCCCGCTCATCGGGCACCGTACGATCGTTCACGATAGGGTTCGAGGACCTCGCCTACGACGAGTCGGCCCACGCGGCCGCGGTCGCCCGCCATCTCGGCACCGATCACACCGAGCTCCGCTTGACCGCCAAGGATGCCCGAGACGTCATCCCAAAGCTGGCCGAGCTCTATGACGACCCCTTCGCCGACGCTTCGCAGATTCCCACCTACCTCGTGAGCCGACTCGCACGTGAGCACGTGACCGTGTCCCTGTCTGGTGACGGCGGGGACGAGCTCTTCGGCGGCTACAACCGCCACGCATGGGGTGGCCCGATCTGGAAAGCGGCGAGTCGGTTCCCCGTGCCGTTGCGACGAGCCGCGGCCGTGTTGCTGGCGGCGCCCTCCCCGTCCAGGTGGGATGCCTTCTTCGAGCGATGGGGCGCGCTGCTGCCCCCTCGCGCCAGGGTGCGGATCCCCGGTTTGAAGATACAGAAGCTCGCCGCCGTACTGCCGGCGCGCAGCCCTGAAGACCTCTACCGGATCCTCGCCTCCACCTGGCAGCACCCTGCAGGGCTCGTGCGCGGGCTCGGCGTCCGCGAGGACTCCTCCGGCTCTGACCAGGCGATTCCCCCTGAGATCGAGGACTTCGGCTCACGGATGATGCTGCTGGACCTCGTTACCTACCTACCGGACAACATCCTCGTGAAGCTCGACCGCGCGTCTATGGGGGTGAGCCTCGAGAGCCGGGTGCCGATCCTCGACCACCGGGTGGTCGAGTTCGCATGGCAGATCCCCGTAGCACTCAAGATCAGGAACCGGACAGGGAAGTGGATCCTGCGAGAGGTGCTCCGGCGCTATGTTCCCGACGAGCTCGTCGATCGCCCCAAGGCCGGTTTCGGGCTCCCCCTTGGCGCATGGTTGCGGGGGCCACTCCGGTCCTGGGCCGAAGGACTGCTCGCGCCCGATCGGATCGAAGCTGAAGGCTACCTCGACGCGCGGCTCGTGAATGACTGCTGGAGTCAGCACATAAGTGGTGGGCGGGACCTCGAGTACCAGCTCTGGGCGGTCCTCATGTTCCAGGCGTGGCTGGAGGCCTATCCCTCCTGAGCAGCCGAGGCGGGTCGGGCGCCGGTGTTGAGCAAGGCATCGTAGATCTCCTCGAGTCGCGCCGAGGCTCGCCGGATGTCGAAGTTGGACCCGGTGGCCCGCGCCGCTTCGGCCATCTGCAACCGGCGGGGCGGGTCGACGATGAGAGCGCGCAACGCGTCGGCAAGTGCGACCGAGTCCCCCGGGGGGACGACAAGACCGCCTCCCCCCTCACCGATAAAACGCGGCACGTCGCCGACGGCGGTCGAAACGACCGGCACACCGGCGGCGAGGGCCTCCATCACCGCAACGGGGAAGCCCTCGTGGTGCGAAGCGAGGACGAAGAGGTCCGAGCCCGCTACGACACGCTGAGCATCAGCGCGAAAGCCGGTCAAGAAGAACCGGTCTTCGAGACCGAGCTCGTCTCGTGCCCGACGAACCTCGTCCTCGAGGGGACCGTGCCCGACGGCGACAAAGCGCACGGGGAGCCCGTCGTCGACGAGCTGGCGTGCCGCATCTAAGAGCACCTCGTACCCCTTCTCCTTGCGCATGTTGGCGACGGTGGCGACGAGCACCTCACCGGGCAGGATCCCGAACTCGGCGCGCACCTCACTGCGAGCCAGCTGCGCATCGCCCAGGCTGCCGAAGGGCAGGCCGTGCACGAGCACCTCGGTGCGGGATCGAAGCGGGCGGGGAAGGGCGGTCCAGACCGAGCGAGACACGGCGATGTCGGCGTCGTCGAGGCGGTAGGTAGCCCGGTGCAGCGTTCGCACCACCGGTGAGGTGTGCTGCCAGATGTTGTGCTGGGTGTGCACGATCCGGGGGCGCCTGCCCTCCGGGATCGACCGGACGACGAGACGCCCGAGGGCCGCTGTGTAGGGCAGGTGCAGGTGCACGAGGTCGACCTGTTCCCCGATGAGGAGGGCACGCAGCCTCAAGAGCCATCGCAGGTCGTA
>JBEKBT010000169.1:0-4601 GCA_050015255.1 Acidimicrobiales bacterium
TTAGAGCGGAACGGTCCGAGGTGGTGACGTTGGCGGCGTTGGCAACCTCGGTCCCGAGCAGGGCCAGCTGGACCTGCCGGGCGATGATCTGGTGTTCCAGCGCCAGCTGCGCTTGCTGGAACTTCGTCAGCGATGCCGTGCTGGTCATCGTGGTCGTCGAAACGGGCTTCCCGAAGTGGATCCCGTGGATGCGCAGGGCGATGGCCTCTATGTCCTTGACATCCCGCTTGGCGATCCCGAGATCCCGTGAGACCTGGCCGAGCTGGTAGGTCCAGGTCTTGATCTGGCTCTTGTTGCCGGGATAGCCCGCCGGGGTGAGGGCGAGGGCGTCAGCCGAGACGCCGTTTGTCAACGACGTGGCCGCTGTCACCTGAGACGTGATGTCGGTGAGCAAGGTGGAGGCGTGGGTCGAGCCGAGCTCGGTGACCAATGGTGCGAGCTCAGTCGCAAGGGCCGTGTAGCCGCCCTCGGTAACCGTGTCGTTGTCGGCGACGACGACGAGGTTCACCTGGGCGGTGACCACCGCGTACACCCTTTCGTCCCCGATGACGGCCTGGCGCACTGTGTTGAGCTCAGCGAACGTTGTCGCCGCGGCCGCGTTGGTGGCGTCGGTGCCGAGCGCGGTCTGCTCGTTCGTAATGATCGTGGTTAGAGCGGAACGGTCCGAGGTGGTGACGTTGGCGGCGTTGGCAACCTCGGTCCCGAGCAGGGCCAGCTGGACCTGCCGGGCGATGATCTGGTGTTCCAGCGCCAGCTGCGCTTGCTGGAACTCGTTAGTTGGGACTGGGCCTGTGCCGAGGAAGCAAAGAGAAACATGCTCACCGCGGCGATCAGGACCATGGCCGTTGCTTTGGTTGAGTGTCTTGTCATGACACGAGCGTAACATGTCCGACATATAAATGTCAAGTTCGACACATTTCCGTCACTTGGTGGCAGTCACGTTGCGGCCGTGAAGCCGAGTGAGAGCGGCGCCGGTCGCCGCCGCTGGGCGGCGTCAGTCCCTGCTGGACGGCGACGCGCGGAGGAGACGGCTTCATCCGGCCAGGACGCTTTGTGCGGGTGCTAATGAGGGGGGCAGGTGCCCGCTTGACGAGAGACGGAGGGGGAGCCGGCGGGGCGATCTTCGCGCTCAGTCCGACGTCCCGGATCCTGGCGGCGGGTACGACCAGGTTGCAACCGCCGGCCACCGCGGCGCTCAGGCGGCGCTGAAGCCGAGGTGACGGGCAGTACGCCTTGTGTCTCTGGCGTGACAGAATCGAGAGCTTGCTGGCGGCTCTCTCCGTCGAAGGTAGTGGCCCAGAAACGGCGTGCTGCTGGTCGCGACCGGTGGTGGACAGAATCGTCGGATCCTATGTGGAACAGGCTCGCTCTATTCGAGGGCGGGTCCTGTGGCGAGAACGTAGGGGCTTTCGCCCCTATCGGGGGGCAAGAACGATCCGTACCCTGCACCCAAGGACTACGGGGGTTGAGCAATGCGGCTTTTCCTTGATGATTTTGCTGATGTCTCGCGTCCCTTCGAGGAGGTGCGGGGACGTTTCATGGGTGACGGCAGCTGGTTCGCGCCCCTCGCGAGCGCGGCTGAGGAGGAGGGCGAGGCGCTGTACTTCCGCATCGGACCGTCGTGGGCGAGCGGACGAGCAGCCCGCAAAGTGCGGGTGACACTTGGTCCGCCTCACGATCGTGGAGACGCCCTCGTCGTACCCCTCTCCTGGAAATCGAGCGAGCTGCCAGGGCTTTTTCCCGTGCTCGATGGTGACATGGAGCTCGCCCCGCTCGACTCGGACCGATGCCGGGTCACCCTGTCTGCTTCTTACGTGCCTCCCTTTGGTGAGCTCGGGCGTCAGCTCGACCGGGCCCTTTTGCATCGCGTAGCCCGGTCGACTGCACGTTCGTTTCTCGCCCGGGTGGTGGAGAGCCTTGAAAGAAACGGCTCGGTTCATGACTTGACAGCATCGGGCGAAAGTGGCGATTGAGCGCCGGCGCCCGAACCGCCATCGATCTGGCAGCGCAATCGCCATCACGTATGAAGGGACTTTCGCCTCTATCCACTGTAGGCCAATGACCTCATGGCGATGGGACTTTCGCCTCTAGTGCGCGTGTGCGCCGGGAGACGGCGGTCGCCACGGCCGGATCCCCAAGGTGAGCACGGCGTGGCGGCGCGAGTGGGCCGACCGGGATGACAACCAGGACGAGATCAGGTGAGTTCTCCGATCCACTAGGGGACGAGCTTGCCTAACAGCAGGGTAGGAAACCCTAGGTAACAGGCGGTAAAAGCGTCCCCGGAAGGCATGCGTCCCGGCGGTGGCGCGACCTGATCGTGAAAAATCTCCCGAGCGCGAAGTCAGGAGCAGGTTTGGAAGAGACACCGCAGTGACAGAAAAGCGAGAACCTCGAGGCCGGTTGCAAGCCGAACAGCAGCCAGAGTCGGGTCTTTCGGCCCTATCGGTCTTTCATCTCCAACCGGAATGCTTAGTTGCATGGTCAACAAGCCCTTTCTGACAAGTAAGTTTCGAGCTCTCGCGGTTCTCGCCGCCCTGGCGACTGTCGGGCTTTTCGCGAGTCCCGCCTTTCCCGCGGCAGCTGTGAGCGCCAAGACGCCAGCGAGACCCGCTCTTAGTGGCGCGGCGATGACGAGCGCAGTGGCGTTTTCCGGCCAGTACTCGGGCAAGGCTTCACTGCTAATTGACAACAGCACAGTGACGATCTCATCGATCTCAGGCTCGGGGAAGAATTCTCTCTTCGGCGCCAGCAAGGCCAGCGGCAATGGCTCGGCTCCGAAGGGCAGTTCGTCGCTGTGTGACCCCTTCGGTGGGAAAGGCAGCATTACCGGCGGTGCGAACAAGATCACGTTCGTCGTCATCAAGTCCGGTTCGCAGCAAGGATGTTCCAGCGGTGAAAGCGGCGCTGTGACGATCACCTTCCACGGCGTGGCCAAGGCCAGCGGGGGGAGCGGGAAAGGCAACGGGGCGACCGGCAGCCTCAAGTTCAAGGGCACCCTCCATCTCGGCGGGACGAGCGGCACGCAAAGCGGCAATTTCACGGTCAGCCTCAGCGGAAAGCTGACGGTAAATAGCTAATGAGCTCACAAGCCAGACAAGAGAAGAGGAGCATCGGCATGACAAAGTTCAGGACCAGGATCGCCGTCGGGTTGGTGGCGGCCATAGGTGTGGCCGCGATGGCAACCGCCATCGCGAGCGCGGGAGCGTCCACGGGTCACGCAGCGGCAAATACTACCACGACATCGACGACTCTGGCCCCGCCGGTCCAGGGGAATGCCGGGCAGCACGTGTTCTTCTCCGTGGACACGGTCCAAGGCGCGGGCGGGAAAGTGAAGCTGGCCGCCGACGCTGGTTGCTCGATGACGAACCTGTTCCAACGGGGGGAGGTTGTCGTGTTCCGCATGTGGGGCGTCCACGTCACCACCGGTGGGAACGACCTCACCAACGTCACGGTGAAGCGGGCCTGGGTGAAAGTCCCGGGTCTGGCGGCCATCCCGTTGGTGTACGGCACACACCCGACCAAGCCGGCGGTGTCGTACTGGACGGCCGCTTGGCCGGTGGGGGCGAGCTATCCCCTCGGGGTCGTGAACTACTCCGTCACGGTCGTCACCAACCCGGTTCCAGCCGGGCTGACGGCGGCGGTCCCGTCTGAGACGGGCGTCTTTACGCAGCAGGACTCGCCACAAGTGGCGTCGATGCTCACGATCGAGCCCAGCTCGTAGGGCGCACAATCGAACAAGCATCGCGAGCAGGGTCGCCTGTCGCACGGCCATCGGGCCGTCGGCCGGCGACCCTGCTCGCAAGACAGACCAAGGGACCCGGCGGCTGACACAAGCCGTCCGCAGGGAAGAACCATCACAGACTGACTACCAGGAGGGGGAAACCCATGACGAGGCGCTTGAAATTAAACAGATTCGCGGTTATGCCCTTCGGGGTGTTGGCAGCAGCCTTGGTGCTGTGCACCGCTGTTGCCACGGCTAGCAACGGCTCTCAAGCGCGGACGTCTGCGCGCGCGGCGACGACTGCGGTCGACTACACGACACTCCGTGCACCCGCCATTCCGGGAGTGAGCCCGCTTCCCGGCCCGATCGCAAAGCCCGCGAGGCCGAGCGCGAGCATGGGGATCCTTCAGGTGAGCCCGGACGAGGCCGTAGCCGGCACTCCGATAACGATCTCAGGCACGCACCTGCCTGCGAACAAGCAGGTCGAGCTCACTTGGTCGACCGCAAATGCCACATGGCTGGTGCAGACCGAGCCGGACACGGTGAACTACCTGGGCAGATCCGACACGGAGTTCGCGGTGGTGCTCGCCACGACCACCACCAGTGCCAGCGGGGCCTTCAAGGTGTCGCTCGACGCCCCCCAGGACTGGGGCGGCCTGCACGACATCTACGCCGTCGTCAACGGCGTCGAGGAGGCTCACGGCGGGTTCATCACACTGCGAACGGTCACCGTCACGCCGACGAGCGGCCCCGTCGGCACGCCGATCACCATCACCTACAGCGGCCTCGGTGACAGCTTCTACACGGGCGGAGCATCGCTGCTCTGGGACAACCACTACGTGGGCGAGATGATGGCCAACTGGACGCGCGGCGTGGCCCG
>JBEKBT010000170.1:0-3963 GCA_050015255.1 Acidimicrobiales bacterium
AAGACCTTCGTGCAACAGGAAGGCGCTGCGTGGAGCGTGTACGCCAACCAAACCATTTACGCCCATCCGCGTACTCTCGGCCTGGGTGTGAAATACCCGAAGGTTTCTGAGGCAGTATGGACTGCCATACAGGCTGCACTTTCGGGTGCCTCCTCCGTGCAGTCAGCGTTGAAGACGGCACAGAGCCAAATCGCCACCATCCTAAAGAGCTAGCTGGGCGCGGGCGGACAAGACCCAGAGTGTGATGGGCGTCAGTAGGCAGCACGAAGTGCTCTAGACGGTAGCGCTGTACCGCTCCCGCCGATCCGGCGGGAGCGGTACAGGCACCAAATGCCGTTGGCTCTCCCAAGGAGCTGGTCAGGACTTTGCGAGGTGCCGCCCCCGCGAGCGGGGGCCAGGCTCGGACCATGGCGATGGTAAAATTACCATCCCTCTTCGTCTGATCGTCAGTTCCGCGGAGGCTTTCCTCCCTTCTGATCTGAAGCGCCTCGCGCATGCGATAGGACTCGCGCTCTGTCAACACCAAGGGATCGCAAACGATCTTTACTTGACACCGCGCCGGCCGGGCGGCCACCGGGAGATGATCTTCGGCCAGGCGGTTCCGGTGGTGGTTCGTCGAGCGGGATCCGAAGGCGGATGCTGACATGCCACCCGCTGACGAGGATCTCCTCGACGACGAGACGCATGAGTCGCTGTCGACCCTCGAAGTCAAGAGCGTCGATCCCGCTGGCAACCCGTTGTGCGAAGCCAGCGACTCGCCGGCGCAGCGTGTTGTCGACCGCGAGATCGTGTCGCTCGCTAACAAGAGCATTGCGTTGTTCCGAAAGGCGGCCAGTCCGGGCATCGATCTCACGGGCACGTCGCTGCAGGTCGGGCAGTTCGACGAGGCCGGCCTGGTAGAGGTCAGCAAGACGACGACGCTCTGCAGTGGCCGCCTCGAGCTTGCGCTCGAGGCGGGCGAGCTCCGCGGCGAGCAGCTCGTCGTCGGGTGTCGGACGGTGTGGCAGCGAGGGCTCCCTCGCCGACGAGGAGCACGTCAGGTCGTAGCAGCGCTTCTCGCACCTGGTCAAAGACGAAGGCATCGAGCTCGTCTGCTCTGATGTTGCGCTCCGGGCAACGGCGGTGCTCGCCGCGTGACCGGACGGTGTCGTGATTTCGGCACCAGTAGTAGCGGTGAACGGTCCCGTTGCGTCCCCGCATCTGATGGCAGTTGACGCCGACGGCGCAGTGCCCGCACTTCACCAGGCCGCGCAGCATCCAGGCATCGCGGTGGGTGTTGCGGGGGCTCCACTTGGAGTTGTCCCGGCTGACCATCTGTGCTGCGTCGAAGGTCGTCTCGGGGATGATCGGTGGCACGGGGATGCAGATCCACTCGCTCTTGTCGCGCGGACGTTGGAGGTTCGATCGGCGCCCTCTCTTCGAAGTCGTCGGCACAGATTCCGTGCGGTTGTAGTAAACGCGGCCCACGTAGGCCTCATTGCGCAGCAGTCGTGACACCGTCGAGTGACCCCAGACCGGGTTGCCGGTAGGTGACGGGACCTTGTCCACGTTGAGCAGTCGACAGATCTGGCGGATCGAGTGACCACCGGCAACGTAGTCCTCGAAGATGCGACGCACGATAATCGCCTCGGATTCGAAGACCTCGAGGTGAGCCGGAACCTCTGCGACGCGTGGCACCCGCCGGTAACCATAAGGCGTCTTCCACGAGATGATCTCACCGCCACGAGATCGCCAAAGCTTGCCGCGTCGGTAGCGCTCGGCGATCTTCGCCTTCTCATACTCGGCGATCACTCCTTGGATCTGGGTCAGGAGCCGGGCCTGAGGATCGTCGTCGAGTGCTGGCGCATCAGTGAAAAGCATCCGCACGTGAAAGCGTTCAAGTTCGTCGAGCACAAGCATCTGGTAGGCGTATGCGCGCGCCAGGCGGTCCGGCGACAGGCACCACACGGCCTCGAACAGTCCGGCTTCAGCAGCATCCCTCAGGGCATCGAGACCAGGTCGGTCGAGGCGGGCGCCAGAGAACCCGTCGTCGGAGAACTCAGCGACGAGCTCGTGACCTTCTTCGGCGATGCGAGCCTTGATCACGTCAAGCTGTGAGCCGATGGTTCCCCGGGCCTCCTGGGCCTCGGTCGAGACTCGGGCGTAGAGCGCTACCCTCATATCAACAACTCCCTTGCCGCAAGCGGCCTTTTGACAGACACGAGCAACTCGAAGCTCTCTGCCAAAGCTTCAAGGCGCGGGTCTGTCTGCGGTGTCCACGCCGGTCGCCGCGCTCCGATCACCTCGCCGACGAAGACGGGTTCGGTCACTGGCCAGGTGATCAACCCAGCCAGTCCTCTGCGCAACAGTCGGGCAGCGGCCAACGTGTCCGGTGTTGTCCCAGTTGACAACACCGTTTCGCGGAGCATCTCGTACTCTCCCTGGGCACCACCGGTCAGTGATGGCCAGAACTGCGTCACGACCGGGCTCGCTCCACCGTCCTTCGGTGCAGCCGGACGCCAAAGCGCGTTTCCACCTCGTCGGCGAGAGTTGCCCCCGATCCCTCCGCGGACTGAAGGAACGCGACGATCTCCGGGGTGAGCCTGAGTGGACCCCGACGGCCCCGACGCTCGTCGACCAGCCCGAACATGCCCGATGCGTCGAAAGCCGCAGCAACGAGATAAAACGACGCTCGCGAGAAGCCGTGCTGAGCTGCGGCCGTGGACACCGAGATGCCGTCGACGACGTGGGCCCGCAGCATCTCGTACTTCACCTGCACCTTGTCCGCCGGGAGGAAGAAGCCACTCTCGTGGTCGAAGACAGCCGCGGTCACAGCACTCGGCCGGGAGTGCAGCAGCCCAGCCTGCTCGAGTGCTCGCATTCTGCTCGCCGTGCTCACCAACGCTGATGGTACTCCCGCTCACTACCGATGTCGAGCATTGTATACCGCTACTGCTGGACAGGACGTTGCTGGTGACAGATAACTGCCCTATATCATGAACTATCGTGAGCCACAGCGGCCCACAATCCTCGACAGTGCGGTCATCTTGACTAGACATAACCACCACCGTCGACTGGAGGACGCCGGAGACGTCGGCGGTGATCAGGATGAAGATAGAGACCAGGGACAGGACTGGCAGGAGCCAGGGTCACGTTCAGAACGAGCTTTGCGATCCCTTGGTGTTGACGACGCTGGCGTGGTGCAAGAGGCGGTCGAGCAGGCTGACGACGGTCGTCTGCTCGGGGAGGAAGTGCCCCCAGTCCTCGAAGGGCCAGTGCGAGGCGATGCCCAAAGAGCGGCGCCCGTATGTTGCCGCCACGACACGCCTTATCGGGAGATGGGCTCGATCGAGTTCTCCAAGTTTCTCGTCACCGAGGCGGAAGTGGCGGTGTCGCCGGGAGTGGGCTTCGGACCGGGGGGAGAGGGTTACGTCCGAGTCGTGACCTATCTCATCTGGATCCGCCGGGAGGAACGTGGGACCGTCACCAGCATCTTGGAGTCCCTGCGGTTGAGGCGGAAGTAGACGCTCACCGAGATTTGCCAGTTGAGCCCTCGCCTTGTCGTGCGGGTTTGATCACGCCAGTTGGCCGAACCTCGTTCTGTCACGGGTCTTGAATATCGGATCGTTCTGAGTGAGCCTTGTCGCCGAACATGACGCTCCGGTGTAGCCGACGGTCGAACATCGCGGCCGGCCCCGATCGTTACTTGCCTCTGAACATGACAAGAAACCCCTTCCGAGGCTTTGGGCTGGACACCACAAGCCTCGGAAGGGGGCGCTCTCGGTGGGGGATCGTGATCCACCGGGAGCTCAGGAGTGGAGGATCTCAATGGGCAGGTCTGATAGGGAATCTCAATTAGCGCGGTCGGCCTTGCTCATGGTCGCGTGGGAAACGGCGCCTGCTGGTGCCGGCTCAGCGCCTGCCGGTGCCGGCCTCGAGGCGGTCGTCTGGCGGACGATCTCCAGGAGCTCGTCGCCGCTCAGG
>JBEKBT010000171.1:0-3929 GCA_050015255.1 Acidimicrobiales bacterium
GGCCAGGGCGAGGGACATCTCTTCCTTCTCCTGGCGATCGTGCCCCCGCTCATGGTCTTGTTGCTCGACGAGATACTCGTCCGCCAGAGGGGGCGCTGGTGGCTCATGGGCATCGCCCTCGGGCTTGTCATGATCGTCCAGCTCGGCTGGTCGGCCGAGCTGCTCGCCTTAATCCTGGCCGTGGCGGCAATAGGGATCATCGTCCTTGGCATCGCACGGCGACAGCTCATCGGGAGCCATTTCCCCTACGCCGCCAAGGCCATTGTTCTTGGGGTCGTGCTGCTCGTTCCTTTCGCGGCCTGGTTCGCCATCGTGGCCCGGACCGGTCCCGAGCACGTTCCCGGCGCTGTCCATTCCCCTCACGAGCTCGCCGAGCTGTCGACCGATCTCGCCGGCCTCATCATTCCCTCGCTGAACCAGCACTTCTCCTTCGGCCTGTCGAGCATCGGGAGCTCGTTCATGTACCTGACCTCCACGATCGGGGTCAAGCAGCCAGATGTTGCCGAGAACGGCTCCTATGTCGGCATCCCGATCCTGCTGCTCCTCATCTTGGGTGCGGCCCGCTTTCGTCGCGACGGTCTCGTCCGCTTCTCGGTCGTGATGGCAGCGTTGTCGTTGCTCTTGTCCATGGGCTCGCGCCTTCGGGTCTGGAATCACGAGACGCCGATCCGCCTGCCCTTCGATATCTTCACGCACCTGCCCTTCGTGCAGAGCGAGGTGGCCGCCCGGTACTGCCTGTTCATGTGGCTCTTCATCGCCATGGCCGTGGCCGTCGTCTTGGACCGTGCCCGGTGGGCCAGGCCAGCGCGCCGCGGGCTCCAGGGGCAACCGAGGTGGGCCCGCAGCATCGCCTACTCGCCTCTCCCGGTCTTGCTCGTGCTGGCGGTGGCCAGTGTCGTCTCGCTCGTGCCGGGCTGGCCCTACAACATCGCCCAGGTGTACACGCCGAACGCGTTCGTGCGGCCGATCGCCGTACCTGACATCGACGGTGGCACCCTGCTCACCTACCCGCTCGCCCGCAGCGCTCACGTTTGGGCGATGGTGTGGCAGTCCATCGACGGCTTCGAGTACCGCATCCCGGCCGGTGAGGCGACCACGGCCAACGCCTACGAGGGCGCGACCGAAGCCGCCTTCGCCAGTTGCTGGCAGGTCACCACGACCGAGCACGTTCCCTCGCCGGCTCTCATCCCGGCGGCGCGTGCCAACTTCGTCACCTGGCAGGTGCGCGCGGTCGTCATCCCCCTGCGGAACTCGATCAACCCGATGTGCGCCGTGCGTTTCGTGCAAGAGGTGCTCGGTCGCCCACCTGTTTACGAACGCTTTGCCGCCGTCTGGCCCGACGTCGAGGTGGGCCCACGGCTGACCCGATCGGTCGGTCCGCCTAGGTGATCCGGGGGCTAATCGCCGTCCTGTGCACCGCTGTGAGCTAGGGACGAGCGGCTGGCGTCGGGCACTCTTACCTTGACGCCAATCTCCTCCAGGATCTTCGCCAGCGACGAACGGATCGCGAAGGGCGAACTGGCCCGGGCAATCGTGCGCCGGCCATTGCTCGCAAGGCGAGTCCACAGCTCGGCGTCGTGGTAGGCGCGGAGGATCTCCGCCGCGAAAGCCGGCGCCCCGTCCGCCACGAGCGCGTCGTACTCGTGCTCGAGGCCCATGCCCTCGGCTCCCAGCCGGCTCGTCACCACCGGCAGCCCATGAGCCATGCTCTCGCCCACCTTGCCCTTCACGCCCGCTCCATACCGCAACGGGGCGACCGAGAGGCGCGCGTGCTCGTAGAGATTGCCGAGATCGGGGACCCATCCCAGTATCCGCACGCTGTCGCTCTCAAGGGCGAGAATGTCGTCTGTCGGAGAGCTGCCGACGATGTAAGTGGGAATATCCGGATCCTCCAGGCGCACCAAGGGCATGATCTCCTCGACGAGCCAGTGAGCCGCGTCACGGTTCGGAAGGTGAGGGAAGCTTCCCACGAACAGCACGCCTTTGCGCTCTTCGAAGCTGCGGCCCGTGTGCTCTTCCCCGTGGATGTTGGGCACGACGTGAACCTGAAGCTCTGGCTGTTCATCCAGCAAGACGTCACGCTCCGCCGCGGACACGACAAGGGTGGCATCGGCCATCCGAGCTAGGGCGAGCTCCATGTCGTGGTAGCGGGCGGCGGCTCGTGCAACTGCCGGGTCCGCTTCGATCTCGGCTCTTCGCGCCTCACGCAGGAAGTGGAGATCGACGGTGTCGTAGATGACCTTCGCCTCAGGGCAAAACTCTCGGACCAGGGGCTGCCACCGCCAGGTGGGCTCCGGTCGGGAGAGGATGGCGACATCGAGCGCTGGGGCGAGCTCACGAAGAAGCTTCCTCTCGTCGAGGGGCCCGTAGAGAACCTCGATGCCCGCCCGCTGCAAGGCTGTCGAGTAGTCACCTTGCCTCTGGCCGTCGTTGGGGACGAATGTCACCGAAAGCCCGAGATCGCGCAGCGCCAGGAGCAACTCCGACATCCGCTTCGAGCCGGAGTCTTGGTCCGGCAGGGGAACCCGGTCGGACACGACGAGCACCTGGCCGGCGGCGCCGCGCCGGCTTGCGATCCGCTCGAGAGCGGGGTCGCTCTCGAGCTGAGCCAGCAGCTCCGTTTGCCACTTGAGACGGAACGCCTCGCGACTGACCTTCTGGTAACGCTTGATCCCGGATTCTTCGTCGGTCCCGTTACTCGCGCCCTCGGCGTGGCGGATCTTGGCCTCCGGCTGGTACACGACGCGGTAGCCCAGCTTCCGGGCCGCGAAAGCCAGGTCGGTGTCTTCGTAGTACGCCGGTGAGTAACGGCGGTCCAGCCCCCCGAGAACGTCCAGGATCTCCTTGCGGACCAGGAGGCACGCGCCAGAGCAGTAGTCCACGTCGCGAACGAAGTTGAACGCCGGGTCGTCCGCGTCCCCGCCTCGACCGTAGTTGAGGCCTGAGCCGTCTCTCCAGATGATCCCCCCCGCCTCCTGGAGACGCCCGTCGGGATAGACGAGCTTGGCACCCACGATGCCGACGTTCTCTTCGACCTCTATGGTCCGCATGAGGGCATCGAGCCAGCCCGGTAGGACAACGGTGTCGTTGTTCAGCAGCACGATGAAACGGCCCCGAGCCACGTCGAGCCCTGCATTCACGGCGCCGATGAAGCCCGCGTTCTGCTCTTGGCGCACCACGGTTATGCCCTCGACCTTCGGCAGGTATTCGTTGGTCTCGTCCGTGGAGGCATCGTCGACGGCAATGAGCTCGTACTTCACCGCCGAGATGTCGAAGGCAAGCGAGCGCAGGCAGGCAACGGTGAGCTCCCAGTTGTTGTAGACCGGCAGGATGATGGTCACCTCGGGCTCGGCGACCGTCGGGAGCGGCGGGATCCCTCCCCCGGCCGATGAGCTAGCCGAACGCGGCAGTACCAAACGGGCGGCACGGGAGACAAGGCGCTGATAGCTCTCACGGCGCAAGCTCCCTGCGGGTGCGAAACGCTCCACCGAGCGTCTGTACTGCTCCAAGAGAGGGTAGATGGCCGAGCTCTTGAGCTCGTTCAGCTCGGCGGCGGCCTGACCGGGATCGATGCGGATCGTCCTGATATTCGCCAGCAGCGCCTCTTGACGACGCTCGAGGTGAGCCGCGCGACGGCGCAGATGCTGCAACGAACGCAGAGCGTCGTCGTGGTCGGCGGACAGCTCCCGGTACAGGTCCCCTTGCTCCTCGAGAAGCCTGGCTCCGTCCGATCGCGCCTGATCGAGCTCGGTCTCCTTCGTGCGTAGGAGGTCCGAGAGCTGGGTCAGCTCCGCCCGTGCCGTGTCCCGCTCGGCCTCCCTCGCCGCGACGAGCTCGGAGAGCTGGGTCAGCTCCGATCGCGCCGTGTCCCGCTCGGCCTCCCTCGCCGCGACGAGCTCGGAGAGCCGGGTCACCTCCGCCCGCGCCGT
>JBEKBT010000172.1:0-3808 GCA_050015255.1 Acidimicrobiales bacterium
CTTCGGCACGAACACCAAGGTTGTGAAGAACCCGCCGACTACCTGGAAGGACCTCCTCAAGCCGGAGTACAAGGGCCAGGTCGCGATCGTCAACAGCCCTGCCGTCGCGGGCGATGCGTTCGGCGCCGTGTGGAGCGCCGCCCTCGCGAACGGCGGGTCCCTCGACAACATCATGCCGGGCCTCAGGTTCTTCCAGAAGCTCAAGGAAGTCGGGAACTTCAACCCGATCATCGCCAACCCGGCCCAGGTCGCCAGTGGCGAGACGCCGATCGTGATCGAGTGGGACTACCTCAACATTGCCTATAAGAAGCAATACCCCGACCAGAAAATTGTCGTGAGCGTCCCGGCCGATGGCAGGTTCGCCAACTTCTACTGCCAGGCGATCAGCGCGTACGCACCGCACCCGAACGCGGCCAAGCTCTGGATGGAGTACCTCTACTCAGACCTGGGACAGCTCGAGTATCTCGCCGGGTACGTCCACCCGGCGCGGTACACGGCCATGGCGGCTGCCGGCAAGATCCCGGCCTCTCTTGCGAAGGATCTGCCACCTGCGAGCGAGTATGCGGGCGTGCGCTTCCCCACCTTGGCCCAGATCAACAAGGCGAGCGCGGTCGTGACCGCGAACTGGGACAAGATGGTGGGCGGCGTCTAGCTCGAGGCCCAGGCGCAGTTAGGAGGGCCCGTTGGCCCTCGCCGAGTCGGGAATGCAGCCGGTGGGCCTCGCCGGGAGGGCGCCGCGAAAGCGGTCGCGCTCCCGGCGATGGGCCCTGCTCGGGGTGCTCCCCTTCTTCGCCTACATCAGCATCTTCTTGCTGATACCGACCGGTGAGCTCATCGCTGGTGCCTTCCGGACCGCCAACGGGGCCTTCACGCTTTCCAACATCTCCGATATCTTCCGCGCGCCCTACCCGCAGGCGTTCGAGTTCTCGCTCGAGCTGTCAGCCCTGAGCGCGCTCATGGGAGGGGTGCTCGGCTTCCTCGTCGCCAACGCCGTCTTGCACCACGGCGTTCCCCGCTTCATCCGGCCGGCGTTCGTGTCGTTCTCGGGCATGGCCGCGAACTTCGCGGGTGTGCCACTCGGGTTCGCGTACATTGCGACCTTGGGCACCCTCGGCGTCGTCACCACCCTCCTGCAGCACCTGGGGCTGGACATCTATCCGTCGTTCAGCCTCCAAGGCCTGTTCGGGTGCGCACTGGTCTACATGTACTTCCAGCTCCCGCTCATGATCCTGCTCATGATCCCTGTGATCGAGGGACTGCGCAAGGAATGGAGGGAGTCGGCGTCGAACCTCGGTGCAAGCTCCCTCGAGTTCTGGCGGTACATAGGCCTGCCGGTCGTAACTCCGTCGCTGCTTGGCTTGATGGTGTTGCTGTTCGGGAACGCCTTCTCCGCCTACGCGACGGCGGAGACCCTCGGCGTCTCGAATCTCGTCACCATCGATATCGCGAACCTCATCAACGGAGACATCACCCTCGATCCGCAGGACGCGTACGCACTCGCTCTTGCGATGATCGTGATCATCGTGATCACGATCATCGTCTACGCCCTTCTTCAACGTCGAGCGAGCCGATGGCTCAGGTAACCGCCGTCGCGGAAGCTCGCCCAAGCTCTCACCGCATCCGGCGGGCACGGAACCGTGTGCCCGTTTGGCACGTGATATGGCTGGTGATAGCGGCGCTCGTCTTCCTCGTGCCGATCTACTCGGTCGTGCAGTTCAGCCTGGCGGGAGTCGGGCCGGGCCAGAGTCCCTTTCACTGGTACCTGACCGTGTTCGACGACCCGATGTTCAGGTCCTCTTTCTGGCTCTCTATCCAGATCTCTCTCGAGACCGTCGCCGTCAGCCTCGTGCTCATGGTGCCCACCGTGTTCTGGGTGCATCTCCGCCTCCCCGGGCTCCGCCCCGTGATGGACCTGATCTCGATCCTCCCGTTCGTCGTGCCGCCGATAGTGCTCGTCGTCGGGCTCCTGCCCTTCTTGAAGAACATCACCTGGTTGTTCGTGCGCCCCGAGGTGCTGTCACTCATCTACGTCGTGTTCGCGTTGCCGTTTCTCTATCGAGCGCTCGACGCGGGACTGCGCGCGATCGACCTGCGAACCCTGGTCGAGGCCGCCGAGAGCCTCGGCGCAAAGATGCCCAGGACACTGCTGCAGGTGATCCTTCCGAATCTCCGCGCCGCCATAATCGGTGGATCGTTGCTCACCGTCGCGATCGCGATGGGCGAGTACACCGTGGCGAGCCTGCTGGAGTTCAGCACGTTCCCCGTCTACACCTACACGATCGGGACGAGCACGGCCTACGAGGGCGTCGCGCTTTCGTTCATCAGCTTCATCTTCGTCTGGGCGGCCATGCTGGCCCTGTACCTGCTAGGCCGGGGCGGTCGCAGCGCGGCCGCTGTCGCGATCACGAACTATAACTAGGTCCGCATGGCTACCGTCGAGCTCCGTGGGCTTTGTCGCACATTTGGCAGTGTCGTCGCACTCGACCATCTCGATCTCGAGGTTCACTCCGGCGAGTTCGTGTCCCTGCTCGGCCCGAGCGGCTGCGGCAAGACGACGGCGCTGCGGATCATCGCCGGTTTCGAATGGCCTGACTCGGGCGAGGTGCTCGTGGAAGGTCAAGACGTGCTCGGCCAGGCCGCCAACAAGCGCAACATGGGCATGGTCTTCCAGGCGTACAGCCTGTTCCCGAACCTGACCGCGCAACAGAACGTGGAATTCGGCCTCCGGGTTCGCAAGGAGAGCCGCGAGAAGCGCGCGCGACGGGCCCGGGAGCTCCTCGAGCTCGTCGGGCTCGCCAGCGCGATGGACCGCTATCCCCGCCAGCTGTCCGGGGGCCAACAACAGCGCGTGGCTCTCGCGAGGTCGCTCGCTATCGAGCCGCGTGTCCTGCTCCTCGACGAGCCGCTCTCCGCCCTGGACGCGAAGGTGCGGGTTCAGCTTCGCGCCGAGGTCCGCCGCATCCAGCTGGAGCTCGGCATCACGACCCTGTACGTCACCCACGACCAGGAGGAGGCGCTGTCGATTTCGGATCGGGTAGCCGTGATGTCCCAGGGTCGCATCGAGCAGCTCGGGACGCCGGCCCAGATCTACCGCAGCCCGAGGACAGCGTTTGTGGCGAACTTCGTCGGGACGATGAACAAGCTCGAGGGCACGGTCGTGTCGCTCGAGGACAGGGTTGTCCGTTGTGGACCGCTCCTACTGCAGGTCCCGGACCCCACCTTCAACCACCCGGCCGGCGAGAAGGTGGAGCTTTTCCTCCGCCCCGAGGACATCAGCATCGGGCTGCTCTCGAACGGGGACAAGCCGGCTCCGGGCTTGTTCGAAGGGCGGGTGACGAGCCTCACGTTCCTCGGACCGGTCACCAGGGTCGGCCTGGAGACAGAGATCGGACCCCTGATGGCGGATGTCTCGAGCGCGGTGGCTCTCGGCCTCACGGCCGACACGGTCGTAGCAGTCAAGCTGGATTCGACTTCGTTGCGTTCGATCGCGCGTTAGCGCGCCGAGTCCCGGTGCTGACAGGCGCGGCGGCCGGTCTCATTTGAGCGCGGCCCCACCGTGGGCGGCTGGGCTGTGCCGAGCACCACATCTCCCGGGCGGCGCCGCTTGCTAGCGTCCTGTCGTGACCGCCGCGAACAGCCCGACCTCCGGGTCGGCTGGGCAGGAATTGCCATTGCGGCGAGGCCGACGCTGGCTCCTCCTCGCCGAGTCGGTCGCCGTCCTGGTCTCGCCGCTCGTGGGCTTTTTCGTCTTGAGGATGCGGGCCATGGCGCCCGTCGAGCTGCCCGATCCGAGCATGCACACGATCTA
>JBEKBT010000173.1:0-3746 GCA_050015255.1 Acidimicrobiales bacterium
GGTGACCCGTCGCTTTCCGCAGCTAAAGCCTCGGTCACGCAGCTCCCGGTGGACACGGGGCGACCCATAGGTGCCCTTGGACTCTTCGTGCACGGCCGTGATCTTCTTGGTGAGCTCGGCGTTGATGGCGCTCACCGAAATTCACCAGAGTTGCTCACCGAAATTCACCAGTTGAGCCCTCGGCGTGTCGGTTGTGTGATGGTCACGCTACGTGGCCGGACCTCCTTCTGTCACGCGCTTTGAACGCGGTCGCAGGCGCTCGGAGCGGGCCCGGTGCTCGCGCATGCGGTAGCTGTCGCCGTCGATGTTGAAGACAACACTTCGGTGCAAGAGCCGGTCCAACATGGCGGCCGCCACCATGGGGTCGTCGAAGATCTTCCCCCACGAGCCCACTTGCAGATTCGTCGTCAAAGCGATGCTGCCTTTCAGATACCTCTGGGTGATGACCTGGAAGAGCGCGGCGGCGGCCTCCGAGGCGAGCGGCAGGTAGCCGACTTCATCGATGATCAAAAGGCGCGGTCCGGCGAAAAAGCGCATGGTCGTCGCCCAGCGCCCCTCGAGTGCTGCCCGGTGGCACCGGGCGGCGAGGTCGGCGGCTGTCGTGTAGTAGGTGCGATAGCCCGCCTCGATCGACGCCCGGCCGAGGGCGACAGCCAACATCGTCTTTCCGACACCGGGCGGCCCGATGAAGAGCACATTGGTGGCGTCCTCCAAGAAGCGGAGAGTGGCGAGCTCCTCGATCATCTTTCGGTCGACAGACGGCTGGGCGTCGAAGTCGAAGTCCTCGACCCGCCACGGGGCAGGCAGGCGGCCGAAGCGCTCCAGGCCGGCCTGGCGCCTAGCTTCGGTGGCAGCCACCTCGACCTCCAACAACCGGGCGAGGAAGGCCGAGTGCCCGAGCTTGTTCTTCATGGCGTGGTCGAGCTCACCGGGCAGCGCCTCTGCTGCTGCACAAAGGCGAAGGTAGGAAAGGCTCGTCCGCAGCTGCTGGTAGATGGAATCCTCGCTCATGGCTGATACTCGTCGCTTCGGCGGCCCATGTCGTCCACGAGGGCCTGATAGGCGGCAAGTGAGACGACGACCTCGTCGTCCTCGAAGCCGGAGAGGAGCTTTGCTGCCTCGGCCCGGGCCGCCTCACCCGGTGGCCGGTTGGCCTTGCGCCTGCACGGCGCCTCGGTGCTGAAGGCTGCCAAGACCTCGTGCTCGAGGGCGACCCGATGCGCCGGGTCCCGCACGACGTAACCGCCGCCGGGAACCTCGCGATGGTGACTGGCAATCAGGATCCCGGCCTTGGAGACGATCTCGACCCCGGCGGTGCCGAGGCGGTGGCGCACCGTCACCTCGGCACCAATGAGTCCGGGATCGACCGAGTAGGCGTTGCCCTCGAAGGCGACGAGGCCGGACGGGCCGACCAAGTTCTGGGCCTCGATCGTTGCCGGGTAGCACGCGCCAGGAAGGGGACGGAGCCTCTCGAGCCCAGCCAGGTCCGCCACGGTCGGGCGCCGTCGCTTACGTCCTGTGAGGAACGCTGTAGCGGCGTCCTTGCCGATGAGCTCCTCCAGCTTGGCGACCGGGCGGGGCCGGCGGTCCGCGATCCGCTCGCAGAACCGATCGAGCTGTGCTTGGGCCCGGGCCATGGTCTCGGCGGTCATCGTCCGCCAGAAGCGCTGGGTGGCGAAGTGGATGGACTTCTCCACCGATCCCTTCCGGTTGCCCCGTCGCGGCGGACAGGCGATGACACTCACTCCATAGTGTTTGGCGACAGGGACGAAGCTCGGCTGGATGACACCGGTCTTCGGGTCGACGACCGTGGACATGCGGTCGGTCCGCCAGCGCCGGGCAGTGCCCCCGAGGCGGCGCAGCACCTCGTCGAGCGCCTCGATGAGGTGCGGCTGGTCCTCTGAGTCAGCGAACACGCCCCGGAACTTGCCTGAGCACGGGAGCGAGCCCAAGAGCAGGTGGGCCTCGTCACCCCACGGGGCCTCGGGCAGATCGTCCCAGTCCCATTGAATTTCCTCACCTGGAGGGTGCTCGATCTCGATGGTGGCCCGGCCCTTCACTCCCGAACACGCCTCACAGTGCGGGCGCAGTGAGCGAGAGCGGAGCCCTCGCGTGAAGCTCTGATACGAAAGAGGGAACCCGAGGGCTGTGACCTCGTCGTAGAGGGCGGTCGCCCACACGTGCGGGTCCTCCCCGAGCCGCTCGCGCAAGTAGGCAACGAACGGCTCGAACCCGTCCGGTTCTGATCGCCGGCGCTCACCGGCTGTGCGCGTCCCGTCCAGGTGCTTACGCACCGTCTCGCGGCTTCTGCCGAGATGCCGGGCGATCGCGGAGATCGACCAGCCCTGCTCGCGAAGTGCTGTCGCTTCCATGTCTTCCTTCCCTGTGAACATAGGGAGGTCCCCTTCCTTGGCTTTGGCTTGGACACCACAAGCCTCGGAAGGGGGCCACCCTCGGTGGTGGATTGTCAGTCCACCGAGAGCTCAGGACTGGAAGATTTCAATGAGCAGGTCTGGCAGGTTCTCAGTGAGCGTGGTCAAGGGCGCCAGCAACCGTGTGAGGCCGCGGCGTTCCCCGCCAAGCCCGTCGGTGGTGGTGAAGGCCACGAGGCCCACACCTATATCGGGGTCGCGGTCGACCTGGTTGGGATGTGCGTGATGGGCGTTGTGCTTGGAAACCCACCAGCCGAAGCTCAATGCGATCAACGCGTTCCCGACGGCCAGCCCGAGCAGCCAGTTGGCCCGGCGGGACCGAAAGACCTGCTGGTGCCCCGCGTCATGGCCGAGGAAGCCCAGCTGGGTGAACATCACGCCCAGGAATGCTGCGACACCGAGCGTGGCCCATGAGTTGCCCACGACAAACAACGCCGCCCATCCGGCGGCGAACGCGGCGATGGTCAGGATGATCTTCACGCTGTAATAGCCCGGCCGACGGTCGAAAAGGCCGGCGGCGCGGATCTGTGCCGCCAGTACGCGGAAGTCGCCGGTCGCACTGTCGATGGTGGCCGTCTGCACGAGCTCTCTCCCCCGGAATCCGTCCGAGAGCGCTACCAGCGTCTAGAGCAACGTCAAAAGACAAACTCTCAACGGATCACTTCAACGTTACTCCTTGGTCAAGCCAGGCATCACTAGGGGCTAGTGAAGACTCTGATCCTCTGCGAGTGTGGCGACCCCAGGTCCTCGGCATCGGGTGAACGCTGCCCTTCACCGTCGGCGCCTAGGCAACAAGCGGCGGCGGTCACGGGCCGTAGCCACCCAGGGTCCAACGTTCCACCCCGCAAGCTCGGCACGTGAACAGTCGCCAGGAGCGTCTGTGGCCGACAGGTGTGGGACCACGCTGGCCAGATACGCAGCGGCGTGTCAGCATTCGGCGTATGGCAGTCGTCGGTGATCGCGTGCAGATCCCTTCGAGGAAAGTCGGCGAGGCCTCCCGCGATGGAGTCGTGACCGGCCTGACCGGGTCGCTCTTGCGCGTGCGATGGTCGACAGGAGAAGAGTCCACTGTCCTGCCCTCGATGGGTTCGCTCGCGGTCGTCGGGAAGCAGCCAGGCAGTGGCGGCCGCACATGGAAGACAAAGAGTGCTTCT
The DNA here is from genome assembly GCA_050015255.1 of Acidimicrobiales bacterium. Taxonomy (GTDB): domain Bacteria; phylum Actinomycetota; class Acidimicrobiia; order Acidimicrobiales; family Bog-793; genus Fen-455. Next base: position 3,587 of record JBEKBT010000173.1, read on the forward strand.
GCGGCGGAGGGGCGAGCGAGACGATGACGGCAGTCAAGTGGGCTTCCTCCGCTTTGACGGACATCCACCATCAGGGGCACGGCCCCGGAAAGGATGTCCAAAATGGAGACCATGGAGCGGAAGAAGCCCCGTCCCCGTCGGTCCTTCACCCCGGAGTTCA
>JBEKBT010000174.1:0-3703 GCA_050015255.1 Acidimicrobiales bacterium
GCGTCGAGCTGGGCCAGTGCCTGCGCGAATGGCAGCGGGTAGGTGAGAGCGAGCCGCTCGACCAGCTCGGCCGGTGTCACCGGCTCGAAGGCCACAGGGCGACCGCGAGCCGCGCCGACGATCTCGGCTACGCGCCGGTAGCTCAGCGCCTCGGGCCCGGTCAGCACGAGCTCGGCCGCGGGCCTCGTCTCCTCAACCAGCGCGTGCACGGCCACGGCAGCGATGTCGTCTGCGTCGACGAATCCGACTCGTCCCTCGCCGGTCGCGGTCACGATGCGGTCCTCCTCGCGGAGCATCCGAGCCAGATGGTGTTCACCGGTCATGTTCTGCATGAACCAGGAGGGTCGCAGCACGACGAAGTCGTCCGACCCGCTCTCTGCGAGGGCCTGATGCACGATCCCGGCGGCCCAGCTGCCCATCGGGGTCACCGAGGTGCTGAGGAGCACCAGGCGTTCGACGCCGCTTCGGCGTGCCAGCTCGATGAAAGGCACCATCGCGGGTGCGACGTCGATACCGGGGGGCGGGACGAGGTAGACGCGGCCGCAGCCCTCGAGCGCCGACGGCCACGTGCTAGCGGCGTGCCAGTCGAACAGGACGTCGCTGTTGTGCCGACTAGCGGTGCGTACCTCGGCTCCGGCCAAGCGTGCCGCCGCGGCGACGCGCGTTCCGGTCGTCCCGGTCGCACCGGTGACGAGCACTCGTAAGTCGCTCATGACGCCTCAGCTGCACCCGCCCGGTCGCTCAGAGCAAGCGGGTTCCAGTACTCGCGATACGACACGACGCGCCCGTCCGTTGCGCGGACGACGGCGACGTAGCGCCTCGAGTATGTCCGGCCGCTCTCGAGCAATCGAAGGCCGATCGTCATCTCGGCAACGATGGTCCCGGCGACGTCGGTCTCGTAGACGACCAGGCTGGTGATCGAGTCGTAACCGATGCGTGCGAGCAGCGGCTCGAGATAGCGGCGGAGGCTCTCGCGTCCGCGCAGCCGCTCGGGACGACCGGGCGGAGCGAAGGGGAACTCGACCTCGACGTCGTCGCTTAACAGCTCGAGATAACCGTCAAGGTCGCCGTCGCCGAAGCGCTCCAACCCCGCCCGGAACAGGTCAGCGGTTTCCGACATGCTGATCCTCCTGTGTTTCGATACGGACTGGTGGTCCGTTTACCCACTATACGGACCGACAGTCCAATTGGCAAATAGGCTCCACTACATGACGCGCCCCCAGCGATCCGACGCCGCACGGAATCGCGCCGTTGTGCTCGCCGCCGCCGACGAGCTGTTCGCGACCGCGACCGCGCCTGCAAGGCTGTCCATGGACGATGTGGCCTCCGCCGCCGGCGTGGGCAAGGGCACCTTGTTCCGCGCCTTCGGCAGTCGGGCCGGGTTGATCCAGGCCTTGTGGGCACTTCGGACTGAGCCTCTCCGTCGCGCGATCGAAAGCGGATCACCGCCGCTCGGCCCGGGGACCGATCCGCGCCAGCGCATCGTTGCCATTCTCGATGCCATCCTCGTTGTCAAACTCGACAACCGTCATCTGACGCTGGCGTTAGAGGAGCGTTCTGGCGGCGCGAGCCTGTACGAGCAGCCGCAGTACCAGCTCGTGCACCGGCTCCTCAGCGACCTGCTGCGCGACGCCGGCCGCGGCGGCGAAAGCGAGTTGCTCGCGCACCTGCTGCTAGCGGCCGTTCGCGCAGACCTGCTAGATCATCTGATCGGAGCTCGAGGGAGCTCACGCCGCCAGCTGCGCGCAGGAGTCGCCGGCGTAGTCGATCTCGTCCTGAACGGGTAGGGCGGCTGACCACGCGCCACGACTACATGGCAACGTGAGTATTTGACATCTGGGCCCGCGCTGCCCGGCAGCGGAAGACAGCGTGGCGGGCTGCAAACCGGTCCGGAAAACAGCGACGCGTCTGACATCACGCGGCCCAGAACCTCAAAGCTGTAGGGCACCAATATTCCGATCGCGCTCGTCGGAGCGCCAGATATAGGCCGGCCCCGGATTGTCCTTGAAGGTGGCGGGTGGACCCAGCAACGATTGCGCTGTCGTGGCCTGGTCGTCCAATTGAGACGACCCGATCTCACCGGTGTCCTGATCACCTTGATGGCTACGCAGGTGAACACCTCGTCGAAGCTAGCGGTGAACTTCGCGTCGCGGTCCCGGATGAGGAACTTAAGCGACCGACCCTGCTCAGCGAGATCGCCTGCGAGGTTGCGGGCAACCTGGGTGACGAAGGAGCCGGTCGGATGATCGGTGACCCCGAGGATGTGGACTACGCGACTCTGGAGCTCGATGACGAACAGTACATAGAGCTGGGTGAACTTGATGGTGTCCACGACGAAGAAGTCGGTGGCCAAGATGCCGCTCGCCTGGGCGACGAGGAACTCCTTCCACGTAGGCCCGCTCCGAGGTGCTGGTCCGAGACCGTGGTGTCGAAGTACTCGGCGGATCGAGCTTGCCGAGAGACGGGTCCCGAGACCGCGAAGCTCGCCCTGAATGCGAACACATCCCCAGCGTCGGTTCTCCCGGCCGAGTCTGACGATGAGCTCGACGATCTCATCGCCGAGCGGGGGATGTCCAGGACCTCGCTGGGTTCGCCAACGTTTCCACTTGCGTCTCGAGAGCTCCCGATGCCAGCGGAGCAGGGTATCGGGCGTGACGAGAAAGCAACGCCACCGCCATCGCGGGAGCGACCGGCTGAGCGCCGCGAGGATCGCTCGATCCGCGGTCCGATAACGAACGCGGCCATGGAGCTGACGCTTCAGCACCCGGACCTCGTGGCGGAGCACCATCAGCTCGATGTCCTTTTCCAAAGGTGTCCGCCGGCAGGATCTCAGCAGGCCGAAGATCCGGCACATGACGAGATAGCAGAGGCCGAGGGGCATGGCAGATGATGCTCGACTGTGCCGAAGAGTGCCAGCTCAGCGGTCCGATCGGTGAATTGGTGCCCTACACCTCTGCTTCGCGGGGGACTTTTGTTATGTCAGACGTAATGTCAGAAAATGTAGCCAAGTTGATAGCCATACTGGCTACATCTAGCCGGACTGGACATAACTAGGCAGCATTGGACTTCAGCGGAAATGGCCATTCACCTGGACTTATAAGTACTGGACACCACCAGCTGGACGGTACATTTACAGACTGGCAGTCAGGAGGTTCGAGGGTTCGAGTCCCTTCGCCTCCACCCGAAAGTCCTGGTCACAGCAGTGTGTGGGTGCGGCGGCTCTCTCAGGGCGGTGCGAATGTAGCCAACTGTAGCCACACCGTCGGGACCGGAGTCCGCAAAGAGAGCTCGAACTTGATCACTTCCGCGGAGTTTCAGCTTATGCAAGGCGTCGCGCGACCTGGCGCGACGGTGGCGTGTCAGTATCCCGGACGACCCGCATGGGTGTCCCTCGGTGCCAGCATGCCGGTCACAAGGAACGTCGCCTACCCGAGCTCTAGAGCCGCTACCGGTACCGTGAGCAGTTAGGTGCAGTTTGGAGCCTCCACTCGACCCTGGGGCCTTGCGCTGGGCTAACCGGACTGGGTTCGCTGTCCACCGCCGTCAGGGCGATGGGGTCTTGCGGGCAATGCGATAGCCGTGAGGAGACATCCTGCGAATATGACGGCGGCAGCCGGCAGAAGTCCGAGATCTGTGCCGCTTATGAATGACGAGCGAGCGGTGGTGCTGATCAAATGGCCGGTCGCGCCACCGAGCTTTCCTG
>JBEKBT010000175.1:0-3672 GCA_050015255.1 Acidimicrobiales bacterium
GACGGCATCGCTGGACCAGGAGGGGCGGCGCGTTATGGGGGCTGTGCCTGACAAGGACCTAGACAGCATGACCGAAGAGGAGTTCATCGTTGCGCTCACCGGCGGCGCGTAACCGGTTCCCGCCCGATCCGTCAGGCGGTCACTTGGCACGCTTCTTCGTTGTGCGTTTGGTCTTCACCGCGGGAGCTTGGTGACCTTCTTTGGCTGCGCGGCGACGACCTTGGCAGTCTTTTGGGCGGTCTGCGACCGCGTCGCCTGGCCACTGTCCTTGGCCGCCTTCTTCGCTTGTTTCGACGCCGCCACACGCCGTGGTGCCGCCTGGATTCCGACCGGACCCTTCGCCGTGGAAGCACTCGTTGTCTGCCGTCTGCTACCGCCACCGCCCGACTGCAGCCGCGTCTTCCCGACGATCGTGAGCGAACCCATCGAGGGCGCGACTGTGGACTCTTCCCCTGTCGACCACCGCACCCGCAAGAGCGACCCGGTCACGCCGGTCACGACTCCATCGCGAGGAGCCTCGCCGATTTTCCTCGAAGGGACCTGCACGCGATCACCAACGACTGCCATATGCCGAATGGTGCCACAGCGAGGCGTGTCTGGCCAGCGTGGTCCCACAGCTTTCGCCCGCAGACGCTCCTGGCGACTGTTCAACCTGCCGAGCTTGAGGGGTGGAACGTTGGACCCTGGATGGCTACGGCCCGTGACCACCCGAACCAGAATCTCTGTTGCCGTCGTCGAGGCGACCGGACTGTCGAAGTGCTACGCCTGCCAGGTCCGGGCGGAGAAGTTCACGCCACGTCGTATCGACATGGCGTGCCTGGCGGAGCTGGTCGGAGTAACGCAGCCGGCAGGTACCCTTGAACACGAGGAGGCCGCACAATGGCCACGCTCGTACTTCTGTCCGACAGGTACCGCCCCCGCTCGCACCTTCACCAGGAGGACCCCGAGTGGCAGTCCGGCTACCGAGAAGGACGTCACGAGAGATGGCTGCTCGCGGGTGCCAGCGGAGGGTTGCTCGGCTACCTGATAGGGCGTTGGCATCATCCGCCCCTATGGGCAAATCTCGTCGGCATAGCACTCGTTGTCACCAGCATCATCGCGGCCCTCTGGCCCTTCGTGACGGGGCGTTGGCCACCGAAGCCGAGGCCTACTACACCGTGGCCGGGGATAGGTCCGAGGTAGGGGCGAGTCCAACCTACGATCCGTGACCTCCACCGCCATGAGGTCCGGCATTGCCACACCACCCGACCGACGCCCACCTCCTGACCAGCCGGCGTACCCTCCCCTTTGTGAGCGAACCCGAACGCCCCACCTGGCATGCCTTCGCCGCGTGTAGGGGCGTCGACCCTGGCTGTTCTTCCCCGAGCCCTACGGCAGCTACAACGTCGCTCGGGTCTACTGCGGCCGCTGTCCGGTCAGTGCGGAATGCGCCGGGGCCGGGCGCTCCGAGGAGCACGGCATCCTACCCAAACCGGCTCGTGCCGCCTAGCTCGGCAGGTAAGCACGTCCGTTTCGAAGTGAATCCCTGGCTGCCGTGCCCCGGCCGTGCCGAGGTGTGCCAGCGGAGCGGGTGCCGAGAGCCTGCAACGGACGCCAGACTGCGGCTGTGTGCCGGCCACTTGCTCGTCTACGAGCTCGAGGCCAAGCGCTCCCTGGCCCTCACCTCCTCGAACCCCCGCACGCTCCTTGGCTGACTGCCGCCCTCGAGCTACCTGATCCACCTCCCCGGGCTGTCGTCCTCGAGCTGAGCGGCGCGGCCCTCGCGACGGCGCCAGCTGAGTTCAGCCAGGACGCGGGTGGCCGCGCCGACCTCCGCACGACGAGCCGCTACGACCGGGCGCGACACAACCTCACCGGCACCCAACGTACGCTCGGTACGTCGAATCACGAGAACGAGCGGCAACTGCAGCGTTGAGACTGAACGTGCCGGGCAATCATCGAGCGGGCTGGACGAGAGAAGATCGTGGTATCACCTGAAGCACTGCAGTTGGGTTCTCGGCTCGACGAGCACCATGCCCCGGAGACCAACGGACGGATGTCGGTCTGCCGGCGCTGCGGTGCTCAGACTGACGGTCCGGAGGGGCCTCACATCCCGAACGAGCGACAACTGGAACGCGCGCAGCGATGGCTTGATGCGCAGTCGCTAAGCAGTGGAATCAACCGCGCGAGGGGTCAACGTAACACCTGATGGTGCGGGAAATCGGCATGAGGAAGGCCGCCGGAGCGGCGCCGGTCGTGAAGCTCAGATCGCGCCGCCCCGACCCGAAGGGCCGCCGCCACCCGCTTGGCAACCGGATCCGGATTAGGAAGATATGCGACCTGTGCGGGAAGGACCCGGTATGAGGAGGCTGACCTTGCGACCCCGACTTTCAGCTCGCCATCGTGTTGTACTCGAATAGATCCAAGACGAACTATTCGAAGGCGAGCGTGCTCAGCCATGCCGAGCAGCTCGCCATCGTGCGGTACTCCGATGAGCACGGCGTAAAGGCAGCGGCCGACTACTTCGCCGTGTCCCAGGACCGCGTCTACGATTGGCGATTGGATCGGCACAAGCTGGAAGCCGCGACGTGACGCACGTCGCCGATCCTGGGGCGTCTAACGACCGACGTGAACGGAGCAGACCGAGCGGCGCTGTGCACTTATGGTGGGCTCCACGGCGAGCGCGAGGGCGAGGCGCGGCGCGGATCGAGCCGCTCGAGCGGCCAGGGTGTCCGCCGCTGGCCGCGTTGGCCAGGCGACGACGTTCAGGCACAGGTCGACAGCGCGGCGCAGGCGGCTAACGGTTCAGCCGGCCACGAAATCGGAAACCGACAGCATGGCAGCGCCTGATGACAACACCGGGCAATCGAACGACGACTTTTAATGGTAGGCACTCCGGTGTTAGACACTGCAGTATCTAACGACTCGGGCCACGCCGGGAGGGAAGCAGGTAGCCACTATGTCAACGGCTGCAGGCAGGCGAAAGATGCCGACACACTTCGCCCCGTCCGGTGGGGTAAGCGGGAAAACGCACGGGCCACACAACAAGCGTGCCCAGCAGGTGCTCGCTCGACGAGCGGCGATCGAACGTAAGCGAGGAACGAGCAAGGCACGTTGGGTTCGTAGCAGGCCGAGCGAGGCGAAGCCGAGTAGCGCCAGCCAATGGGGGGCGTAGCGGGCGAAGGGTAGAACGGGGCTATCAGGCCCACCGTCCCATCCGTCTGGCCGGCTAGGCCCGTACCGACTCGGCTGGCAGCTGGACCTACCACCCCACCCCCTACGCCGCCACGTGGGCGAACGTGGGCGCCTGTCCGCCCAACGTCGGACCCCAAGCGGCACGCTCAACCAGCACTAGCCCAGCTCACAGCTTCGGCGGGTCGCTCACTTATGCCATCCGGGATCTCGGGCGTCCACTTTTCGGCCACGGAGGCCGATCTGTCCACCTGGCGCCACAAGCGTTACTCCCCAGGTAGGACAGCCCGCCGCCCGTAGCATCAAACCATGACGGTGGCGAGAGGCGCTGTTCGTTGGCATTACCCTGCGGCCTCGGTTCTCCGGCTTTAGCCTCGACTATTCGCGCGATATCGGCATGAGGCTGCCAGTATCCGCGTAAAAGGCCTCCTCAGCTGGGAGAATGTCTGTGTTCTAAGACAGTCAATCTACCCAGGAGGAGGCCTCCTTGAAGGTGCATCG
>JBEKBT010000176.1:0-3627 GCA_050015255.1 Acidimicrobiales bacterium
GTAAGTGATGGGAAGCGGTGACGAGCATCACGGTGCGGTGAGCGGTCCTGTGAGTGATTCGGGAGTGCTCAGCGAGCGTGGGGCGACCGGACACGAAGGAGCAATCGAAATGTCACAACGACGATGGTTGTCAGAACGGTCCGGACGGCAGCGGACGGGCCAACACTCACCGATACGCCAGCGGAGAAAGCAGACGATTTCTCGTCGTAACAAAGGCACTTGTGGCCGATTGGATCCTCTGAATACCCAGTAATACTCATCGGAACTCGAACCAACAAGCGAAAGAAGGGAACAGTGGAGCAGTTGCAATTTCCGGAACTTGTCGACATCGAGACGGTCGCGAAGCTCCTTGGCGTCGGGGTGCGGTACGTGAGGAGGATGGTGGCGGAGCGGCGGGTACCGACGGTCAAGGTCGGTCACTACGTCCGCTTCGACCTCGCCGACATCCGCAAGTGGGTGGAGGAACAGCGGCGTCCCGACGCGTCGTGACTGAGGTGGGCGACGGCACAGCGCGATGAGAAGATGCGGCCAAGACCTTTATCGCCCCAGAGGAGGGTGAGATGAGCAAGCGTCACTTCGGTTCAGTCAGGCGGTTGCCATCCGGGCGGTACCAGGCGAGCTACTGGCACGAGGGGGTAAGGCATCTCGCCGAGCAGACATTCCCGACGAAGGGCGACGCGCTGGCTCACCTCGCATCGATCGAGACGGACTTGCACCGCGGCGCGTGGATTGACCCGAGCGCTGGCAAGGTGACGTTCGGCGAGTGGGCGCAGAGCTGGCTCGATGCCCGCGCCGATCTTCGGCCAGTCACCAAAGCGAAGTACCAACACATGCTCGACCGGCACGTCGTTCCCGTTCTCGGTCCGGTCCGTTTGAGCAGGGTCACTCCGTCTGCCGTGCGCGCTTGGTACATGGACATGCGCGAGCGGTACGTGACGACGGGCGACGACGCCTACCGGATGCTTCGGGCCATCCTCAACACTGCCGTTACGGATGGCTTGATCGCACGGAACCCTTGCCAGGTGCGCGGGGCCGGACAGGCCCGCTCCGTAGAGCGACCGGTGGCGACCGTCGCTGAACTCGCAGCGGCAGTCGAGGTCGTTCCGGATCGTTATCGGCTCGCCATCCTTTTGCCGGCGTGGTGTCAGTTGCGACGCGGCGAAGTCCTGGGGTTGCAGCGTCGCGACGTCGACCTCATGCACGGGACGATCCGAATCGAGCGGTCGGTCGTGAAGCCGATGGACGGAACCACGATCGTCGGTCCGCCGAAGACGAGCGCGGGCGCTCGCTCGCTCACGGTGCCCGCCAATGTGCTGCCGGTGCTACGGGATCATCTTGGGCGTTACGTCGCACCGCAGCCGAGAGCATGGCTGTTCACCAGCGAGAGTGGCGGACCGATGATCCCCGTCACGCTCAATCGAGTGTGGCAAAGGGCCCGTCGCAAGATCGGACGGACTGATCTGCACTACCACGACCTCCGCCATACCGGGCTCACGTGGGCAGCGGCCTCCGGTGCTTCGGTCGCCGAACTGATGCGTCGCGGTGGTCACGCAAATCCCACGGCGGCCCTCCGCTATCAACACGCCACCGAGGACCGCGATCGAGCAATCGCCGATGCGCTCGCCGAACTAGCGACGGGAAGAGTCGTGCGATTCAACGCGAGTCGCAGCAGGACCAGAAGGAGTCGGTAAGCGCACATCGGCTCGGCTGCCGCGTGAGCCACCCAAGCGCCAGCGATCGGAGGCGGTTGTTGCGACGGCAGACTGCCTCGCAGTGATGAGCCGATCCCGTTAGCTTGCTGGCGTGGCGGAAGGACCGGCTACGACGAGATCGGCATCGGCGTCGCGCTGCATCTCTGTGGCCACCAAGTCTCGAAGGCGGCAGCCGACAGATCGGTGCGACACCTGTCGGACGATCTTTCGGATGGAACCTGGGAAGACGCGCAATGGGCACCTTCGGCCTGCGTCCGCGTATAACGCCGCCTGCGCCTCGTTGTCGCCGCGTGAATCGCGTTCGAGCCTCATAGCCAAGGTCGCAGCGGCGCAGAACTCGCGGCCCATCGCGCACGAATCGCGCACGAATCGCGCATGGTGCGGCTCAACAACCTCTAGCCGGGGCTAAAAAAGTGCCGTTTAACTGGTCAAATGACTGGCACCCCCAACGGGATTCGAACCCGTGTTTCCGCCTTGAAAGGGCGATGTCCTGGGCCGCTGGACGATGGGGGCTCGAACCGAAGGGCGGAGTCGACAAGGGCGAAACAGGAAAATATCAGCCGCCGGCCTCCGCGCCAGCGGTGCCTTCGTCTGCAACCAGCCATTCGCTGCCGCGGGGAGTATCGCGCACTTCGATCCCGGCGTTGGCGAGGCGCTTCCGAACGAGGTCGGCCTCTTCGTAGCGGCCGTCTCGTCTCGCCGCGTCCCGGAGCTCGAGGAGCGCCTCGACGAACGGCCCGACGACCTCGCGAGGATCGCGGGCACCGGTCTCGGAAAGGCGGCCGAGTTCGAAGATGAGCGAGCGCAGGCTGGCGTGGGCTCGATCGAGCTCGTCTCCGGCAGGGATGTCCGTCGACCAGTCCGTGACGTCGTGCTCGAGATCGAGCACCGTGCTCGCGGCATGTGCCATGTCACGCTTCGCGACTGCCGTGGCGAACTCCGCCTCACGCTCGCGCACTATGTCCACGAGTGGTGACGTGGCTGGAGGTCGGTTGCCACCCGAGGACTGCGAGCCGCCGGGGGGGACGAGAAGGTCCGGTGATCGGGCGCGGGCGTGCCCGCTGGTGACGCCGTGGGCGAGCGCCTCGGCCGTCTCGAGTATCCGGCCGATCTCTAGAGTTTCCCCGCTCGGGAAGGTCGCGGAACGGCCGGCGGCTCGCACTGTGAGGACTCCGCGCCCCTCTACCGACACGGTGCCGGCATCGAGATCGAAGGTGCAGGCGGTGTGCTCGTCGACTCCGAGCACGAAGGCCCCGTCCGGCAATTGCCTCTCCATCATCGACAGGCGGCGCTCGCCCAGGTAGCAGAAACGGGTGTCGTGTGTCCCACCCTCGCTGTTGTTGTAGTGGGGGATGACCGCGGCCCGGATCCCCGCCGCCGACGCGACGTCGAGGCCTTCGAGCCAGTGCGGGTCCTGACCACACTTGTAGATCTCGTACACGGGGACGGTCGCCACGCCGAGGGTGAGCGCGGCGGCGCTCGCGAAGACGACGCATCCACCACGGAGAAGCTTCTCGACGAGCAGGCCGGGAACCACCGTCCCCTTCCACTTCCGCAACGCGTAACTGGGGCTCCCCGGTCCGGCAAAGACATAGCGCGCGTCCCTCACCGTCGCCACGAGCCTTTCGTCAGCGAACGGTGCAGGCTCAGTCTCGCCCTCCCCGCCTGTCGCCATGCCCGTGACGGCGATCGGAGTCCGCAGGCTGTCGCGGAAGTAGGTCACCGCACGACCGGCGATCTCCCGCGCGTTCTCCTGGAAGCCGAACGGGGTGTCGAGGAGGACCGCCGGCACGGGCGGGGGGCCCATCTTGTCGAGCAGCTGGCGATGGACCTTCACCATCGTTGGCGCCGTCTCCCCCGACCCCATGATCGCGAGCAGGCGGGGCATGGCCGCAGGGGCGTTCACTGATCTCGC
>JBEKBT010000177.1:0-3594 GCA_050015255.1 Acidimicrobiales bacterium
TCGTCGTCATGGGCGCAACGCGATAGCGCATGAGGGACGGCTTTGCCGGCCCGACCACCCAAGTGCTCACCGGCGACGCAGGGAGGAGGCCGGGAGGGGGGCCTGTCCCCCTCCCGCTAATGCTCTGGACCGTAATTTCGATCACGTATCGATGCGACCTCCTCGACCTCTCCAAGATCGGCGAAGTCGTTGGGTGTGAGGACCTTGCGCTGGATCACCGAGAAGTAGATCTCCATACTTGGTTGAGCCAGCTCGCGTGGACCGGCACGTGGACGAGGACGAGTTTCGGCCACCGTTCCCGTTAGGCGATCGGCGGCCTTCTTGCCCCGGTGGCTGCTGGCGCTGTCCACTACCCAGAAGACCCGACGCGCTAGGGCGTAAGGCTCGGTGCTCATCACCTGATCGACGAGCCGGCCGAACGGCACGATCCCCGTCTTGGCCTCACAGCGCCCGAAGACCTTGGCCCGGTGCACGTCCCAGGCAGCCAGGTACTGAAGCGCCCCGCCGCGCTCTCCAGCGGAGGCTGCGCCTCGAACTACCGATTCGGTATGCCTTGGCGTGGCCCGCGCGTTGGCGTCGACGAACTGGTAAAGTACTTGACGTACTTGACGTACGTGACCTACGGAAGGAGGATGAAGCCATGTCGACTCTCGCATTCGACAGCTACAGCGAAGGACGCGCCCACTTCAAGGAGCTGCTCGACGCGGCCGAGAGCGGCCGTCCGGCGCTCGTACGCAGGGACGGGAGCCCATCGGCCGTAGTCGATGCTGAGCGGCTGCGGATCCTCCTCACCGATTCGCTCGCCGTTCACCCGTCTGTGGTCGCCGAGGCCGGAGGATGGTCGATCTTCGTTCCCGGCGTTCCGGTAGCAGCTGATGGCGCGTCGTTTGACGAGGCACTCGATGAGATGGTCGACGCGCTCCGGGAGTACGCGGAGGACTGGCAAGACCACCTTCTAAACGCACTAAACCACCGAGACAACTGGGCACTCGTGCAGCTCGTCTCCTTGAGCGAGGACGACCAGCTGAAGAAGTGGCTGGTGGGCGCCTCGTCGTGAGCGATTGGCCGACGCCGACACGAGCGGATCACGCCAGGTTCTGCGAGAACGAGGGTTGGCGAGTTGTCCGCGACGCGAAAGGCAGGACCGGAACGCATCACCTGACCTACGAGCTCGACCTCCCAGACGGTCGCACGCTCCGGACCCGTGTCTCCGATCCGCCCGACCGCACGGACTACGGACAGTCGATCTGGTCACACATCCTGCGAGACCAGTTGGCTGTGAGCGAGGCTGAGTTCTGGGCCTGCGTCCGTGGCGGCGACCGGCCAGAACGTGGCCACTTGACTGCGCCACGCGAGGCGCTCCCCAGCGAGGTCGTGTACCTCCTGATCTATCGCGTTGGTGTCGTCGAAGATGAGGTCGCCGCAATGTCGAAGGAACAAGCCATTGCGCGGCTGAACGCCTATTGGAGCGGCGGCTAAAGGCGCCCGGAATCCCCATAGGTTGGGTGGCGCCTAACGAGGCTTTAGTCTCGCGAATGGCAAACCGCGGCATGTGACGTTCGCGGACGCGCTGCAAACACCCCGCGAGAATCGGATGTCGACGGAGCTCGATATGGGAAACTCACCTAGGAATCGTGAGTTCGGTCTCAAACGGGGCAAAGTGTTCCCCGCCGCCCGAGCTGGGTCGCTTGTGACTCCGGCGCCAGGTACGGTAGCGTCCCCGCAATCCCGCTGTAGTGGGTGAACTCCGGGCGGATCTCGGCCAGCGGCGTCGCCAGCGCGAAATCCACCAGGCAGATGGCCCCGCCGTTGGAGCGCACGATGTTGGCTGGGGTGATGTCGCGGTGTATCACCCCGCGGCGGTGCATCCCGGCCACAGCCGCAGCCAGATCGGCTGCCAGCCCGGCCAGGGCACCGGCCGCCAGCGGCCGTGCCAGCTCTTCCAGGCTGACACGGCCCGCGTCCTCCAGCACAATGGATCCCGCGAACCGTAACTCGTCCGCCAGCTGCGCCACCCCCGGCACGCCGCGCAGCCGCTCCAGCATCGCCACCTCCTGCCGCAGTCGGGCCTCCGCGCCCGATCCCAGCGGCTCCTTGCGGATGACCGTGCGCTCAGCCAGGAAGAGCCGTGTCACGCGGGTGCGCTCGCTCTGGTGCACTATCTCGATACGGAGGGGCGAATCCGAGTCTGGCATCTCGTCTGCGCCCATCAGCCACCTCCACGCACGATTCAGCCGGTGCCGACAAACTAATCGCAGCGCCATTCATGGCGCTCATCGGCTGTCTCTGGAGAAAAGCCGCGGCCGCACGATGCGCACGGCAGCGTCGAGGTCTGCGCTCGTGATCACGGGACGAGCTGGTAGCCCCAGACGAGGTCGGCCGGCCCGCCGGTGCCCAGGCCGTAGCCGTAGATGGTCAAAGCGGTCAACACCGAGATGATCGAGAACGACACCGCGAAATTCGAGAACCCCGACATCCTCCGACGTAGCTCTTGGGCATACCCAAGCTGGTGGAGGCGCACGATGTCACGGCGGTCGACATCGTCCATGTCGTCTAGGTCGGGATAGGCCCGGACTTGTTCGTCGATGCTCACAGATGCCCCTTCCTCTCGAAATCGGAGGTCGACGCCAGGGCGAGTCGGCCTCTCCCGAATTGTTGACCACTCCTATTTGCTTTATCGTAATTGTTTCAAGTCCCGGAACCTGCCCACGCTGAGCGTTCCGACGGAGGCGGCCATCGCACTTACACTCCTGCCAAAGCGTGGATAACATCGATTGCCACAACAACCAGGAGGAATGATGGTTACACGCCCTGTTGGGAGAAAGCGGGAGACTGCAGCTGACAGCGGGCGTTCCCCAAGTGACTACGTCGTTCCCATGGTCCACGTCCACTTGCCTGAGCCTGTCGTGAAGGCTGGCTTCTACGGTGGTATGGCCGCGGCGGTAGCAACGGGCGCCCTCGACTGGCCGCTTGTTCTGCTCGCCGGCGTGGGCGTGGCGATCGTCCGCCACCGGCGTGCTTGACGGGCCTTCTTTTCGTGATCCCCCGGCCATGGCGTTGCCCATAGGTTGCCGTACGGACAGCCTTCACCCAGAATTCGCCCCAGTGTCGGCTGGATGCAGCCTGGCGTTCACTTCACTTCCTTACCATCAACCTCACCAGTCACGCAGGGTCGGGACAGGAGGGGTCAGGTGGAAGTCATTCTGGAGCGGTTGCTCGTGGAAGTCCTGGCTATCGCTGTGCAGCTTGCGCTTTGGCGTCTGCTGGAGTGGGTCGGCTCCAGCGCTCGCGCCAAGCCTGCGCCTTCGACGATCGCCTGACCACCTTCACAGGGCGGCCGGCCCGAAACACGGCGGTCGGTGAATCCAGTCAAGCTGCTGCGCGAGGGCGTGGCGCTCCCCGGCGCGGTCATCGGCGGCGCGCTGGACCGCTTGAGCCCGGGTCGGCGAAGACGCCGGTCATGGATCGGTGACGGTAAAGCTCACATTGAGGTACGCGGAGTCAACGCCCCGAAGCGCAAGAGTTTGGCCCGCGACGTGGAGCAGGCGCTGCACGCCGTCGAAGGAGTGCAGTGGGCGCAGGTGAACGCCGTCG
>JBEKBT010000178.1:0-3513 GCA_050015255.1 Acidimicrobiales bacterium
CCGAGCGGGTGTCAACATGTCACGGCCACCGACACTGCTCCCGTCGGCCACGGCCAACCCCAGCGAAGCGTCGGCGCCGGCGATCACTCGGGAACCGTCATTGCCGACCACCCAACTAGGGGCGCTTGTCGTGCCGACCTCGGCCCCGAGATGGGTGACGTTTCCTCGTGTCAGGTTGCGACCCTGGTTAGCTCCAGCTTGTCACCAGTCAAGGTCAGCGATCGATTGCGCAGTGGGACGAGAGCCAGCCCAGAACTCGGGACCAGTAGTCAGCGACGTGCGCGGGCTCGGTGATCTGGTGGCCCTCTCGGGGATAGATCACCATTTCCACCTCGGCACCAGCCGCCGTGAGGGCTCCGTAGAGCTCGTGGGCCTGGGCGACGGGTACGCAGCTGTCGTTTGCGCCGTGCAGTATGAGCGTGGGGGCCACCGCGCCGCTGCATCGGTAAACGGCCGACCGCTCGACGTAAAGTCGCTGGGCGATGGCCTCCGAGGGCGGGCCACCAAGAAGCAGATCGTAGAATGGGGCGTTGTTGCAGGTGTTACGGCAGCTCGCAAGGTCGGACATGCCGGCTCCGACAACAGCGCAGGCAACCGGTCGCGTTACGGCAGCCAGAGCGGAGAGATAACCCCCGTAGCTCGAACCCATCACAGCTGGCGCCTGTTGACGTACTCGCCCCGACGACATTAGGAAGTCCGCCCCTGATAGCACGTCTTCGAGCTCAGCACCGCCTGGGTCGCCATGGTTAGCCATCGCAAACTCGCTGCCACGGCCCGGCCCGCCTCGCTGGTTCGCCAACAGCACGCAGTAGCCCGCCTCGAGCAACCGGTTGGCATGATGGAGATCGAAGCTGTGGTGATGAGCGAGGCTCGGTCCGCCGTGGATGAGTAGGACGAGTGAGCCGGCGTGCGCGTGACCCGAGTCGGAGCGAGAGGCGTCGGACTGCAGGAACAGGCCATGAATGTCCGTTGCCCGCGGTCCTTGCCATGAGACCTCCTCGACCGAGAGGCCGCTTGGTACCTCACCGCTACCTTCGACCCAGCTCTCGATCCGGCCGCCGGAACGGAGCACGGCGACCTGGCGGGGCGTGCGCTCGTCCGAGCGACAGGTCACTATCGTCTCCCCATCCTGGGAGACGGCCAGCGATGGCCGCCATGGCGAGTTCATCAGGCAAGCAGCCACGTAAGTGGCTCTCTGTCTTTGCACGAGCCCCCCGCTCTCGTCAAAAGAGACAGTCCCAAACGACGTGCCCAGGTCCTTCCACCCGGCAAAGTGAAGGTGACCGCGTCCGTCGAACTCGACATAGGTAACATCGGCACCGAGGTTGGCCAAACGATGTTGGACGAGCCCATCGCCGGTGAGGATGACAACCTCACCGGCGACTAGTCCACGGTCACTTGCCCAGCCCTCCACAAAGGCGACGCGCCCTGAGACGGGATCAGCCGCCAGACCCATGACCTGCCAACTGGGTCGGTAGAGTTCCTCGATGCTCCCCGAGGCATGGTCTAAGCGCCCGATCCAGGCTGAATACCAGGCGGCTTCACCTGACGCCGACGAGCAGACGCAGATGGTGAAGTCGGGATCAAACGGGGCGATCTCCCAGACAGAGAGCTCCGATGATGTGACCGGCCACACCCCTTGGCCTTCGATGTCCAACTGCCAGACCCGTTGGCCTCTCTCGCGACTCGTCACGAAAGGATCGGCATCCGAACGTTCCTGACGCGTGCCTGACGTTAGCGAGGCACTGTCAGACCCGGGTTCGGCCACGACCGCTAGCACAGCCTCCCCGTCTGCGTGCCAGGCGACCTGTTGCGCCGAGCCGGCGATCGTGCCCAATCGAACTGAGGGTGCGCCGTCTCCAAGGACGCTGAAGATCTCGATCGTCGTTATCTCTTCCTCGACGAAGGCGACGGCCAGCCGCCGGCCCTCACGGTCAAGGGCGGGCGCCGCGCTCGGCACGAGCTCGCTCAACCGCAGCGGTGTCTCGCCGATCCGCCCCCAATAGAGGCCTTCGTCTCCGTTCGATGCGGCACCATATGGAGGCATTCGCACAAAGCCGGCACTTGACCCGTCTGGAGCGACCACCGGCCATTGCGGTATGCCCTGGGGCGCTCGGCTCATTTCATCATCACTCTCGGGTTGTGAACGTTGATCCAAAGCGGCAGCGCGCCGGTCGAAAACGGCAGCACTCTGGTCGAGAACCTACTTTGAGGACGGGGCTGGGTCCACAGGCTGGCTCGATCTCTTGGCTGTTATCCGGCTGGTCTGGGCCGTGACGTCTTGCAGCCGACAGCTCTCCCTCTCGTCAAGAAGGATCTGACATCGGTGCGTGAGCCGGTCGAGGGTTGCCCCGGTAAGCCGTTCGGAACCGGGCATCTCTGTCCAGGAACAGCGAGTTTGTCATCACGATTTCCCGTCCGCGGGAGCAACTCCTCCCGCCGCCTGCCACCGTCAATGGAGCCTGACGCGCGGGTCGAGGGCGGCATAGACGACGTCGACGACGATGTTGGCGCACACGACGGCCGCCGAGGCCACGATCACGACCCCGATGATCACCGGCAGGTCCTGGTTCGTGATCGCCTGCACGGCGGTGTAGCCGAGGCCGGGGAGGCCGTACACGTTCTCGGTGATCACCGCGCCACCGAGCAGCGAACCGACGTCGATCCCGAACTGCGTGACGACCGGCGTGAGCGCGGCACGCAGGGCGTGGCGGAAGGTGATCCGCGCCTCCGAAAGCCCCTTCGCCCGCGCCGTGCGGATGTAGTCCTCGCCGAGGACGTCGAGCATGGCGGTACGGGTGAGACGGGTGTAGGCGGCCGCGGAGACGAGAGCGAGGGTCAACCAGGGAAGTATCAGGCCGCGGAACCATTCGAAGATGCTCTGGGTCGGCGAGGTGTAACCCGAGCCGGGGAACCAACGCAGCCCGTGGACGGTGAGTTGATAGTAGAGCAGCTCGAGCATCAGCAGTCCGAGCACGAACGTCGGCATCGAGTAGAAGACGAGCGCGGTGAACGTCGCCCCGCGGTCAAGCAACGAGCGCGGCCGAACGGCCGAGGCGACGCCGCTCAGCACACCGATCGTGAACCAGATGATCGCGGCGCCGACAGCCAGTGAGAGCGTCACGGGGAATGCCTGGGCGATGATCGAGTTCACCGACTGGTCGTGGTAGTAGTCGTAGCCGAGATTGCCGTGCAAGAGCTGGGACAAGAAGTGGCCGTACTGCACGTACCAAGGGCGGTCCAGCAACAGTCGGTGGGCGATCAGGGCCACGGTCTGCGGTGGCGCCTCGCGCCCGGCGAGCGCTCGCGCAACGTATCCCGTCCCAGGCCCGACATAGAAGATCAGGTAGACGATGACAGTGACGCAGAGCATGACGAAGGCCCCCAGCAGGAGCCGCCGGATCAAGAAGCGTGTCATGCTCGTGTCCCAGTGGCGCGCGGGTCAAAGGCGTCGCGGATGCCGTCGCCGAGGACGTTGAAGGCGAGCGTCGTGATGATAAGGGCCAGACAGGG
>JBEKBT010000179.1:0-3474 GCA_050015255.1 Acidimicrobiales bacterium
TGAACTCCGGGGTGAAGGACCGACGGGGACGGGGCTTCTTCCGCTCCATGGTCTCCATTTTGGACATCCTTTCCGGGGCCGTGCCCCTGATGGTGGATGTCCGTCAAAGCGGAGGAAGCCCAGTCTGTGAGTGTTGCTGTGAGTGTTGCTGTGAGTGTTGCTGTGAGCTGCCGGACCGCGCCAGCCCTTCCCCGATTGATGGTCGAACCAAAAAAACGTTCCGCGGGCTCGTCTGTGAGCACTGCTGTGAGTGTTGCTGTGAGAGGTGCTGTGAGTCGATCGGCGCACCATTGCGCGATGATTCGGCTTCGCTCCACCCATGACGATCGCCTGACGTCGGTGTCACCGCGAACGATCCGGCACCCCGCCACACCATCGAGGGTGCCGACCGCCGGCATCGAGACAAGCGATAAGGCACGGGTCCTCTTGCCGGATGTGCCGAACCGGCAACCAACGCGAGAGCACTGACGTGGCGACGAGCGACAGCGCGCGAATGCCCGCGGCGAGTGTGCGCTTCCTCCGGGTCGACGAGGCGGCAAGAATCCTGCGCATCGGACGAAGCGCCGCCTACGAGCAGGCGAACCGGTGGATCGCGACCAATGGCCAGTGTGGGCTTCCCGCCGTCAAGGTCGGGCGGATGATCCGCATCCCAGCCGCCGTGCTCGAAGCGTGGGCGACGACCGGGAGCGACGCCGAGCCGATATCGGAAAGCCAGTAGGCCCGCGAGAGCTAGCCCGGTGTCCGCCGCAATGCCTTCACGGCAGCGCGCTTTCCGGTATCGGTGCGACCGTCGTAGTGGAGCCGCAGCGTGACCTCGCTGTTGCCGAGCAGGTCCGCGACGGTCCGGTACGGCACGCCGGCATCGAGCATGGTCGTCGCGACGTAGTGGCGCAGGTCCTGGAGCGTCACGTTCGAGTGGCCGCGCGCCTCGGCAAGCCGATCGCTCAGCGAGTCCGGTCGGATCGGCTTCGTCCCGTCGGCGTCACTCGCGAAGATGTAGTCGCCTGGCCGATGGTCTCGGCCAGTTAGCTCGTGCCTGCGTGCGAGCTGGCGCTCGAAGGCCCCCCTCACCGAGTCGATCAGCGGAACGTCGCGCCAGTCCGACTCCTTGGTCGGCTTGCGCACGAGACCGATACCTGGGCCGCCGTCGGCGATGGCAAACGCGACATGCATCTCTTCTGCCTTCAAGTCGACATCCTCGACTAGCAGAGCAAGCAGCTCTCCTTTGCGAACTCCGGTCCCGGCGACGATCTCGACGATGTTGAAGAGCTCGGCGACCTCTGCGGCCTCGACGGGATCGTCGATCTGCTTGCTCCGCGTCCGCAACGTCTCGGTGAGCGCGTCGACGACAGCGGGTGGCGGGGAGTAGGGCTTGGAGCGAGTCGTCCGCGGACGGGTTGCCTCCTGGCAAGGGTTGGAGTCGATAACGTCGCGCTTCTTTGCGTACTCGAGCGACCGATTGAGCATGGTGGCGCACCGACGAATCCAGTCGACGCCCAACCCACTGCGCCTCATCGTGGCGTAGAGGTCCTCGATGTCCGCCCACATGAGGCGATCGGGCCGCGCCTCACCGAATAGGCGACCGTCACTCAACCGCTGCCTGCACATGGCGTTGGCGGCCGACTTCGAAGTCACCTGCGTCTTGACCGCGAGCTCGATCCGCCCGTCCTTCGCATCGCGTAGGTAGAGATCGAAGACTGCTCTCATAGAACGCCGATCGGCGCGCCGGACCGGCTGGCGCTGCCGGGCGGCGGCGACTCTCAGGTTCGCGAGCGCGAGCTCCGCATCCTCACGAGTGCCATAAACGACACGAGTGACTCGTCGACGCTGGCCAGTCTCGGGGTTCCGCGGTGTCTCGGTGCTGAGGCGCCACACACCGTCGCGGACGGACAGCACTCCACCGGTCCCTTGCGGTCGACGAAGCCGATCGGACCTGCGTGCGGAACGACCACTTTCCGGCGATCGCCGTGGAGCCTTCTCGCTCCGGGGTGAAGAGTCCCGGCGAGCCCCATTCGCGACGGGGCCTGCAGCATCAGGCATTCGCTCGACGAGTCCTGGCCGAAACTCGTCCGCCCTCGCCGACTCCAAGGTGCCCGATGAAAGCGCCGGGCCGTATTCCTCGAGAGCACGTTCGGCGTCGTCACGAGTGCCATGGATCAGCCGAGATCTGCGTCGCCGTCGCCCCGTCTCCGGGTCGCGCGGAGCCTCGACGTCGATCCGCCACACCCCGGCCCTGACCTCGATAACCCCGCCAGTGCCTCGACGGCGAAGAGTCGTGTCGAGCGCGCGAGGCACATTCGCCGTCACCCCCACTGGCCTTTTCGTAGTGAGCAAATCGCTCCGCCCAGACGCACCAGACACACCTCCTACGGTGCTTCGGAGAGTCGTAGACCGATGTCGTAGATCACCCATCAGTAACACGGATAGTAACGCGCCGGTCTACCAACGCGAATCAGGAGCCCTCGACGGGCCCCTGACCTGCATTTCTTTGGAGCGGACGACGGGATTCGAACCCGCGACCCTCACCTTGGCAAGGTGATGCTCTACCACTGAGCCACGTCCGCGTGCGGTCGAATCTTACCAAGCCTCTGGACGATTCTCGCAAGCAACTGGTGCGACCGCCCCTTCAGAGGGCGTCACTTGACTGAATCCCGCTGGGCGGGAAGCCCGCTTGTGTCCAGGCCAGCGACCGCCAGGAGCTCATCGAGACTCGAGGTGATCATCCCCGGAAGATCCGCTATGCCCGGGACGCTCGACCTGCAGCCGTTGAGACCGAAATACACCGTGCCGCAGTAGCTCATCGCGGTCATGTTGAGGCCTGCACCCTCAACGACGGGTCCGAGGGGATAGGTAGTCGTCACACGTGCCCCGGCGAGGAATAAGGGAAACTGAGGGCCCGGGATGTTCGAGATCGTGACGTTGAAGGGTGGCCGGACATGATCGAACAACCGCGTCGACGAGACCAGGCGCGCTGCCCCGCCAACGAGAGCAGGAAAGGTGAACTCCGTCCAGCCGGTCAGCACGTCAGGGCCAATCAAGAAATCCTGACGCTTGGCCTCCGACATCCCGGCAGCAATCACGTGGAGGCGCGCTACAGGATCAGCAATATCAGTGGCGAGTGAGCTGAGCATTGCTGAAAGGCGATTCCCGCCCGCAAACCGCTCCTCCTCGGCTCTCACAGACATCGGGACAAACGCGACTAGTGGTTCATCAGGCAGCTCATCCCGGCCGATTAGATAGCGTCTCAGTGCACCGGCGCAAAGTGCCAGCACGACGTCGTTGACCGTGCATCCAAAGTGGTTCTTGACGGCCTTCAAATCCTCCAGGGCGGCTGTCGCCAAAGAGACGCGCCGATGTGGGGTTATCGCCAGGTTGAACGATGTCCGTGGCGCCCTGAAGGGCGCCGGAGGGGGAGGCGTTCCCGAATTGCGGTTGTACGTCGAGACCCGCAATGCCGCCTCCGCCCATCGTCGG
>JBEKBT010000180.1:0-3470 GCA_050015255.1 Acidimicrobiales bacterium
GCGGCGGCGCTGGCCGAGACGCTAGCGCGCACCTGTGGGCGCCTTTCCCTTCTCGCCACTTCCCGCGAACCGCTAGGTATCGCCGGCGAGGTCGTCTGGCGGGTGCCCTGTCTCTCCGTGCCCGAGGAGCAGGGTTCGGTGGGCACCCAGCCCCTCGATGCCTCTGAGGCGGTCCGGCTGTTCATCGACCGCGCCCGGGCTGCCCGGCCCAACTTTGCCATCACCAACGACAATGCCCCGGCGGTGTCGGCCATCTGCTCGCGCCTGGACGGGATCCCCTTGGCTATCGAGCTGGCCGCCGCCCGGGCCCGCATGATGAGCGCGGAGCGCATTGCCGAGGCTCTTGCCGACCGGTTCCACCTGCTCTCGGGCTCGACGCGCAGCGCCATTCCCCGCCAGGCGACTTTGCGGGCCTCGGTGGACTGGAGTAACCAATTTCGAACTAACGAAGGCAGTCTCCCGCCATGGTTGAGATGTACCCCGTACCCTCTGCCAAGGTCGAGGTGGTGCCGCACCGAACGCCGATTCGGGCGTGCGTGCGCTTGGTGTGACCGTCGGCCTTTTGTGCGCCCGGAGACTGGCGACGCGGCTTAGGTGTCGTGCCCCACCCGAGGAGGAACCGAATGACCGACCCTGACCGTCGAAGCACGCTGTTTGACTCGTACGAGAACGCCGCGATGATCGTGTCAGGAATAGACGCTGAGCAGCTTGGCCACCCAACCCCTTGCCCGAAGTACAACGTGGCCGGACTGATCGACCACCTCGTCGAAGCGGGACATCGGGCGGCCGCGCTCGGTCGCGGGCAGGCCCCCCCGCCCGGGGACAAGTCCCCTTGCGTGGAGCTACCCGACGCGCCCGGACAGCTACGTCGCGCCGCGGAAGAGGCGGAGCAAGCCTGGGAAGACGAATCCAGATTCTCGTCGAGGTTCACCATGCCATGGGGCGAGGAGTACACGGGGGCCACTCTGGTGGACATGTACCTGGCAGAGCTGGCCGCACACACCTGGGACTTAGCCCGGGCGACCGAACAGCTCGACAGGTTGGACCCCTCCATCGCTGCGCCCGCACTCGAGGGGGCACGGGCCATGATCAAACCGCAGTACCGCGACATGGTCGAGCCAGGAGCCCCATTCGGGGCGGAGGTTCCCCCACCGGCCGGCGCCGACGACTGGGAACGCCTCGCCGCCTTCATGGGACGCGACCCACGGGCATCGCTAGGTCGGTAGGGGCGGAGGGGCGACCCTCCGTGGCCATAGCGCCGAAGATAGCGACTGGATCGGTCCCGAACACCAATGCAGAACACCGCTGGGGACGGCTGCCGCGCCGACCCGAACGACGGATATTTCAGCCACAGTCGCCTCGCCCTTCCCGAGGTTGACCACCAAACTGACCACCAAACCGAGGGACTTCAGCGGTCTGACCCGGACGCACTCGCACGAGACACCCCGCTTGACCTGCGAGAATGGACGAACCCAGACAGCGTCAGACCGGCTCCATGGGATTGGAAATCGTGTGACCTGCAAGGGTCCGTGGGTTCAAATCCCACCTCCTCCGCCGTTGTCATAATTGCAACGTTCTGCCTGTTCAGCGGGCGGTTTCGTGTCCGTTCGTACAAGCAGTGAATGATTCACGTTCGAACCCGACACGGGAGCGAATCCATACCCCATCCGGGACGGCTGCACAGAACAGACGCTCGGCTCGACGGTTCCACCGTTGTTCCACACCAAAAGCTTGCGCTGTCTGACGCCAGAACCGTGGCTTTTTCGCTGGAACGACGACGCAGATCGATTATTCGGCGCTACGGAGCGCTAGGCGGCCCGCTGCGCTTCGTGTAAGGCTCCGGTTCGTGAGGTCCCACCCTTACAGGATCAAGGCTCTTGACGCGTCGACCTGGCCCGCTTTCGCCGCGCTCGCCGAGCACAACAACGGAGTCTTTGGCGGCTGCTGGTGCATGGGATTCCATCCCGAGGGAGTTGCCAGGGGCACTCCGGCCCTCAACCGAGAGCGGAAGCAGGAGCGCGTCCGCGCCGGAACCGCTCATGCCGCGCTTGTCTTCGACCGAGACGATTGCGTCGGGTGGTGTCAGTTCGGCAAGCCCGACGAGGTACCACGGATCAAGAACCGGGCCGCATACGAGAAGGATCGGACCACGCCGCCGGACTGGCGAATCGCCTGTTGCTTGGTTAGCAAAGGGCACCGGCGCCAGGGTGTGGCCACTGCAGCTCTGGACGGTGCGCTCGACCTGATCGCCGACCTCGGAGGGGGAAGGGTTGAGGGCTATCCAGAGGACGCCAGTCCGGTGCCTGCTGGTTTCCTCTGCAACGGGGCGCTATCGACCTATGAGCGACTGGGGTTCACTCGGGACCGCAAGATCGGCAAGCACCGCTGGGTCGTAACCAAAGTGGTGGAGGCCTCGTAGAGCTTGGGCTGGAAGGTCGTTGTGCCGATGAGGACCAACCAGCCCGGGAGCACCGCACCATCGCTCGGGTCGACTCGTCTGAGTGTCCGGCCGCTGGCAGCAGCGCGACAGAATGGATAGTCGGCGCGGAAGTCGGAGTCGCAGAACGGTGTGGGTGGGCCAGGGCACCATCGGTTTCTCTTTCCCGCGAGGTTACGGTTGATGCATGGTTTTGGGACCTAGCAGCGGCCACGCTGGCGAGGACGACGCGACCGGCCGGCGCGGCAGCGCACACTGGAGACTGGCAGTTCGGGGGCTCCGGTTCGCAGGGCTCGGCTTGTTCGTCGCCGTCGGCGGTCTCGTCACTCGTGTGTGGTCAACAGGTACTGGACTCACGATTCTGGCCGTCGGCGTAGGTATCTATCTCGTTGGCGTCGTGGTCGTCTTCACCGGATTCATCCCGGCCATCCGCGCGCTTCCAAAGCCCCGGCCCTCGTTCTGGAGGCTCAGGTGGCTGCTCATGCGCGACGCTCTCCACGCTTGGCACCCGGATCGGTGATGAACAGTGGTGCGGCCACGACCCCGCACGCCACCTGAGCCCGAAGCGTGGGTCGCTTGTTCTTGTCGATCACCACGCGGCACACGCTATTGCAGGTCGCAAATGGGGAACGGCCAAAGGGGTGTCCCAGAACACTGCCGGGTCGCTGGCAAGCACAGAACAACGCTCTGCCAGACGAGGGCGAAGAGCGCCGAGTCGGCCGGTGCGGACTCGTGACCGATCAGCGTCGCGAACACGAGCGTTAGCCAAGCCAGGGAGCGCCCCGCAACGGGTTTGCAAGCCCCGCGAGTCACCCACCTCCTGGAGGCGAACTCACAATTCCGGGAATCGCGCAGCTACGCTCATCAAAGAAGGTCCTTGATCAGCTGTCTCACCTGATCCCAGGCATCCTGGGTTGCGGTAGGGACCGCCCTTCCGGGCGGCCCCCCGCACAGATCCCAGCGTGCGCAACTAACGCACTGGGCTCCTGCCTCGGGTGTTGGCGTCGAAGCGCACCGAGGGGAACGGGTGCTG
>JBEKBT010000181.1:0-3463 GCA_050015255.1 Acidimicrobiales bacterium
CGGTGTGCTGCACGAGATCACCCGTTCACCGAAGGCGATCCAAGGTGGTGTGACGACGCGCCTCAAGGTCATGGCCAGCCTTGACATCGCCGAGCACCGTACTCCCCAGGACGGCCGCATCACCCTCACTGCGGGCCGGCGCGAGATCGACCTACGCGTGGCGACGCTCCCGACCGTGCACGGGGAGAAGATCGTCCTACGCGTGCTCGACAAGTCGAGCGCCACCTTGCAGCTCTCCGAGCTCGGCTTTCTCCCCACTGTCGAGAAACGCTACGAGGTCGCCTACCGCAAGGCGTACGGCACGATCCTCGTGACAGGGCCCACAGGCTCGGGCAAGTCGACAACTCTGTACGCGACCTTGAACGCCCTCAACTCCCCCGAGCGCAACCTCATCACGGTCGAGGACCCGGTCGAGTACCAGCTCCGCGGCGTCAGCCAGGTGCAGGTCAACCCCAAGGCGGGCCTCACCTTCGCAAATGCCCTGCGTTCCATCCTTCGCTCGGACCCCGATGTGGTGCTCGTGGGCGAGATCCGCGACCGGGAGACCGCGGTCATCGCCATCGAGGCCGCCCTGACGGGCCACCTCGTGCTCTCGAGCCTGCACACCAACGACGCCGCTGGCACGCCGATGCGGCTCGTCGAAATGGGAGTGGAGCCGTTCCTCGTGGGCTCCGCCCTCGATTGCGTCCTGGCCCAACGCCTCACCCGCCAGCTCTGCGAGAACTGCCAGGAGGATGCTTCGCCGACTGCCGAGGAGCTCGAGCTGATCGGATTCACAGAAGAGGATGCCCCGCCGAATGGAAAAGTGCGGTTCCGGAGGGCTGTCGGATGCCAGGCTTGCAGCCGAACCGGCTACCGCGGCCGGATCGCGCTTCAGGAGCTCCTACTTGTTGACGAAGAAATCGAACGGGCAATCATCACCCGCAGCTCCAACGATGACATCCAGCACCTAGCCCTCGAACAGGGGATGGTTCCATTGCGTCATGACGGACTACGCAAAGCAGCACTTGGCATAACGAGCCTCGAGGAAATACTGAGGGTGGTCGTATGAGTGCCGACCGGCGGTCAGCAACCGAGTGGTCCAAGCGTCTGGCCGAGACATTGGTCGCCGTCGGCCGGATCTCCGGCGACGACGCCGCCGCCGCACTCTCGGAGGCGGCTACTAGCGGCCGGCCTGTCGCCGCGGTGCTCACTGACCGGGGCTTCGTCGAAGCGGCGGTGTCGCTCTCCGAGCTCGCTCGGATCTCAGGGATGACCTCGGTTGACATCTCCGAAAAGCGGCCGATGGGAGAGGCGTTCCGCTTGGTGCCCGAGCTGTTCGCTCGGGAGCTGGACGCGATCGGCTACAGGCTCGAGGACCAACGCCTGACTCTGGCGTGCGCCGAGCCGATCGACACCGCCCGACAGCGTGAGATATCCGCCTTTCTCGGCATCGAGGTGAACGGATGCGTCTTGGCCGACCCTGTCGCCATCGAGCACCTCATGAACGCCGTCTACCCCCGCCTTTCCCCAAGCGAGGAGACGGCGGCGAACCCGGCGCAGGCAGCAGCCTCCTCACCGCTGACGACCGTTAAGCCGCTGACGATTGCTTCGATGGACGCGGTGCCAACGCCGAGCCCCTTGACGAACGTGGCAGCGCAGGTGCCCGAGCCCGCCATGGCCGGCACTCAACACCCACGTGACGTGTCCTCCAACGGTTCCCTCGAGCCGGGCTATGACCCCGACGACTGGAAGGGCGACTACAGCCTCGACGCGCGTCCGAGCCTGCCGAGCTCGGGCGGTAGGCCGGACATGGAGCCTTTCACACCCACGTACAACCCCGACGGTACCTTGGACATCGACGAGTTGCTGACCTACGCCGTGCGCAACGGTGCGTCAGACCTTCACCTCGCCAACCAGCTTCCTCCCGCCATTCGCATCGACGGCTCGCTGCGGCCGATCGAGGGCCTCGGGCGGGTCGACAACGAACAGATCCGCGAGATGGTCTACCGGATCCTCACCCAGGGCCTCCGTGAGCGGTTCGAGGCGGAGCACGAGCTCGACACCTCCCACACGATCATGGGCGTGGGACGCTTCCGGGTCAATGTCTTCCTGCAGCGAGGCTCGATCGGGACCGTCATGCGAGCCATTCCCCATGAGATACCGTCCTTCGAGACACTCGGCCTACCCGCCGTCGTCCCCTCGCTGGCCGAGCTGCGACGGGGCCTCGTGCTCGTGACGGGACCGACCGGATCGGGCAAGTCGACGACCCTCGCCTCGCTGGTCAACATCATCAACCAGACGAAGCCACTCCACATAGTGACCGTCGAGGACCCGATCGAGTTCCTGCACACGCACAACCGGTCGATCGTCAACCAGCGCGAGGTGGGATCGGACACGAAGTCGTTCGCGGAGGCGCTCCGTCACGTGCTGCGCCAGGACCCAGACGTGATCCTCATCGGTGAGATGCGCGACACCGAGACGATCGCCACAGCTCTCACGGCAGCCGAGACCGGCCACTTAGTGTTCGCGACCTTGCACACCCAGGACGCTCCCCAGACAATCGACAGGATCATCGACGTCTTCCCGAGTGCCCAGCAGGACCAGATCCGGATCCAGCTCGCCTCGTCCTTGGAAGCAGTGATCACCCAGCAGCTGGTTCTGAGCGCCAGCGGATTCGGTCGTACGCCGGTCGCCGAGATCATGCTCTGCAACCCCGCGATCCGCAACCTCATCCGGAGCGCCAAGACGCACCAGATCTACTCCCTGATCCAGACCGGGGCCGCGTCGGGGATGCAGACGATGGACCAGGGTCTGGCCAAAGCCGTACAGGCGGGCACCATCACCGAAGCCATGGCCTTTGACCGCTGCCACGATCCGAACGAGCTTCGTGACTACCTGAGGCAGCGATGACATCAACCACCCCCGGTCTGGAGGACTGAGCCATGCCAACGACCACTTTCGACTACAGGGTCCGCGATGCCGACGGCAGGCTCGTCAGGGGCCAGCTTGAGGCCGACAGCGTGCCCTTGGTCGCGGCCCGCCTCAGGGACATGGGGTACGCGCCCATCGAGATCAAGCCCGTCTCGATCAACTTGAGGCGCGAGATCAACATCCCCGGCGTCACCGACCGGGTCGCGCTCAAAGACGTCGCCCTCATGAGCCGCCAGCTGGCGACCATGGTCGCCGCCGGGCTCACCTTGGTGCGGGCGCTCGGCGTGCTCGCCGACCAGATCGAGTCCAAGCCGCTTCGCGACGCCATGCTCCAGGTGCGTCAGGACGTCGAGCAGGGCTCGTCGTTATCGAGCTCGCTCGAGAAGCTCCCCAAGATCTTCCCTCCCCTCTACATCGCCATGGTCCGCGCCGGCGAGGTCGGCGGCCAGCTGGACTCCGTCCTCCTCAAGCTCTCGACCACGCTCGAGAAACAGGTCGAGCTCCGCCAGAAGGTGCGCTCGGCTATGGCCTACCCGGCCATCGTGATGTG
>JBEKBT010000182.1:0-3391 GCA_050015255.1 Acidimicrobiales bacterium
AGCGCCACCATGGCGAGCAGGTCCCCGACGCGGGACTCGCGCTGTCGCCCTCGTGCGGCGAGACCGTGCACTGCCAGCACCTCGCCGATGGCGGTCGAGACGGTCAGACGCGGATCGAGCGAGGAGTAGGGGTCCTGGAAGACGAGTTGGATGCTGCGGGCGAGCTCGCGATGGCCGCCCGGCGCGATCGCCTCGCCGAACAGCTCGATGTTCCCCGAGGTCGGCCGCTCCAGCCCGACGAGGAGGCGGGCGAGCGTCGACTTGCCACACCCGCTCTCGCCGACGATCCCGAGCGTCCGGCCCGACTCGAGCTCGACGGAGACACCCCGCAGCGCCTCGACTCCGGGCCCGCGTCGCACGTGGTACACCTTCACGAGATCAACGGTGCGCAGCGCTAGCACCATTCGCGCGGCTCCCTCCAGCATGCGGCGAAGCTGCCGTCCCCACGTTCCAGCAGCGGGGGCTCCTCCTGCGCGCAGCGCTCGAAGGCGAAGGGGCAGCGCGGTCGGAACGGGCAGCCCGGTGGCAGGAGCGTCGGGTCCGGCGGAGAACCACCGATCTGGGTGAGCTGCGCGCGGTGGCCCACTTCCGGCCCGGGCAGCGAGCCGAGGAGCGCCTGGGAATAAGGATGTGTCGGTCGCACGAACAGCCGCAGCGTCGGTGCGTTCTCGACGACCCGACCCGCGTACATGACACAGACCCGGTCGACGAGGCGGGCGATCACGCCGAGATCGTGGGAGACCCAGACCACCGACATACCGGTCCGCGACTGCAAGGAGTCGACGAGGTCGAGGATCTGCTGCTGGATGGTGACGTCGAGGGCGGTCGTCGGCTCGTCGGCCACGAGCAGACGTGGAGAGGTGGCGATCGCCATCGCGATCATGACCCGCTGGACCATCCCGCCGGAGAGCTCGTGGGGGAACGCCGCCTCGACCCGTTCGGGATCGACGAAGCCCACCTGGCCGAGCACCTCGCGAGTGCGTTCCCGTGCTGCCGCCTTGCTCGCGCCATGGCCCCGAAGAGTTTCGACAATCTGGGTGCGCACTCTGAGGAGGGGGTTCAACGAGGTCATCGGGTCCTGGTAGACCATCGCCACTCCGGCGCCCCGAACCGATTCCATCTCCCGCTCGCCGAGATCGGTGAGGTTCCGGTCCTCGAAGCGGATCTGCCCTTCGAGCACCTCGAGAGGCCTCGGGAGGAGCCGGAGCACCGACAGCATCGTGAGCGTCTTGCCCGACCCGCTCTCTCCGACCACGCCGACCTTCTCGCCTGGGAGGACGTCGAGGTCGACGCCCCGCACGATCTCGCGAACCTCACGACGGCGGTGGGAGCCGACGTGCACGTCGCGCAACGAGAGCAGGGGCGCCGCCGCCGTCTCCGCCGCCTCCTTCGTCACCGTCCCCGCCATTGCCTCCGCCATCGTGCTCAGCCCTCCGTCTCGGAAGAGCCAGCCCTGTGCACGACAAGGCGAGAGGGCGCCTTGACCCCGGTGCGAACCTCGAGCGGCCGCTCGCCTGGCGTGAGGGACCCGAGGATGCTCGCGTGCCGGGCGCCGGTGCACGAGGGGACAGAAGCCGGCAGCCCGGAGCCGGTCAGGTAGCCGATCAGCGCGAAGGCGAGTGCCTCCTTTGACGCCTCGGGCACGCCGAAGTCCTCCAGCGGACGGAAGGCCACGCCCTCGAGGCGGTCCCGCAGGTTCGACATGAGCGTCGGATTGCGAGTGCCCCCGCCGGCGGCCACGACCTCGGTGACGCCGCATCGGGTGAGGGCATCGGCCACGGTCTCGACGCTGAGTGCTGTCAGCGTGGCGACGAGATCATCGAGGCCGAGCTCACGCCCGGCGAGAGTTGCGAGGACGTAGTCAAGGTTGAAAAGCTCCTTGCCCGTGGACTTCGGTGCCGGCAAGGAGTAGTAGGGCTCCTCCAGCATCGCCGAGAGCAGCGCCTTGTCGACCCTCCCCCGTGCCCCACGGCGACCGTCCTCGTCGAAGCGCTCGCGACCGCCGCTCGCCGAGCTGATGACGGCGTCGAGGAGAGCGTTCGCCGGCCCGATGTCGCAGGCGACCGGCTCGCGTCCCTCGGCGAGCACGGTCACATTGGAGATGCCTCCGAGGTTCAAGGCGCCGCGCACGGTACCGGCCGGCGGAGCGAGCAGGAGGACGTCGAGCACGCTCGCGAGCGGGGCCCCATGCCCGCCGGCGGCGATGTCGCGGCTGCGCACGTCACTTACGACGCTCGCTCCCGTGCTCTCGGCGATCCAGGCGGGCTGGCCGAGCTGGAGCGTGCCGAGCGCCCGGTCGCCCGAGACCCAGTGGAAGACGGTCTGGCCGTGCGAGCACACGAGCAGCACGGGCTCGCCGCCGATCTCCTGGGCGAGGTCGCGGGCGACTTGGCCGAAGAACTGCCCGATGGCGACGTCCAGCTGGCAGACCTCACCGATGTGAGTGGGCGCGGGCGGCAAGACGGCGGCGACGCGCTCGCGAAGATCATCGGGATAAGGCACGGAACGGTGGGCGACGAGGTCGCAAGAGAGCGTGTCGCCCTCCGGTGCGAAATCCGCCAGCACCGCCTCGACGGCGTCGAAGGAGGTCCCCGAGATCATCCCGATCACTCGCATCGACGGCTCCAGGTGTCGCGGGCACGGCTCGCACGGCTCACAGCTCTCACCGCTTCCTCGTGCGGGGGTCGATGGCGTCGCGGAGCCCGTCTCCGAGGAGATTAAAGCCGATGACGGCGATGACGATCGCCACGGAGGGGAAGGCGAGTGTCCACCAGTCGATCCCCGCCAGGCCGGAGCTGGCGGACTGGTTGATCATCTCCCCGAGGGAGGCCGTCGGAGGAGGGGGACCGAGCCCGAGGAAGCTGAGGCTCGCCTCGGCGAGGATCGACCAGGCGAGGGCGAGGCTCACCTGCACGGCCAGGATCCCTGCCACATTCGGGAGGATGTGCCGGAACAGGAGCCTGCGACGGGAGAACCCGAGCACTCTTCCCGCCATCACGTAGCCCGACTCCCGCAGCGTCAGCACCGGTCCCCGCACCACCCGCACGAAGATCGGGATGTATCCGACGCCGATGGCGATGGCGCTGTTCAGCCAGCCGGCACCGAGGGCGGCGACGACGATGAGGGCGAGGAGGATGGCCGGGATGGCGAACAGCATGTCCGTTACCCGCATTATCACAGCCGAGGTCCACCGGCCGAGGAAGCCGGCGATGACACCGGCGATCGTCCCGATCACGCCCGCGATGAGAACGGCCAGGCAGGCGATCTCGAGGGAGACGCCGATCCCGTCGAGGGACAGCGACATGATGTCACGACCGAACTGGTCCGTCCCGAAGGGATGGCTCCACGACGGGGCCGCCAGCAGGGCGGCGGGGTTCTGGGCCAGGGGGTT
>JBEKBT010000183.1:0-3361 GCA_050015255.1 Acidimicrobiales bacterium
CTTGTTGCCGTAGCTCTCGGCCAGATGCGGTCGGGGACCACTTCGTTTAGACACCTGTCATCGTACTCCAGGTTTATCAAACTAGCAACTAGTTTCCTGAATATGTTAGACTTGCCCCATGGGAGAATGGAGTTTTCTCACCAACCACGCTCGTGTCCTCGTCTGCATCGCACACGATCCAGGCGTGCGCTTGCGCGACATCGCGACGATGCTCGGCATCACCGAGCGCAGTGCCTTCGGCATCCTCAACGACCTGGTCACAGCCGGTTACGTGACCAAGGAGAAGGATGGCCGTCGCAATCGCTACCGGATTCAGCTTCACGTGCCGTTGCGAAAAGACACCGACCGACACCAGACGATCGGCGAGTTGCTGGCGGTGCTCGTCGACAACAAAGCTCGTGCGGATCTTCAACAGGGCGTCGCCGTCACTGCTTGATCGGGAGGGAGACCAAGGAAGTGCGCCAACCTCCTTCGGTCACGAGGACAGCACCATTTTACGGAAGAGAGGTTCCCTGTGATGCCTGCCAGATCGCAGCAGTCTCGACGCATCTCCTCGTTGCTCGGTCAACGCAGGGTCTCGGACGTAGTCATGGTCGTGTCCATGTCCGTTGCCCTGTTGTTTGGCCTTGTCGGTTTCGCCGTTCACGCGCTTTGGCTTGCCACCGTCATCGTGCTCGCCGTCGGGCTCGGCTACGTCGTCGCCAACGCCCGTCAGGATCGCAGAGAGGCCATTGACCGGCGTCGGGAGCACGACGAACGGACCGAGCGACTCGGACAGTGGCCCTTCGGTTGTCGGGATCTGGACGTCTCGCCGCTCGGATTGGACGGTCCAGATCGGCGCCGAACTCACGTCCTGGCCGGAGCTTGCGTGCCGATCAGGATGTTCGGTCGCCTTGGTCCTTCAGGTCGGCTTGCCATGGGGCCGGGCTGTCGCGGAAGCGCTACAACGACGAGGCGACAACCCCTTAACCGCCTTCCGGGATTAGATCCTGAAGGAAGTCACCCGGAACAGAATGTCGCCACCGAACGCCGTCGCGTCGTGAGCCGGTAGCCATCCAGATCCAGACGGATATTTCAGGTCAAGCTAGGATCACCGCTGCCGATTGCTCCCTTGCCACCTTCGAGCACTGCACCTGCCCGGTGGTTGCAGGTGGCACATCTGACATGTTGGAGGACCCGGAGCGTAGCGGAGGGCCCTTGACGCTGACGGGGGCCTCTTTGCCGGAGGCGGCCATCATGGGGCACCGGCCCGCAGCTTGCTGCAGGCCCTTGAGTGCGTCTGCCTTCTTGGGCGAGCAGGTGCTCATCTCTTTATTGCCTCCTCGAAGGAGGATCAGGTCTGGTGGGAGACCCCGGCTGGTCCATCTCCCTCAAGGGTCGTCAGGCGACCAGTGCTACAGCGTGGGACCTTGCCGGGGCGAACGGTTTGCCGTTGACGAGCATGTACCAGATGGCCTCACCCAGTTTGCGGGCTACCTCGATGCGTGCCACTTTCGGCCCGCGCTGGCGACCGAGGCGGGCCTTGGTTCTCTCGCAGTGCTCGCGGTAGGCACGATGGTGGGCGGCGTGCATGGTGGCCTCGATAAGTGCCCATCTCAGATACTTCGGGCCGTTCTTCATGAGCGGTCCACGCCAGTCCATGGCACCGGACTGGCGCACCGAGGGGCAGAGACCGGTGTAACCACAGAGCTTCTTCGGCGAGGCGAAACGGCTGATGTCGCCGATCTCAGAGGCGATCGTGAACCCGAGGACCCAGCTGATGCCGGGGGTGGTCTGGAGCAGGGAAACGTAGGGATGATCCGCACCGAGACGGCGGAGCTCTTTCTCGCAGGCGTCGATCTCGAGGTCAAGATCGTCGATCATCGAGAGGGCCACTTCGATGTTCCTCGTCCAAGGATCGGGAAGCTGCAATCGACCGAGCAACTCGCGACCTTGCTTCGCGAACAGGTCGGAAACCGGGCACGGCTTGCCAAAGGCGAGCAGGCTCGCATGGATACGGTTCTTCAGCATCGTCCGGTGGCGAACCAAGTGGAGGCGGAACCGGGCTCGCTCCCGTTCGCCGCGCGCTGCTGGATCTGGCAGCCAGATCGCCAAGACGAGGTCTCGCCGGGACAGCTCTGCCGGGACCCAGGCATCGATACGGTCGGTCTTGCAGGCGAGCGGCGCCAGGCCCTTCACTTTCTGGGCGTCGGCGATCTCGACTTGCCAGCCGAGCAACTCCAAGGTGTCATGGACAAAGCGGGCGCCGTTCATCGACTCGATGGCTGCGTTCACCGGTCCGCCCAGGACGCCGATCTCTTGCACGAGGTGACGGAGCCCGTCGGCGTCGGGCGGAGCTGTGGTCACCGCGAGTTTCTTCCCGAGTTCGTCAAGGACGCAGACATCAAGGCGCTTCCTGCTGAGATCAAGTCCAAGGTGCAACATGGTTGTGGGGCCTCCTTCGGCGTGGTTCCGGAGAGAGCCCACGTTCTCACCGGGGGAGGCTCCTCTTCATGGCATTCCCTCAGCGCCCGCACGAGCTGGGCGAGGATAGCGAGGGCCCGCTCACGGCTGAGCCCGCTCGGAGCCTGCGCGGGGAGCATCGCGATCGACCGGCGCAGGATCTCGGCTTCCTCGGGGGACAGGTCCTTCACACGCCAACGGTATCGAACGTATGTTCGTCACGCTCGGCCGATCCGACGACTTGTCGAGCCTTTTGGGTCCGCCTCCCCTTAGGGAACTCGTCCTGTGATCGCGCAGTCCGAGCGCAACTCAGGACAAGGCGGCACGTGAGTCAGAAGCGCCCCAGGCGACCGGCACGCTCGAGTCTCTCTTGGCCTTGTGGCAGGCGACGAGGTGGCCCGCCCCGAACTCGACGAGCTCGGGGCGCGCGGTCCGGCAAACCTCCTCGGCAAGCGGGCAACGCGGGCGATACGAGCAGCCGGAGGTGGCGATGGCTGTCCCGGGAGGAGGCACTGCCTCACCGTCTGCCCGCAGGCGGCGCTTGGCTTCGCGGGCGGGATCGGGGACCGGCACGGCCTCGGCGAGAGCCCGCGTGTAGGGATGGAGGGCCGCTCCGAGTACCTCGCCGTAGGGACCCGACTCGACGACGAGGCCGAGGTACATCACGTCGATCGTGTCCGCCAGGTGCCGCACGGTGGCAAGGTCGTGGCTGATGAAGACATAGGAGAGGGACAGCTCGTCCTGCAGCCTGACCAGCAGGTTGATCACCTCGGCGCGCACCGAGACGTCGAGCGCCGAGGTGGGCTCGTCGAGCACGAGCGCCCTTGGCTCGACAGCCAACGCCCTGGCGATGGCCACGCGCTGGGCCTG
This sequence comes from Acidimicrobiales bacterium, assembly GCA_050015255.1. Taxonomy (GTDB): domain Bacteria; phylum Actinomycetota; class Acidimicrobiia; order Acidimicrobiales; family Bog-793; genus Fen-455. The sequence continues at coordinate 3,313 of JBEKBT010000183.1, forward strand.
CCCACCGGAGAGCTCATGGGGATAGCAGTCGGCGAAACGGCGCCCGAGC
>JBEKBT010000184.1:0-3211 GCA_050015255.1 Acidimicrobiales bacterium
CGACGGCGACCCCTCGGCGACCGATCCCAGCACTCCCGACCGGTCACGTCCTCACGATGCGTCCGCTCGCAGAATGGGAGCAGGCGAACCCGGGGACCGTGCACGACCCGGAATGGTTCCGCCGTGATGTGCTGCCCCGGCTGGAGCGCGTGAAGCTCTCCGACATCGTCGAGGCGGCCGGCCTGCTCGAAGGCGTCGCGTCGAACATCAGGCGTGGAAAGTGGACGCCGCATGTTTCGACGTAGCCGGCGCTGGTCGGGGTGCTCAGCGCCGCGGGAGGGCTCGTGGGCAACGTGGGGGATACCGTTTCTATCCTGTCGCTCGTGGCGCTCCCCGATCATTGTGATCGTCTGGCGCATCTTTCCCGAGACTCGAGGCATCGGTCTCATCCACTCGGGTACTCCCTGAAAGATGGCGTGCTGTGACGTCCTTCCTCAGAATCTCTGCGGACACCGAGCACCGTTTCAGAACAGCAGCCGCCGCTCAATGGGAAAAGAGGTGCCATCCGGCGTAGAGCCATACCGCGATAGCGACGGCACGAAGGACCGTACGGTGGAGGTAGCGAGCCACGAGATCTCTGGCGCTGGGCGCCGGCCCCTCGTCAGGTGGACCGGCGCTTCGAGTGTGCTGAGCGCGGCGATCGCAGCTGAGACCTGAACAGTTACGGATGGTGAAGCTCCAGCGGAAGATCTCCGGCACCTGGCGCAGTCTCGAGGGTGCCCGGCGACTACTGCACCGTCCGCAGCTACATCTCGACGATGCGAAAGAAGGGACAAGGACGTCCTTCGCGGGCTGCGGCTCCTCTTCGAAGAAGACGTCTGGCTCTCGGGAGTCGTCCCTCGGACCTGAGCGCTTCGCAGCTCGGTCGTCGCTCGTCGCCTCATGCAGCTGAGACCTGAATAGTTACGATAAGATAACGATAGATAATATGTGTGTTACTACCTATCGATCCGAGCAGGAGGCGGCGTGCTCGACAGCTCGGTAGCCACAATCCCAACGCATGCGGTCCGGCGGTTGCGCGACCAGCCCATTGTCGAGGCCGGTACGGTACTCGGCTACGGGCCGCTGTTCAACGCCGGTGTCCTACATCACGCCGGCCTCTACCACCTCTTCGTACGGGCCGTTCGGAATGGCTACCGCCCCGGTGACGGCACCGGCCCGCGTTTTCTCGACTACGTCTCCGACATCGTGGTCTTCACCTCTGCCGACGGTCACAGCTACGAGTACGGCTACGTCCTTGCCAGCGCAGGTGTCGGGGGCGCGCTGAGTTTTGAGGACCCGCGGGTGCAGTGGGTGGAGGACCGCGGCAGCCGGCAGCTGGTGATGACCTACACGCAGGTGCCCCCGCCTGGAGAGGGACCGTGGCGCATCGGCGCTCACCGCCTGCACTGGAACGGCCACAGGTTCGAGCTTGAAGAGGCGACCGGCCAGTTACTCGGGCCACCCGACGTAGCGAACAAGGACGCTGTGGTGTTCACCCTCTCCGATAAGCGCGTCGCGCTCATCCACCGCATCCACCCTGACATGCAACTCGCCGTGTTTGACGACCTCGAGCATCTGTGGCATGCGGACCCCGACTACTGGGACGCCTATATGGCCGACCTCGACGTGCACACGCTGATCCGACCAACACCAGGGGCGCTCGGCGTCGGTGCGGGCGCACCCCCTGTCCCGACGGAGGGGGGGTTCTTACTCTTCTTCCACGAACGGCGCGCCGACGGCTCGTACACGATCAACCTGGCGCTGTTGGACCAGACCACCGGTCGGCTGCACAGCCGCCTCCCCCAGCCAGTGCTCGAGCCGGAACTCGACTGGGAGCGCTGGGGCGACGTGGACAACGTCGTGTTCGTCCAGGGAGCACACTGCGACGGTGATGACGTGTACCTCACTTACGGTGCCGCCGATCGCTGTGTCGGCGTGGCCACCGCGCACGTTGGTCACCTGCTCGACGCCCTGCGCGCCGCCACCTGAAACCTCGCAACGCGAAGGGACTGTCGGAAATGACCGGGTGCGACCGCATCCGCCGACGGCGAGCGCGAGAGACGTGCGAAGTCTGACGAGCCGAATGACCGGGAGGCGTCGCTTTGCAGAACGGTGCCCGGTCATCCCCACCCCAATTCTTCAAGCCGCTTGTCATCGATGCCGAAGTGATGCCCGACCTCGTGGATCACCACCCAGCGCACCATCTCGACAACTTCCTGCGGCGTCTGGCACGCTCGGCAGATCGTGGCCATGAAGATCGTGATGCGATCCGGAGTGGTTGCCGAGTAGTGAGCCCCACGGCTCGTTAGCGGGACTCCCTGGTAGAGGCCGAGTAGTCGCCCGGGCGGGCTGTGATCGTCCACCATGACAGCGACGTTTTCCATTGCCGCACCAAGCTCGGCAGGTATCCCGTCGAGAGCATTGGCCACCAACTCTTCGAACTGTTCGACGGTGGTGACCATGCCCAAGATCATGCCAACACATCGACCATTTGCCGGCGCAGACGACGACCTTGGGATCGCCAGCTGGTGCGGTACTCAGTTGGAAGCGACCCCGCCGGCTCAACCGGTTCCGGTAACCGCCGTCGACGCCCTGCGTCTCGATCAGGAACCGAAGGCCGGTCCTGGCGAGGTCGCTCACCGCCTGCACGGGAAGGGGTTCTCGTGTGGCGACGACGAGGACTCGGGCCATGTCGCCGGTGCAGTAGCCGAGCCCTCGCCTGGGCTCGCCGTATCGGGCGTGCTCGAAGGTGCCCCGATCGTCCGTCATTCGGAAGAGGTGGTCGAACTTGGGCTCCACCGTGCTGGTCAAACCGATGCCGGGTATTTGCTGAGAAGACGATCCGCCAGAGCCACGTACGCTCCCGCGACCACCGACCAGCCCATGCTCGGCGCCAGTCGTGACGCTTCCGCCGCCATGCGGTCGGCGAGTCCCGGTTCAACGAGCACCCGGCGCAGGGCTAACACCAGAGCCGCCGGGTCGTCACGGTCGACGATCATGCCCGCCCCACTCGCCAACAACTCGACGGCGTGGGGAAAGGCCGTGGCAACCACCGGCCTGCCTGCCGCGATGGCCTCGACGAGCACGCCGGACGTCACCTGGTCCGTAGAGTCGTAAGGCAGTACGACCACAGCGCACGACTGGATCAGTGCTGTGAGGGAGGCCACATCCCGGTAGGCGGCGTCGAAGAAGACCGACGCTCCAACCCCGTTCCGTAAGGCCTGTTCGA
>JBEKBT010000185.1:0-3191 GCA_050015255.1 Acidimicrobiales bacterium
TGGGAGCGCCTGCTCGCGGGAGGATCGGCCATGCAGTGCGGCTGGCTGACGGATCGCTTCGGCGTGTCTTGGCAGATCGTTCCCGAACGCCTCGGAGAGCTCATGAGCGAGCTCGACCCCGAACGAGGAAAGCGGGTGATGCAGGCGATGCTGGAGATGGTGAAGCTCGACATCGCCGGACTTGAGGCCGCGGCAGCCGACTGAACGGTCGCAGGTGCGTCGTCGGTGCCCGGTCGTCCGACCCGGTTAGTTCAACCGAGCACGCCGGATCCGTTGACGCGCAAAGTGACTGGGCGGTCGTGAGCACAGAACATCAACTCCGAGGCGCGTGCCGTGTCGAAACAAGCAGGGCGCACAACGAGCGCTCCGGGTGCGCCCGGCCGACTAGGTCGTCGAGCAGATGGTGGCCACTGTGGCGGTCTGTCGCCCGATGATCCCCAATCCGGAGGCGAGTCCGCATGGAGTACTCCCAGCGTGAGACGATCGGAGCGTGAGGGATCGACTACGGACTTACACGGCGTACAGCATCGGTTGTGCGATCGTCTGGATTGCTCTGATCATCGTCGGCGTTGCAACCGGCAAGACGAGGCCGCAGCACACGGTCGTCTACGTCATCCTTGGATGGGCAATCGGTTGGACGTCAGCGACGATTGCAGGATATGTGTATCCGCCGCCGAAGAAGTACCGGCATCCAACTGGTTGATTCGCTGGGAATCAGGACTGCCAACTCCGGAATTGAGACAGAGTTTTGAGAAGCCGAAAGAGGATCGCGCTCCCTCGGAATGAGCGAATCGCAGCACAGTTGTTGATATCCGGGTTCAGCTTGTGACGAACATCCAACCACAGATCGCCGAGTATGCATGCTCGGGGAGTGAATTGACGCCGCTATTCTGTTCACCCGCTAGCCGGCGGAATGGGATACCCGCGTGGGCATTCGATGTCGCGCGCATTTCGATCCACCGCCAGCCGCGTCGATCGGCTGCGCGCGACTGGCTCATGTGCGCTAACGATCCAGCACTCGGGAATTCCTGTGCGCTGTTGACCCCCGTCTCAGGATTGGCTGTCCGGGGGTTTCAGGGGAAAATCGGCCGCTTTCCAAGTGAGGGTCCGCGCTCGCGTGGCAACCCGAACGGAGCGGTGGGGCGTACCTACATGCTCAAGAGTGTGGCAGCAGTCCTGGTGTCAGCCTCCGGCTACCCCCCCCATGTTCTTCATGCAGACGGCCATCGTCTCCTGGAGCTCTTTGGTCGGGCTGAATTCGACTAGTTCAGTGCCCGCATAGAGCACGGGGGTGTGGCCAGGCGGCGCGTAATAAGCGTCACCGGTCTCGAACGTCTCTTCGCCTGACGAGGATCTGTACGTCACCTTGCCTCGGATGACGTACCCCCAATGCGGAGCCTGACATTGGTCGTTGGGTAGGCCCTTGAAAGAGGCCGCCATGTCGGCGTCCGCGGTGAACCTCCCGAACACGACCGTATAGCCACCTTCGAAGTTCTCGACATGCTCCTCAATACCCTCGACTTCCACGGTGTCGGAGGCACTTGACTTCGATGCCTTTGGCACGTTGTTTCCTCTCTCGCGTTGTCGGTACGGCTGTGCCCGGTCGGCAGACACACACCGACCAGCGGAACGTTGGCCCGGTCGGACCACCGGAGCCCGGATTGCCGGTTAGTCCGAGTGTGATCGTCAAGAAGCCGAGCTTAGTTGCAAGCCAAGTCTCGTGTCCGACTCGCCCCCGAGCACTGTCGAGCAGTCTCGCTCGAGTGTGTGCACAGTTCCAGCAGCTAAGTGGCCCGCACCCATACCCTCGCCGAGCACTTACGGCCCTCCTGGGCGATCTTCGACCAGGGTTTCGCCCGGGTTAGCTCGGACTACGAGGGAGCGCTACCGCCCGTATCGCCGAATATCGCGCCAGTTGGGTCACGCCTCCATCGCATCCAATACCGAGCAGAACAACCAATCTCGGGCGAGACTGCGCCCGACGCCCATTCGATCAGGGTGCTGTCAGGTCAGTCGCCGGCACACCCACCAGCAGCTGAGGAATGCGAGCACGAGCGCGAGCACGACGAATAGCGCCGTCTCGTAGCCCCGGGAACGGCCAGTAGTGGCTCGTCGGCTGGTAGGTCGCCAGTCGGTGGAAGTTCGCGTTGATGATGGCGAAGCACTGTTGCATACTGCCGTTCTGGACGGGTCGGGCGTGCGGGCCGCCCGCTATGCGGCCGACGCTCTGCACGGGTCCGCTGGCAAGCCCAGGGCACGCCGGTCGAACGCTGCCAAGCTCCGGCAGATCGCTGCCTGGGAGGCGTCGGGTGCCAAGGTGTTTCCACGGGCTCTGCGCTATCCGAAGGACTGGCCTGCGCATCCTGCGGAGGAGAAGGGCGTCGACGTCGAGCTAGCGGTCGACCTCGTTTTCAACGCAGCGCGACAGAATTACGACGTGGCCGTTGTGGTCTCCACTGATACGGACCTCGTGCCAGCCCTCCAAGCCGTCTGCAATCTGAGTCGGGCCCTGGGCAAACCGCGAGTCGAGCGTGCTGCGTGGGAGTGCCTTCGCAAACGGCTCCGAGTACCGGAAGTCCCACTGTGGTGCCAGTCTCTTACGCAGGCGCAGTACGAGACGGTGCGCGACGACACGTCCTACACCAAGGCCCTCTAAGGCGAAATCATCCTGACGTCGCGAGCTTCTTCGGGCGCGACACCTGAATCGAACGGCGGCGCTTGCGTCTCATTCAGGCTGCGGGCAGGGCGACGGTCGTCGTGCCGTCGTCGTTGATGTAGAGCTCGCAACCCGCAGCTCGGTTCGGCCGGTCGAGGATCGGTGTGGCCACGAGTCGGGGCCGCTCAGGGACGCCTCGGCGCGGCGGTTTCCTCGCGACGCCATCGCAGGCTGACGGCGGCGGCAGTGAAAAGGGACGCTGCAGCAACCAGGAGAAGAGCCCAGTAGTCCTGGTAGCCGACGTAGCTGAAGCGGACTACGTGCACCCCGGCCGGCACCCGCACGCCCGGCATGGCGGGCACTACGACCTCGGTCGAGCCCGGCCGGCCATCGACGGTGACCTGCCAGCCGGGGTCGTAGGAGACGCTCAACAGCACGACCGCGGACCGCCTCGCGTCGATGGTCGCCGTCACCGTTCCCCGCTCCAAGTCGGCGTGCTCCGACAAGACGGTCCCCGCCCCCCCGTGGGCGATTT
>JBEKBT010000186.1:0-3186 GCA_050015255.1 Acidimicrobiales bacterium
TCGAACGGTTCGCCAGCCTGGGCAACCGTGAGCGCGAAGTGCTGGTAGAGCTGGTGGCCGGGCTCGACCATCATACGATCGCGACCAAGCTGCACCTGTCGCCGCACACTGTCCGCACGCATACCCAGAACATCTTGACCAAGCTGGGGGTCCATTCCCGCCTCGAGGCGGCGAGGTTCGTCTTCGAGCATGATCTGTTCAGCCGGTTCGGCATCGGAGACGGATGAGTTGAGAAGAAGCCGGAGTTACGAAGAATGAGAGAGCCTATGCCCGACACGACGCTTCGTCCCTGCCACTTGCCAGGCACGCGACTCGAGCAGAGGGGGGGTCGGGTGATCGTCTGTGATGCCGATGGGAAAGCGATGCTTGCCCTCAATGAGTCCGCGGCCGCACTTTGGGAGCTGTGTGACGGCAGCACCACGATCGACGAGATGGTCATGGCGATCTGCGACGTCTCCTCCATATCCGCGCATCAGGCCCGCGACGACGTGGAGAGGACGCTCGCCGAATTCGAACGAGCAGGACTCCTTCTCGCTATCGGTGTATGAGCACCTATAACCGAGCCCGGGATGAGGGCGCCTGTGTCGCGGTCCGAGCGTTGACTTATCATATTCACCTCGCGTGAGTCATACGTACCCCGCGTGCGCGGAGCGAGGACAGGTCCAGTGGAACCCATCGAGTATCTGAGGATCATTCGGCGCCGCTGGCCGGTAGTCGTTGTCCTCATGCTGCTCGGCCTCGTGATTGGCTACGCGACGGCGAGGCCGGCTTCGGCGGCGGCGAGCCACTCCGCCACGAGCTATCAGGCGACGGTGATCCTCGGGCTCCCTTCCGGCGCGGCCGACCCGAGTGGGCTCTCGCTCGACACCATGGCATTTTTCGCCACTTCAGGGCCCGTGCCCGGCATGACGGCGAAGTCGCTCGGCGACAGAGCCGGTGGCAGGGACATCGTGAGCCACGTTCAGGTGACTACGCAGGATGTCCTCAGCTTGCTCGAGATCTCTGCCTCCGAACCCACTGCCAGGCGCGCGGCCGAAGTTGCGAACACCTTCAGCGGTCAACTCATCACCTTCATCAACGACCAGCTGCTCGCGACCTTTCACAACGATCTCTCGGCGGACAACACCCAGCTCAACGGACTCGCCTCGATCATCGCGAGACTGCGAGCGGAGCCCACCTCCACGCTCGTCCAAAGCGAGATCACCCAGGCTCAAACTCAGTACGCCCAGCAGTACGTCTCCTACCAGCAGCTCCTACTGTCCGGGCCCAACCGCACCAGTCTGCATGTCATCTCCCCCGCCTCGGCGGGCACGGCCAGCCTCGCGGCAGGGAGCACGGGCGCCGCTCATTCGATCACACCGAAAGGCAAGATGAGCCGCTCGGTTCTCGGTGGCCTGGCTGGACTCCTCGTCGGGCTCGGCCTGGCTCTCGTCTGGGAACGCTTCGACACCCACATCCGCACCCGCGCGCAGGCAGAGAAAATCTTCGAGCTTCCGGTGCTCGGCGAGCTCCCGAAGATCACCCGGAGCCGACGGCGAAGGGGGCTCGTTGTGCTCGACGATCCGGTCTCAGCGGCGTCGGAGTCCTTCCGGATGCTCCAGACGGCCCTTGCCCTCTCAGGACGCGGGAACGGCCGAACCGAGACAATCCTTCTTTCCACTCCCTCCCGCCTCGAGGGAAAAGAGCTCCTGATCGCCAACCTGGCGGCCAGCTTCTCCGAGGCCGGGAGCTCCGTGGTCCTCATCGCGGCAGACTCCTTCGACCTCTCGCTCCCGAGGCTCGTCAGGGGCTCTATCCGGGGCACAGCGACGGGGGACGAGCGAGCTAGTTTCGGAACAGGACGCGAGACCTCGGACCGTGGAGCGACGGCGATGCGCACGGTCATCGAAGGGGTCTCACTGATGATGAATGGCGTTCGTCCCGAGATCGGAAGCGGCCAGGCACAGCAGCACGTAGACCTGGTGGCGGCGGCCCGCCGTCTCGCGGACGTCGTCTTGATCGACGCACCGCCGGTGCTGGTCACCCACGACGCCGGCCGGCTCTCGCCGCTGGTCGACTCGGTAGTGCTGCTGTGCGAGCTCGGAAGGGTAACGACTCGGGAGGCACGTCTCGCAGTGGAGGCGCTGCGCCGAGTCGGAGCGCCGTTGCAGGGCGTGGTCCTCGTCCCCAAAGGAGGCGTCGCGGGAAGGGTGCGCAGAACGATCTCTGGCACCGCCGGGGTGCACGCACGAGGCAGTGCCCGGAATCTTGTCTCTTCTGGCGGCGAGAGTGGCCCGAGCGCTCGGATTCCGACCGCAACGTCATGAGCCCGCTCTTGCTGATTGTGCCCGCCGCGAGCGATGAGTGACGGGCCCGACGAATCGAGCGACTGTGTCGTTTCCGAGGCGCCTTCCGGGTGCCGGTGGGTGCGCGCGGCTGGAACGCTCTCGCGAAATGCCCGCGATACCCTCGTCCTCTTGCCCGAGGGCGGCAAAGACCAGACCCCTCTTGTCGTGTCGGGGTCGGCAGCTCTGCTCTGGGAGCTGCTCGCCGATCCGATCACGTTGTCGGAGCTCGCCGCGGAGCTGGCAGCGATCTACGAGGTGGAGGCATCTGGGATCGAGGTAGACCTGGCGCCGGTCCTCGAAGGCTTGCACAGCGCGGGGGCGATCGAGCGTTCGCCATGAATCTCGCCACGGCATTGCCGGTAGCGCCTGAGGTCCCTGCAGCGACGTTGCTCGCCCGAAGGATCGCCGCCTACGGGCTGGGTGGCCCGGACGCTCACAACGCAGCCGGATCGCTGGCGGGCCAGCCCCTCGGCCAGGGCGAATGGAGCGTGCTGCTTGGAATAGCCCTCCGCGAGCGCATGGTCGGCCTGCTCGCCTGCGCCGTCGCCGACGCCGCCCTGGCTACCACTGACGACCAGGCGGCTGAGGTCCACGAGGCTCACGTGGCGGCGCTCTGTGGTGATCTCGTCCGTGAGCGAGAGCTCATCCGGCTCGTCGGGGTGCTGTGGGGCTCCGGCCTCGATCACCGTGTTCTGAAGGGCGCCGCTGTCGCGCACCTCGACTACCCCGACCCGGCGTTGCGTTCCTTCGCCGACGTCGACCTGCTCGTCCGAGCCGAGGAGTGGGACGATGCGATCCAGGTCCTTCGCGAAGCGGGGTGGGAGCGTCAGTTTGCCGAGCCGCGACCGGGCTTCGAACG
>JBEKBT010000187.1:0-3178 GCA_050015255.1 Acidimicrobiales bacterium
TATCCCGCACCAGGTGGCCTTCCCTTCGAGCGACGCCACCGCAACCGCAGCCGTAGCCGCGGGTCCACCGCCACTCCATCTCGAGGCTCGGGCGAGCTGCTTACCCTCGCCTGCAGGCAGAGCATCCAGTTCGAGGACGTGATCGAGGGTCGCACTGCCCACGCAGAGGACATGCCGGCGGAGTGACAAGTCAGATCGCCCCGCACCCGGTGTTCGGCTCGAGCAGGTCGTCGGAGAACTCGGCCTGACCTTTGGCTCGCCTCGTGCTCGCAGCCGGCGCTGCGATGCCGCCCGTGGGGAATCGGCGAGCGCCGCCCGCGGCCGCTCGGTCCGCCAGATTGTTGACAGTAAGCAGCATCTCCATCAGAATCGAGCATGACGGAGGAGTTGTCAAGTGTGGCAGGTGCTTGCCGCACGCCCTTGGGCAGTTCGAAAGTCCAGCTAATGGGCCTTTCAGCGTCGTGGCACGCGGTATTCGCGCGCGGCAAGAGCGCTTTATTCGTGCGGCCCGTTTACCAGCAAGCTCATCCTCCTCGCTGGTACGAGTTGCCATTACGGTTCGAGCCCGCCGTTCTCGGGACCGCGCCGAGTGAGCTGATTGCTCCGATAGGTGCGCAACGCCCGCGGGAGCGAACATCGTCGCCGGGTGCGCACGGGAGACGCACCAAAACCTCTCGAAGACCGCCTCCTTTCGCGGGCCTGACAGGGACGGCAACGAGCGTGTCATGTGCCCCTGGCGGCGGCCAGCAAGCTGCGCTGCGCGTTGGTGGAGGCGTGGCTCAATCTGTCCTTCGCCCGCCCGAGCGTCACCGACCCGGCATCCCGCCCCGGTTCTGCCGCCAGCGCAGCCTCACTGTGCCTCCGAAGGTCAACGACAAGAGCCGCCAAAGCACCCCTACCCGAGCCAGGTGCACCGCCGCTCCTATGCGAGGCGCACCGCGACCGAACGCGCCCATGCCCGCCTCGCGGAGCCACCGCGATTCGCGAGATTGCCACACGGTTGAAAGGCAGCGGCGCGGCGGGCGCGGTCAATGCTCGTGACCGGTCGAAGGTCGTCACCCGCCGGGGGCGGGCCCCGAGGATGTCTCGGATGCAAAACTTATCGAGTGAGCAGGCGAGTCCTCCCAGCGGTCCCCTCCACGCCCTCTGACGGCGCCGGCCTCTGGCACCGCACCACGAGCGGGAGCTTCGCTCTCGTGGCCCTGGGCGCGGCCATGTGGGGGACCGACCCTCTCTTGCGGCAGGGCCTGGCCCTCAATGTGCCCTCCCCGGCGATCGTCGCTTTCGAGCAGGCCTTGCCCGCGGTCGTGCTGGCACCTTTGGCCTGGCGGGGGTTGCACAGGGCACTAGCCGTGTTCAACCGTCGCGACTGGGCGGCCCTCGTCGTGCTCGGTTGCGGTTCCTCGGCGCTGGCGACGCTGTTGTTCACGCTCGCCTTCACCTACGACCGGCCCGACACGCCCGTGCTGCTCCAGCAGCTCCAGCCCCTATTCGCCGTTGCCGGCGCCCGTGTCCTTCTCGGCGAGCGCCTCCAGCACCGCTACGGCCTCTACCTGGCCGGCGGGCTCGTTGGTGCCTATCTCGTCGCCTTTCCCCATCCTTTTTCCATAGGCGGTGTCGCCGGGTGGGCGCCCGCGCTCTTGGCGGTGACCGCGGCCGCCCTCTGGGGGTTAGGTACCGTGCTCGGGCGTCGCCTCGGCGCCAAGGTACCCTTCGCCGAGCTCACCGCCTTGCGCCTGGCCACCGGGCTCGTCGCCGCAGCCGTCGCCCTCGGGGTGAGCGGGGACGGCTCCGCGTATCTCCACTTGAGCGCCAAGGCCGTGCTCGCCCTCGTCCTGCTGGCGCTGGTCCCGGGACTGCTGAGCCTGCTCATCTACTATCGGGGCCTTCGCGGCACACCTGCGGCCGCAGCCACGTTGGGCGAGCTCGCCTTCCCCTTCACAGCGCTCGTGCTCGACTACCTGGCCTTTGGTGCGAAGCTCTCGGCTTCGCAGTGGCTGGGCCTAGGCGTCCTCGTGGCGACGATCACCACCATGGGGACCGTTCGTGCCAACGGCACGCCCACCGGCGTTGAAGTCCCCCAACTGGAGGCGGTCCCCGTCGCTGCTCCCTCGAGCGTCTAGACGCCGCGGCGTCGGTCAAGGTCTGTGCACGACCCCGAGGATGACCGAGCACCTAACATCGTCTCCTAGCAGCCGACCACGCGGAGAACGCCCAACGGATGATCACCGTGAGCATGGATTCCTATCGGTTCGTGAGGTATCTGGGCGCTGCGGCAGACAGCATTCTCGTCGCATCGTCAGACGGGGTTCTGGCCACGTTAGATGCCAGCGGCGCAGGACAGGGCCGGCGAGTGGTCGGACGCGCTGACGTCATGCCGGCGCTCAATCCTGATGGCACCCTGGCCGCAGCATGGTGCGACGGTGTCCTCTTCTTCCTCGCCGGCGACTCCATCATCAATTCCGCTGAAATCGACGGGCACCCAGGCAGCCTTGTGCCTTGGGGGCGGGATTTATTGGTCGTGCAGGGGGCATCGGTCAAGGTGTTCGATCCGGCCGGCTGCAACCTGTGGGCATTGGAATTCTCAAAAGGTATTGCGGGTCTATCGATCAATGACCGCTATTTGGTGTGCGGCGCGGGCGCTCTAGTCGTCTTCGAGCGCTCCCAGGACTCGAGCGCCGTCGCCGCCCAATTTTCAAGTCGGCTGGGATTGCCCCCTAGCACGTAAAGCAGTTTGCCATCGAAGACGAGGCTGGGCACAGGCATCTAGATCGAATCTGCCCACTCCATGACAGGCCCGTCACTCAGCCGATCCCTCGCAATGTCTCGACACCGATACGTGGTACTCGTAGCTCGTTGGTCGGAGGATCACGCTGTTGTACCGCCACCATTGGTCGCCGATTTTGGCCGCCTCTTGCATACGCACAAGCCGCTGACTGCCAGTCTGTAAATGCACCGTCCGGCCGGTAGTGTCCAGTACGCACACGTCCAGGTGAATCGGCATTTCCACTGAAGTCCAATGCTGCCTAGTTATGTCCAGTCCGGCTAGCCTCGATTATTCGCGCGATATCGGCATGAGGCTGCCAGTATCCGCGTAAAAGGCCTCCTCAGCTGGGAGAATGTCTGTGTTCTAAGACAGTCAATCTACCCAGGAGGAGGCCTCCTTGAAGGTGCATCG
>JBEKBT010000188.1:0-3164 GCA_050015255.1 Acidimicrobiales bacterium
CCGAGCGGGTGTCAACATGTCACGGCCACCGACACTGCTCCCGTCGGCCACGGCCAACCCCAGCGAAGCGTCGGCGCCGGCGATCACTCGGGAACCGTCATTGCCGACCACCCAACTAGGCCCCCGCAGTCGATCAAGCCTTTATTGTCGCCGATCGCTTGCCTGTGATCCGAGGTCGTCGAAGAAGCGTGCGTGTCGGCCCGCCGCCAGCCTTTCGCCCACGCCGGCCGCCCTCACCTACCGCGTCCTGCGTCTGCGCGGCAGTAGCCATCGCCGAACCCCCCAGCCGCATACCGGCCTCGAGCCGGTCCGACATCGGATAGCCGTGGCGTGCCTCGTGGTCGACGGCGTCGAGGAGATACGCCAGCGCCCAGCGCAACGCATCAGGTTCGCCGCTCAACACGGCCTGGCTGATTTGGACGATGTCAGGGCGCCCGAAGTCCTCCTGCCGGTTCGACAGCGGTACGGGTCTCATATGCCCACCGGCTCCAGCTCAGACAGTGACTCGGCCCGCCCGAAGGTGAAGGCGCAGCCGATGATCCGGATCACCGTGGCGTGCTGCCACACCGTCTCCGTTTCCTCGACAGCCCGCAGGCGGGTGGCAGGACTGTCGCCCTTCGCCAGGCGCTGAGCATCCCTCTGGGGCGACCTGTCCGACGTCATTTCGTAACTTTAGTACAGCGTCTCGTAATGTGTCATCACCCCGCGACGAGAGGGGGATGGACCTAGCGAAGAGCCGCCAGCGGCCTTCAGCACCAAGCCGCGAGGGTGACAAGTTCACTGCGCCACCCCGATTGCCCGAAAGGCCGATGGACCAGCGACCTCCGCCTAATGGGGCGAGCGAGGCGACCGACACCGAAACGGATCCGAATATGCCGCTCAGGACTAGCCTTCCGGTTCGAACAAGTGCCGGAAGGGGTGTCCGGCTGAGGCGAGGAGCGTGAGGATCTGTGGCTGTCGAACACTGGAAGGACGAGCCAGAGGAACAGGACTTTCCCGCCGCTGAGTCCTATCTTTCCTTGCTGGTCGGCCCGGTCGCGGCGGCCAGGCTGGCCAAGGCTCTGCGCAAGGAGAAAACCCTGAGGCACTATGCGGCCAAGGACATTCTGCGGACATCGGGTCTGCCACTGCTAGGCCCGGACGACTCGGAAGTCGCCGCCGACATCGAAAAGGTCAACCTGGGCAAGAAACTGTCCCCCGTCCTCTTGGTCCACGGGGACCCGTTGTGGGTCGCCGACGGCTACCACCGGGTCTGCGCGAGCTATCACCTCGACGAGAAGACCCAGGTGCCTTGCCGGATAGTCCCTCGCACGCCCTAGGGGAGCGGGCCGCGGCACACGGACCTGTGAGCGGCCGACTTCCGCGACTTGGCCACGAATGATTTGCCCGCCCGCCAAGGGCCGCACGGTGCCCGTGGCCTCAAGTGGGCGACGGTGTGGGCTCGAGATGGCGACGGAAGCTGCGCACCGTGCTCTCGACCACCCGGTCATGTCCCCAGCGAAGGAGGGGATGGGCGAACCGGCTCGCGAGGCGCATCGCCCTCTGCGTCATCTCCAAAGACCAGGTCGCTTCCACCGTGCAGCCATGTGACCCATGCCGCCGGATGCGCAGCGAAGCGCTGCCTTCCAGGTCGCCGCGCACGACAGCGTCCATCGCAGCCGGTCGGCGACACGCCGTGAGTTCCACCTCGACACGCATCCGGTAAGGCAGCGGTGGCACAACGACACCGTGCATGACCGCGCCCGAGCAGAGCTTGCCGCCCTCCAGGCTGAACTCCCGGAGCCACGGCCACCAACTCTCGAACTGCTCCGCGTCTTCGACGGACGACCAAAGCTCGTCTGGGGTCACGTCGAAATCGAACCCACCTCGGTAGTCGATCACCGGTGGGGTTGGCACTCTCTTACGTTACGACTCGGCGACCCGGTGCCATCTTGTCGGCACGATCAGTCACTCGAGCCTGGCGGTTGTGGAGGCCTCCCGGATTTCTTCTTCAACGGGTGGAGCTAATCGAGAGGGAAAATAATCCCCCAGTCCCCCGGTTCGGCACAGTTTGAGCACCCGGAATCACTGTCCACGATGATCACGTCGTCCAGGGGGAAGCTCATCCCACATGCCCCGCAGTACCACGGCCCTGTCGCATCACATCCGGGGTAGCGGCGACGTGCCTGCTTCAGAAACTCAGCCCGCGTCTCAACGCTCGCGTCACCGAACCGGACAGGTTCGCTCACGATTGCAAAGGCTACACCTGCACCCCTACTTCAGCCCAAAGATGCGCGGCAGCTTGCCCGTGGCGCCCATGGCCTTGCCGTGGGCCTTCGCCGCGCCAGGCGCTCGGCGTACAGGCCGGGACCCTCGCGGACGGCGGGGAAGTTGTTCGACGAGCGGACGACTCCGTGAAGCTGGCTCGAAAGACCGGCCTTCCGCCGTGGCACGGCGTCCTCCCTGGTGAGATGATGCGAGAAACGCGTCACAGACCGCCGCGGTTCGCCCGATGGAACCTGATGTTCGTCGGGTATGTGCCTGATGCCGAGTTGGAGCCGGAGTAGAGATCCCTGTGAACTTAGATCAGGCCCTGGATCTCGCTGAACTTCACCACAGCGGGCAGGTCGACAAGGCGGGACAGCCCTACATCGGCCACGTCCGCCGGGTCGTCGCCGCCGTAAGCACGCCCGAGGAGAAGCTTGCCGCCGCTCTCCACGACCTCTTGGAGGATACGGATATGACCGCGGCCGACCTTCTCACCGAGGGCTGCCCGCCCGAGATCGTCAAAGTGGTGGAGGCGCTTACCCGCGGGGATGACGAGAGCTACGAGGACTTCGTGCGCCGGGCCGCGCAAGACCCCATCGCGCGGGCCGTCAAGAAGGCCGATGTGGCCGACAACGCCGATGAAGCGCGTCTGGCCCTGCTCCGGACCGGTCAAGCCGCCCGACTGCGGTCCAAGTACGCCAGGGCGAGAAAGATTCTGGACTCATACCCCGACCGTCCCGGGCACACGTAGCTGAGAACTGGACGCTCCTCCCACTGGGCCCCGTTTCGTCGGGGCTCTCGCGCCGCCTGAAGGCTACTGCCGAGGTCCTCGACGCTTAGGCTGAATCACCGGACCGACGGCACGCCTGAGATACGCCGAGCGCCCCGAGGCTGCCTGAGGCAGGATGGATCAACCG
>JBEKBT010000189.1:0-3136 GCA_050015255.1 Acidimicrobiales bacterium
CGGCGGAGAATGCGTCGATGTCGGCCGACTCATGGTGAGCGACGACCGGGCGACCGGGGCCGACACGGGCGTTCTCCCGAGCGTTCTGGGGAGGGCACCTGGGAGCGCTCGCGACGTGTCCGCCGCCTTGTACGGCATCGCCTGCTGGGTTCTGTTCTGTGTGCTCGGGACCCTGGTTTGGTCCGCCGTCCTCGTCCTGCCGAAGCTCTCCTGGCGCTGGAAGCTCGTCCGGGCCACGGGGCGGCTGCTCTGTGCGTGCCTTGCCGTCCCGTTTGAGACGAGCGGCGTCCCGTCAGCTGGGGAACCGTGCGTGTACGTGGCCAATCACACGAGCTTCCTTGACTCGCTCGCGCTCTTGCTGATGTCCCACGAGCCGATCGTCTTCGTGGCCGGGGGAGCCTTCTCGCGCCAGAGGGTCGTCGGCCCGTTCCTGCGCCGGATGGGGGTCGTGTTCGTCAGAAGCGAAGGGGGAAAGGGTCGCTCGTTTGTCGAGTCGGTCCTCTCGACGCTGGAAGATGTCGTTCGCTCCGGGCGCTCCATCGTCTTTTTCCCCGAGGGCGGGCGCACGGTCACCCCAGAACTCCGGCGCTTCCAGCTCGGGGCCTTCGTCGTTGCCACCGAGACGGGCTGCCCCGTTGTTCCTGTCGGGATCCTCGGGACGAGAGCAATGCTCCCGGCAGGTCGACGCCTTCCTCGACCGGGCGCGATCCGCCTCGTGGTCGGCGAGCCCCTCCGACCCATCGGCAGCGGTTGGAAGGCCGCCCATCAGCTCGCGGACCAGGCTCACGAGGCGGTCGAGGGGCTCCTCGGCGAGGGCTGAGGCTCTTATACGTCGATGGACAGTGCGTCCAGGTGCACTCTTACCCGACTTCGGCGGCTCAAACATGAAGGTCCTATTCACGAGGTCGCGTGGTGGCACTTTTTGCCCTACATCGCGTGATCGTGGGTGATCAGGCGACGCGTGAGCGCCAGGCGGAGGTGTCGAACCAAGCGCGGCGAGGGGCTCGGCCACTGAGGGCCTGTCGCTCGTCACCGTCGGCGGGTGCGCCGGAGGCGCGGACCGTTACAACCTCCCGCGGGCTGTCGATCCGTGCAGCGCGTCTCGGAATCGAGTTGCGCCACGCCTTACGCTGGACGCAGTGCCGGCCGAGAAGCACACACCCACCGTGAAGCGGCGCGACGAGAAGGCCAGCCTCTGCGTCCTCGACCCCGAGGACGAGATCGTCGAGGGACGGTGGTACGACGAGGGGGGCGGGTCGGGGAGTCCCAAGAGCGAGCCGTGCGATCAGCCGCGATAGTGACATACCCGCGCGTGGATGGTCTCAAGCGCTAATCCGTCCCGATTGTCCGGCTGACCGTGGCCTGCTACGTGGCCGACCTGGCCAAGGCAGCGAAGCCCGCCACGATCGACCTTCGCCTGGCAGCGATCAGTGCCGCCCACCGGGCCGCCGGGTACGACAGCCCGACCAAGCAGGAGGCCGTCCGCCTGGTGGGCCGTGGCGTGCGGAGGACCCTCGGGACCGCCCAGCGTCAGGTGCGTCCGGTCACCGTGCCCGACCTGCGCACGATACTTGAGGGACTCGGCACGACCCAGCAGAGTGTCGGGACGGGGCGCTCCTCGTGCTCGGCTTCGCGGGCGCGCTACGCCGAAGCGAGCTTGTCAGCCTCGACGTCGCCGACATCACCGAGGGGAGCGACGGGCTCACCGTCCGCCTCCACCGCTCGAAGACCGACCAGGAGGGCGCCGGGCGCACGCTCGGCATCCCCTTCGGGTCGAACCCAATCACCTGCCCGGTGCGTGCCTGGCGGGCGTGGCTCGAGGTCTCAGGCATCACGGAGGGAGCCGCCTTCTGTCCGGTGGACCGCCATGGCCACATCGGCGTGACACGACTCAGCGTCAGGCGGTGGCGCTTGTGTTGAAGCGCCACGCCGCCCGTGCCGGGCTCGACCCCGGCGAGGTGGCCGGTCACTCGCTGCGGGCAGGCCTTGCGACCGCGGCGGCGGCCGGGGTTTCCGAGCGCGTCATAGCTGGCCAGACGGGCCACAAGGGCACGGCGATGCTTCGCAGGTACATCCGGGAGGGCTCCTTGTTCCGTGAGAACGCCGCCAGCGCAGTTGGGCTGTAGGAGAGGGAAGGTGGCGGGTAGGCGCGCCGGCAACGGTCGAGCTGTTCGTCACGTACTGGCTGTGCCGGCGTGCAGCGACCGCCTCGGACGTGAGGCCATGAAGGCCAGCGAGGGCTGACCCAGACCTGCTGTTGGCAGCGAGGCTGGCAGTCCTTCTTAGGGACCTTCGCTACCGCCGGTCCCACTCATAACCCTGCCGAGTCTGGCGCCGCCGATCGTCGCTATCGGAGAGTCCGAGTTGAGAATTCTGTGCGGCCCGCTCCGGCGATAGGGGGCACCCAGCCGACTGCTATCTGCCGGTGCGCTCGCGGTGCTTGCACCCTGGCCAGCAGCAGGGCCGACGCTGGCCTTCCTCCAGCTCCTCCTGGGTCCGGCAAATGCGGCGTTCTCTGGTCATCTCCTGCTTGGCATCCTCGACCCAGCAGATGAACTCGTTACGGGCCAGAGGCGTGATGTCCTTCCAAGCATCGAGTGCCGTGGGGTTGGCTATCAGCGCGTTGCGCAGGTCTCCTGGAAGCTTGTGCACCACCCCACCGGGCACTTGCGGGCTGCTCACAGGGCCAAGATAGCGGGTCAAGGCGAGCCCAATCACTATCGAAGCGGCCCCAAGTATTGCATCACTCGGTCCACGGATCCCACTGACCTGGCGTCCCGGGACGGTCTCGAGCCCACGACCCGCTGCACGTTCTGAGCATCAAAATAGAACGGCGGAAGGCCGCTGAAGTTCGCCATGGCGATGCTCCCATCCGGCCTAGACTGAGCACCGAGGAACCATGGCTCCGCCGCGACATGACAGCGCCGCATCGCTCACCCACCGCCTGGGTGGATGGCTTCCCGTCGATCCCCGCCACTTGAGCAAGTGGCTGGAGAGCAATATCGCCGAGGCCGAGCAGAGAAACGCCTCTCTCCATCCGGTGGTCCGGGAGTTCCGGGACATGATCGAGAACGATCCGGTCATGAACATGTACTTCACGTTGATGTTCGAGCAGCAGCCCCGTTCTGCGCCGAAG
>JBEKBT010000190.1:0-4300 GCA_050015255.1 Acidimicrobiales bacterium
TCAGAGCGCCTTGACAGCAGCGACGACTTTCGTCAGCGAGTCCTTGGCGTCACCGAACAGCAGGGTCGTCTTCGGGTCGAAGAGGAGCTCGTTGTCGATCCCTGCGAAGCCCGGGCGCATCGAGCGCTTCATGAACACGATGTTGCGGGCCTCTTCGACCTCGAGGATCGGCATGCCGTAAATGGGGCTCTTCGGGTCGTTCTTGGCCGCCGGGTTGACGACGTCGTTCGCGCCCACCACGAGCGCCACGTCCGCGGACTGGAACTCCGGGTTCGCCTCGTCCATCTCCTTCAGCTGATCGTAAGGAACGTTGGCCTCCGCGAGGAGGACGTTCATGTGCCCCGGCATGCGACCGGCCACCGGGTGGATGGCGTAGATGACCTCCACGCCGCGTTGCTCGAGAAGGTCCGCAAGCTCGCGGATCGTGTGCTGGGCCTGGGCGACGGCGAGCCCGTAGCCGGGGACCATGATCACCTTGTTCGCATAGGCGAGCAGGATGGCGACGTCTTCCGCGCTGGCGGAGCGGACGGCGCGGGTCGTATCGCCCTCGGCGCCACCGGTCGCCGTGATGACCGAGCCGAAGGCGCTGAAGAGGATGTTCGGGAGCGAGCGTCCCATCGCCTGGCTCATCTTCTGGGTGAGGAGCGTGCCCGAGGCGCCGACGAGGGTGCCGGCGACGACGAGCACGACCGAGTGCAGCACGAAGCCGCTCGCCGCGACGGCGAGGCCCGTGAACGAGTTCAGAAGCGAGATGAGGACGGGCACGTCCGCCCCGCCGATCGGCAGGACGAAGGCGACGCCGAAGATCAGGGCAAGGCCGACCACGACCGCAATCAGCCAGTGAACCGGGTGGACGCAAATGGCGATCCCGAGACCGAGGATCCCGACGCCGACGATGCCGTTCCAGACCTGCTGGCCAGGGTAGGTGATGGCCCTGCCGGTCATGAGCTCCTGGAGCTTGGCGAAGGCGATGGCGCTGCCTGAGAACGAGACGCAGCCGATGACCACGCCGAGGAGGACCTCGATGTCCTGGTAGACCGCAAGCGAGCCGGAGAGGGACCTGAGGAACGTGGCGAGGGCGATCAACGCCGCCGCACCGCCGCCGACGCCGTTGAAGGCCGCGACCATCTGCGGCATCGCGGTCATCTTGACCAGGCGTGCCGCGGGCACCGCCACGGCCGTGCCGATCACCATTGCTGCGGCGATGAGCCCGAAGTGGGTCAGCCCCTGGGTCGCGAAGGTGAACCCGACGGCGAGCGCCATGCCGGCGGCACCGAGGAGATTGCCGTAGCGGGCTGTCTTCGGCGACGTCAGGCCCTTTAGCGCCAGGATGAAGCAGATCGCCGCGACCAGATCAGCGAGCCGGATGCCCGTTCCGAGGCTCACTTCGGGCCTCCATCGGTCGAAGGCCCAGACACACTCGAGTCAGCCGGGACCTTGGCTGGCTTGCGGACCTTGAACATCTCGAGCATCCGGTCGGTCACGACGAAGCCACCGACGACGTTCAAGGTGGCCAGCACCACGGCGATGAACCCGAGCGTCAGCTGCAAGGTGCCACTCGCCGTGCCGAGGATGAGAATCGCGCCGACGAGCACGACACCGTGGATGGCGTTGGTGCCGGACATCAACGGCGTGTGCAGCGTGCTCGGTACCTTGGCGATCACTTCGAAACCGACGAAGGCCGAGAGCACGAACACGGTGAGGAGCGAGATGATGTCCCCGCCAGCCACGTTCGAGGTGGCCTGCACCGCGGCGATCATTGTGTCCCTCCTTCGAGCAGGTCGCGGGTGGGCCCGTGGCGGACCTCACCCCCATGGGTGACGCACGTGCCGGCGACGATCTCGTCGTCGAAGTTCGGCGCGAAGACTCCGTCCTTGACGACCAACGCCACGAATTCGGCAACGTTGCGCGAGTAGAGGAAACTCGCATGCAGGGGCATCGAGCTCGGGAGGTTCTTCGCCCCGATGATGGAGACGCTGCCGACGTCGAGTGTCTCGCCGGGGCGGCTGAGCTCGCAGTTGCCGCCCGTCTCGGCGGCAAGGTCGACGATCACGCTGCCGGGGGTCATCTGGTGCACCATGTCCGCGGTCACGAGCACGGGCGCTTTGCGTCCCGGGATGGCGGCGGTGGTGATCACGACGTCGGCCGCCGCGACCTCCTTGGCCATGAGCTCGCGCTGGCGGCGCAGGAAGTCCTCCGACTGCTCCTTGGCATAGCCGCCTTCGCCCTCCTGGGACTCGAGATCGAGCTCGACGAAAGTGGCCCCGAGACTCTTCACCTCTGCGCCAGCCGCCGGCCGGACGTCGTACGCGCGGACCATCGCACCTAGGCG
Source organism: Acidimicrobiales bacterium (assembly GCA_050015255.1). Classification (GTDB taxonomy): domain Bacteria; phylum Actinomycetota; class Acidimicrobiia; order Acidimicrobiales; family Bog-793; genus Fen-455. Next base: position 2,333 of record JBEKBT010000190.1, read on the forward strand.
GCGTGCCGTCGCGATCGCCTGCAGCCCGGCTACGCCGGCGCCGAGCACGAACACCTTGGCGGGGGGCACCGTGCCGGCTGCGGTCATGTACAGGGGGAAGAACTTCGGGAGCTTCTCGGCCGCGAGCAGCACGGCGCGATAGCCGGAGACCAGCGCCTGGGACGAGAGCACGTCCATGGACTGGGCTCGGCTGATCCGGGGCAGCAGGTCCAGGCTGAACGCCGAGATCCGGTGGTTCACGAAGGCGCGGACGAGGTCCAGGTCCGCGGCGGGCTGGAGGTAGCTCACGACGCCGGAGCCTTCGCTCATGAGGCCGACCTGTTCCAACGTCGGCGGTTGCACCTTACAGATGAAGCCCGACGTGGCGAACAGCGTCGCCGCGTCCAGCAGCGTGACTCCCGCCGCGGCGTAAGCCTCGTCGGGAAACCATGCTGCGGCCCCGGCGCCGGTTTGCATCGCGACCTCCGCGCCCAGGACGGTCATCTTGGGCACGACGCTCGGGACGAGCGCGACCCGGCGCTCGCCGGGCGTCGTCTCGCTCGGTATTCCCAATCGCATGAGTTCGGTCTAGCAAACCTGGACCGTGCACGTCTAAACTCGCTTCTCGGCTTGTGGCAGGCGGCCCGCAAGCAACTTCACCTCCCATGCCCAGCACGGACCTCGTCCCCGGTGTCGCTGCTCGGAGGCTGGCAGCGGATCAACGCCGGCTATCTGATCGAGGGCCCGCGGCCGGTCCTTGTCGAGACGGGCAGCCAGAGCTCGATCGAGGTCCTGCTCGCATCTTTGGCCGAGCTCGGCGTGGATGCCGGGGACCTTGCCGGGGTAGTGGTCACCCATATTCACCTTGACCACGCGGGCGGCGTCGGTGACGTTGCCCGTGCCTTTCCCCAAGCCAAGGTGTACGTGCACGAGAACGGGGCCAGGCATCTTGTCGACCCGACCCGGCTCGTGCGCTCGGCGGCCAGGACGTACGGACCACTTCTCGACTCGCTCTTCGGTCGGCTGAGCCCGACGCCGAGCGAGCGGGTGAACGTCCTGCGACACGGCGAGGAGATCGACATCGGCGGCGGGAGGAGCTTGCGCGCCATCGACTCCCCTGGCCACGCTAAGCACCACCTCGGCCTCATGGACTCCGAGAGCGGCCTGCTCTTCGCTGGGGATGCCGTTGGCGTGCGCTTGCCCGACGGCGGTGCGCTGCGCCCGGCCACACCTCCGCCCGACTTCGATCTCGACGCAGCGCTGTCATCGCTGCGGAGGTTCGCCGACGCACGGCCGAGCGGGATCGCGCTCGCCCATTACGGGCTCGTTCCTGGCGAACCTCAAGAGCTGCTCGCAGAGGCGGAGGCTGCGCTACTGGCATGGGCCGGGGAGGCCGAGCGAGCATGGCGCGCTGGCGAGGACATGGCAGAGGCCCTCGCGCTGCGTTTTGCCCAGGACACAGACGGCCTGGCACCGGAGCGACGTCGCGCGGTCGAGACGCTGGGCGGCGTCCACTCCAACGCGGCCGGTCTGCGCCGCTGGTTCGAACGGGAGCTCAGCATCCCTGAAGTCTGAGCGCCCTAACGAGGAGGACCCGCTTGGGCGCGAGACGGCGGACCTCCCGGGCTACGTTGACTCGAGTGAGAGAGAGGTTCTGTTCCCGAGCCAGCTCGGCGGTTATCGGCCCAGTCGCAACCCTGGGCCTGACAACTTCCTCTATGTGTTCAACGAGTTCCTCTATGTGTTCAACGAGTCCCCGCCCGAGGAGCAGGCGGCAAGGTCATGGCGGCCGCCAGTTCCTGCCCGAAGCGGGCGATCTCGGTCGTCGAGGACGGAGCCGCGTGGCTGCGGCGACAGATAGTCTCGCTCGATGTTGCGTCCTGAAAACTGGACCAGCCCTGCGGGTGCAAGTCCCGTCCGGGTAATCGCCGGAGAGCCCGGTAGCAGGCCCCGGTCCGTGGTCGAGAGGTCAGGGACTGAGCGGGGTGT
>JBEKBT010000191.1:0-2968 GCA_050015255.1 Acidimicrobiales bacterium
GTAGGCGCCGACGACGGCGTTGGCGCCCGAGATGGCGACGGAGTACCCGAAATAGGCGTAGTCCTGTGGGCTCGGGTTGGGGAGGGGGGCGACCTCGTTCCAGGTCGTGTCGGAGGGGCTGTTGAAGACCCACGCCTCACTGGCCTCCGTGTCGCCGTCTATGCCGTAGTCGGCGCCGACGACGGCGTTAGAACCCGAGATGGCGACGGCGCTGCCGAAAGTGGCGCCCGCCTGCGGGTTCGGGGCGGTGAGGCCGGTAACCTCGCTCCAGGTCGTGGCGAAGGGGTTGTTGAAGACCCACGCCTCACCGGCGGACGCCCTGCCGCTCACCGTCTCGCACCAGGCGCCGACGACGATGTTCGAGCCCGAAATGGCGACGGAGTTCCCGAAATTGGCGTCCGCCTGCGCGTTCGGGGCGGTGAGGGCCGCGACCTCGTCCCAGGCCGGGCCGGATGGGTTGAAGTAGACCCACGCCTTACCGGCCGCCGAGTCGCTGTTCACCGTCTCGTCGGGGGCGCCGACGACGGCGTTGGAACCCGAGATGGCGACGGAGTACCCGAACTCGGCGCTCGCCTGCGGGCTCGGGGCGGTGAGGGCGGTGGCCTCGTTCCAGGTCGTGCCGCCAGCGTTGTTGAAGACCCACGCCTCACCGGCGCCCGAGTCGCTGTTCACCGTCTCGTCGGGGGCGCCGACGACGGCGTTGGAACCCGAGATGGCGACGGAGTACCCGAACTCGGCGCTCGCCTGCGGGATCGGGGCGGCGAGGGCGGTGGCCTCGTTCCAGGCGGGATCGACTTGGAGCGGGTAGAGGGCACCAGTGTCGTCGATCTCGATGGAGATGGCCCTCCCACCCTCGGCCGCGGACATCGTCGCCGCGATGGCGCGGCCGGCCGAGTCGATGACGCGAAGACCGGAATAGGAGGCGACGGTCGCCTTGGCCCGGTTCGCAAGGCTGAGCGTGCTGCCCGAGCCTCTAACTGTCAGGCCCGAGACGGGAAGCTCGATCTCCAGGGGGCCTGAGCCTTTGGGCCGGGAGCTCAAGGTGAAGGCCTGCTCGAGCCCGGCCGATGTCTGGCTGAAGGACTCTTCGAGCCCGGAGCGGCTGTAGCTGGCGCCGCCGTGGCGGGTGCTCAACCTGCCCGAGACCCCGGCCATGGAGCGGGAGCGGCCCACCGTTCCCAACCCGACCTTCGCCGACCAGCCCGTCCCGCTCAAGAGGACCGAGGTGTTCTCGTAGGTGGCGTGGAGGGAACTGTGCGCGGGGGCGCCTTGTCTTGCCAAGGTACGCTCCACCGCGGCCTGCAACGAGGCCGGCGCCTGGGCGAGGGTCATCTGGCCCTTTGGCGAAGGCGAGCTCACAGCCTTCACCGCAGACGAGTTAGCCGAGGCCGAAGTGCTCGCCGAAGCGGGCGTGGCCACGGCCATGTCGGCCCCGATGATGCCGAAGACCAACAGTACGGAGGCGATGTCGGCCAACCGCTTCCAGCCGAGCGCCTGCCTCCAGGCTATTCTGCTCGAACCCATTGCGACCCACTTTCGTCAGTCGCGGACAACTCCCACCCTGGGCTCATCGGCGGGTCAGCTACTCGCATGAGCGCATTCGACCGAATCAGCGTCAAATCACCTTGCCAATCACCCCGGCATGAGGGACCACGGCCGCCCCAAGTGACCTACCAGTCGACCCTCGAGAAGGGCGACGTGGTCTCAAGGGAAAATGGTGCGCAGCCGTTACGGAAATGCCTGGCATGGGCCGGGCGACTGTCACCACGCGCTGCTGGTCGAGGTGGCTACTAGCGGACGGCTGAGCCTCATCGGCCACTGGCAGCCCCAACGGGATTCGAACCCGTGTCTCCACCTGAGAGGGTGGCTTGATTACGCCTGAGAGCCGCTGAGCTGGGCTTTTGGTGCGCTCCGACGCTCAACCGCAGTGTCTGCGGGTGGCTGCGACGCAAAGTCGGTTGGCGGAATGCTGGCGAAGTTGGGGAGCTTCCGCAACACACGATGCTGATACGTATGTTACGTCTGTGTATGCTACGTCAATGCCTACAAGTGAATTCTTCGGTCGGAAGCGGGAACTAGCTGCGCTTGACGCCGAACTCCGAAGTGCCAGCACATCCGGCGCGGGACGACTGATAGCCGTTCGCGGACGCCGTCAGGTCGGCAAGTCACGACTGGTCGAGCACTTCTCCGAGCGAAGTGGTGTCGCGTACGGCGTCGTTGCCGGCATGAAGGGGACACCGGTAGACGTGCAGATGCGCCGGGCTGCCGAGACGCTCCGCTCCTCGACGCGGCCGCTACCTGCCATCGAGGCCGGCCTGGCTCGCCCGTCAGGGAACTGGTATGACCTGCTCTCCCGGCTGCAGTTCGTGCTGAACGAAGACCCCGCGATCCTCGTGATCGACGAGTTCCCCTGGGCAAATGATGCGAGCCCTGGTCTCGACGGGCTCCTCCAGTCACTGTGGGACCTCACGCTCGTCAGGCGCCCGGTCCTTGTCCTGCTTATTGGTTCTGACGAGGCAATGATGGATCGACTGTTCGCGCACGACCGACCGCTATTCGGTCGGCTCGACGGCAATCTCGTCGTCGAGCCGTTCAACCCGGCGGAAACCGCGCAGGCTCTCGGAGGATCACGCTCCGCCGTCGAGGTCTTCGACACACAGCTCGTCACAGGAGGATTCCCCGAGCTCGTCGCGCATGCGCGAAGGTTCAGCTCCGTTGGGGCCCTCGTCGAGGATGCTCTTTCTCGTCCCCACACACTGCTAGCGGACATCGCCCAGATCAACCTTGCTGGCGAGCTCGCGGACGGTGCCAGCGCGCGCCTCGTTCTCGAGGCGGTGGGAGCCGACGAGATTGGCGTAGTCAACTTCTCGCGCATTGCCTCGGACCTTGGAGGTGGGATCGCGGCAAGGACGGCGGTGAGCCGGGCAACTGACATCCTCAGCGACACCAAGCGCATCCTCGCCGTGGA
>JBEKBT010000192.1:0-2849 GCA_050015255.1 Acidimicrobiales bacterium
CATGGGCACCATCCGATACCCGAAGGCTGCGTAACCATGTCCAGACGACCGTCGTTAAGCCGTGTGCGGGAAAACCGCACGCACGGATTGAAAGGGGGATGGGGAACCGGGCCCGCTTTGCGCGCACCGCGCCCCTGACTACCAATGACCGAGCCGGGCTCGTTTCTCATGACCCCCGAGGACTTGAGCCGGCACGGCCACCGGACCGTCGACTGGGTGGCCAACTACCTGACGAGCCTCGAGAGCTACCCGGTGCTGGCGAGGACGGCGCCCGGCGAGATAGCGGCGATGCTGCCGAGCTCCGCTCCAGAGGAGGCCGAGCCCTTCGAAGCCGTCCTCGCCGACCTCGACCGGATCGTGCTGCCGGGGACGACCCACTGGCAGGCACCCGGGTTCTTCGGCTTCTTTCCTGCCAACGCGTCCCCGCCGGCCATCCTTGGCGAGCTCGTGATGGCCGGGCTCGGCGTCAACGGGATGATGTGGGCGACGAGCCCGGCTTGCACCGAGATCGAGACAGTCATGCTGGACTGGCTGGTCCGACTGCTCGGCCTGCCCGCTCGGTTCGGTTCGGACTCCGATGGCGGCGGCGTGATCCAAGACAGCGCCTCCTCAGCGACGCTGTGCGCGTTGCTCGCTGCCCGGCAGCGGGCTATGGAGCACGGGGCGGCCCTCGGCGAGCTCTGCGTGTACACCTCGGCCGAGGCCCACTCATCTGTTCAGAAAGGGGCACACGTCGCAGGATTTGATCCCTCGCAGGTTCGCCTGCTCGCCGTGGACGACGCCTTCAAGATGGACATCGCCGTTCTCGAGTCGGCCGTGCAGGCGGACCGCACGGCCGGCCTCGTGCCCTGCTGCGTGGTAGCCACGGCCGGGACGACCTCCTCGATGGCCTTCGACCCGGTCCGGGCCATCGGCGAGCTCTGTGGGGCCGAGCGCGTATGGCTCCACGTCGACGCTGCCATGGCCGGGTCGGCGGCGGTCTGTCCGGAGCTCCGCTCCCAGCACGACGGGATCGAGCTGGCCGACAGCTACGCGTTCAACCCGCACAAGTGGCTGCTCACCAACTTCGACTGTGACTGCTTCTACGTCGCCGACCGGTCCAGTCTCATTGACGCGCTTTCGATCACCCCGGAGTACCTCCGCAACGAGGCCAGTGACTCCGGCTCGGTGATCGACTACCGGGACTGGCAAGTACCCCTCGGCCGGCGCTTTCGGGCTCTCAAGCTCTGGTTCGTGCTTCGCTCCTACGGGGCCGAGGGCCTGCGACGACACGTGCGCGAGCACGTGCGGCTTTCGGAACAGCTCGCGGGGCGTATCGCAGCCGACGCCCGTTTCGAGCTATGTGCGCCGCCGGCGTTGAACCTGACCTGCTTCAGGCACGTCGGGGGTGACGAGGTGTCCGAGCGCTTGCTCACCGAGCTCAACGCCACCGGCCGTGTCTTCTTGAGCCACACGCGCCTCGCCGGCCGCTACGTGATCCGGTGCTGCATTGGCGGCACCTGGACGGCGGAACGTCACGTGGAGATGCTGTGGCGGCTCATCGACGAGCTTGCGCCGAGCCCCTGAGCCCGAGGGGCTGAACGCTGCTCGGGTTTCGACGGCCCAGGGCGGCCTGCGCTGGCACCCGGGGAGCGTGCGATCCGTGACGGTGTCGGCAAGCGAGAGGCTTACGAGGGCGTGGGGATCGGTGGAAGCGTGGGCACGGTGATCGGAACGATCGTGGGCACAGGGATCGTTGGTGGGGGCGGCAGGAACCTTGTGTAGACGACCGTGACAGCCTCGCCCGCGTACACCCGCGTGCCGTTCACCGTGCCCGACACGTCCGCGTAAGCGCCCGTGCCACCAGTGACGGTTCCGGTCAAGGTTCCGGTGCTGAGGCTGATAGTGAAGTGAGCATCGATTATCCCGTTCGCGTTGGCGAAGGCTCCGTCGCAGGTGACTGCGGTCGTGGCGGAAACGCAAGAAGCAACCTCTTGGCCGACCGGTGAACCCGAGGCAACCTCAACGTCGGACTCGTAGTAGGCACCCGTCTCGGTCGGCGTGGACATCGAGGTCTTCACCGCGACGAAGTGCAGCACGAAGGACGCGCTTATCGGAGTCGCCGTGGCAGTGCCGAGGCCGAGGACGCTGACCGCGCCGGCGGCCGACAGGGCCGCTCCCACAAAGGCGAACCGCTTGGTTCTCGTCAACATGGCTCTTCCTCCTGCTGGGTCGGGTGGACTGGGAACTGACATTCGCACGCCTCCATGAAGCCGCGATGGCAGTGCTTCGCGTATCCCGACGATGACAGGCACCACCAGAGGGGATGTCTGTCTCCCGAACCCCTGGCGGGAACGCTTCACGAGACGATGGTCACGGTGACCAAGCCTAGGAGGACGCACAAACTCGTCGAGGGGCCGCCGCCGCGGCCTGACCATGGCTCCAAGCCTTGCCGCCCGAAGCTGAATAGGTTGTAGTCGCGTGCCCGGCCGGAGCGCCGGGACGCGACCTCGGCGAAGGGAGACCGTCAATGCCTTGGGCCACTGGCCTCGAGCAGCAGGTGCGAGAGTACTGGGACGTGGACGCGGCAACCTACGACCGCTCCCCCGGGCACAACCCACAGACACGCCTGGAAACGGCCGTCTGGGCGGCCACCTTGCGGAGGTTCTTGCCACCTCCGCCGGCACGGGTGCTGGATGTCGGCGCCGGCACCGGTTTCTTGAGCCTCTTGTTGGCGCGCGAGGGCTATGACGGCGGACACCTCATACTCCATGTAGGCGGACAAACAACTCCACGCTGAGGGACAGCAGGACTCCATGTCGGCGGACAGCAGAAGTCCGCACATCCACCAGTACGGCCCTCCAGGGGGG
>JBEKBT010000193.1:0-5335 GCA_050015255.1 Acidimicrobiales bacterium
GAGCCCCTGCTCTACCGCGCCCCGGTATCCGCTCGAGCTCGCTCAGCCGACACGGTCGGCCATATCAGCCTCAGCGAGCTCGCTCCTCGACACTGACAGTCGTCGGGCGGTGGATCCAGGCTAAGAGCCTCTTTCCCAGCAGGTCACAAAGGAGTTGGCGCCATGACCGCTGCAGGGTGCCGCCGCCCGCAAGATAAAGCACAGAGGCGTTCGCGAACTCGGGCAGGACGGCGGCCGCGTCGGCAATCGAGAAGGCGACACCCTCGAAGACGGCCCGGAGCACGTCCGCTCGGCTATGGCGGAGGTCGAGACCGAAAAATCCCCCTTGCGCCGAGATGTTCATCGAAGGCGAGCGCGCCCCGGCGAGGTGGGGAATGAAAAGCGGCGCGCGCGCCCCTTGGCCGACGGGAACATCAAGGATCTTGTACGCCTCCTCCCAGGACGCATTGAAGATCCTCAACGCCCAGGAGACAGCCACCCCCGCCGCCTGCACTGCGGCCATGGCATACCAGAGCTCGGGAAGGGCGGAGGCGAAGACGTGGTAACGCAGACCGGGATCGGGATCCGGCCGCTTGCGGAGGGTCACGACTTGGGCAGCCGATCCCACGGTGAGCTGTACCGGCCCGGTCTCGAACATCCCGGTGCCAACCAAGGCGGCGGCAGTATCGGCAGAACCGAAGGCGACGGGAATGCCGCCGGGTAGCCCTAGCTCGTGGCCCACCGAGCTGTCCAGCGAGCCTGCCACGGCATCGGACGCCCCGAGAGGGGCCAGCAGCTCCGCCCGAATGCCGAGCGCCTCGACGACTGCGAGAGCCCAGGTGTTGTGGAAGATGTCGAAAAGAAGGGTCCCCGAGGCATCGCTGGGCTCGCTGTCAGCGCGCCCCACGAGCCGCAGTCGCAGCCAGTCCTTCGCCTGTAGAGCCCACTCGGCGTCCCTCAGCACCGCTGGCTCGTGCGAAGTCAGCCAGTGGAGCATTGGTCCCGCCATCCCCGGGATGAGAGGGTTTCCCAACAGGGCGCGAGTACGCGAAGGGAGCGCTCGGTAAGCCTCGAGGCTGCTCGCTGCGCGACGATCCAGCCAGAGCATGGCGGGCCGCAACGGTCTGCCGTCGGAGCGAGCCAGCACGACCCCGTGCATGTGACCTGACAGCCCAACGGCGCCAACCTCGGCGTGAGCGGCGGTCGCGAGCACCTTTCTCACCGAGATCTTCGCCGACGACCACCATTCCTCCGGATCTGACTCCACCCACCCCGGTCGTGGTCTGGACAGCTGCACCGGGACCGACGCGACGCTCAGCTGTGCGCCGGTGCTGTCCAGCAGGATCGCTTTGGTTGAACCGGTTCCGAGGTCGATGCCCAGTAAGCAGGGGTCCGTCCCCATATTTGCCTCCTCACACAGAAAGCGGCACCCGTCCCAGCGGCTGTTCCGGTCCACAAAGATGGCCCACATTCTTGCTGGCTCTCCCAGCAGGCCGACAGCCGTGCAAGTCGTTCCTGGGTCATGCCGGTGCGAGGCGGGGCGCTGTCAAGGCGTGGGATCGTTGTGAGAGCTGCTAGAGGGTGCCCCGCACCTGGAGCCCGGCCTCACTGACTTGGATGGGGAGCACTCGGTACCGCGTGTCCAGCTCGGCGATGTGACGCTCGAGCTCCTCTTTGGCCCTTCGGGTGGCACTCAGGATCGTGACCGAGCCTCCATCTCCCCCGGCCCCGTTGATCTTCCACCCGAGAGCCCCTTGAGTTGTCGCGATCTCGATCACTCGAGTCGCGTCCACACCCACAAGCTCAGGGTGCAGGGACCGCTGCGCCTCGGTGTTGGCGATCATCGCCCGACCGAAAGCATCCAGATCCTGCGCGAGGACGGCGTCGCGGGCCGCCGTCGCCGCGTCCCGCAGCTGCGAAAAGACTCCCGACCCATGACGCCCGACGCGCTCGATCACCTGACGGTGCACAGCCCCAGAGTCGTGGGCACGCCCAAGGAAGACCAGCGTCAGCCGGGGTCCCAGCTCTTCCCAGTTCGGCAGCGCTTGCACCGTCGCCTCTGGGTACGGTTCGATCTCGAGGTAGTTGATGCCGCCGAAGGCCGCGCTCAGCTGGTCCTGGATGCCGCTTTCGACGCCAAGTACCTCGACCTCGAGCCGGTGCGCCGCGTAAGCGACCTCGCGCGGTGACAGCTGCTCACAGCGCGTAGCCGCCAGTCCGCCCAGCAAAGCAACCGCGACCGACGCGGACGTACCCGTGCTGCAACCAGCCGGGACGGCGGAACGAATGCTTATCTCCAGCGGGAGGTGCGCTGGGGGTGGAAACGCGTCGATGGCCGCCTCTAGCAGCGGGTGACGGGCGACCCGCGACACCCCTGGCACAACGGGGTAGCGATCGCAAAAGCTCTCCGCCACCAGCACCAGCGGGTCCGGGCCTGCCGTCCTGCAGATTGCGACCTCTACTCGTGGGGTCACCGCGATGTTAAGAACGCGTCCCGGCGCGCCGAACCACGTATCGGTCCACCCACCGTTGTCGCAGATCCGGACAGGAGCCGACGCCTCGATCATTGATCAGCGCCACCATCGTGCCTCAAGGCGGTGAACATCCGATCCGTCACGAACGTCATGACCAGAGCGGCGAACCGGAGCAAAGCGCACATGCGGCCTGAAGCTTGCCACGCGAACCACTCGTCGGGCAGCTTCGAAGGCTTCCTAGAGGCGCAAACAAACAGTTCCGGCACGAGCTGTGACAGCATTGAGCGACCTGGCAGTCAGGAGGTTCGAGGGTTCGAGTCCCTTCGCTCCATCCGTTCCAGCTGTAGCCTTAGCCTGTGAGCCCGACACCTTCTCAGCGACTGAGTCGTTCTCGTTATCAGCCGCGCGTACTGGATACTGAGCTCGACGAACGGACACCGGAGTTCGCCGCCATCGCGATCGAGGGGCCTAAGGGGGTGGGCAAGACCGAGACGGCGAGACGTCGTGCGAACACCGAGTACTTGCTCGACGGCCCAGTCGGTCAGCTCGCTAGGACCAACCCCGAGGTGGTGCTGGCCGGCAACCCGCCAATTCTCATTGATGAGTGGCAACGAGTGCCCGCCACCTGGGACGCTGTACGTCGCGCCGTCGACGACGGTGCTGCTCCGGGTAGTTACCTGCTTGCCGGATCAGCGAGCGAGCACGGAGCGCATTCAGGTGCGGGTCGGATCATCAGCCTGAGGATGCGTCCTATGACGCTGTTGGAGCGAGGTGTTGGCGAGCCGACCATCAGTCTTCGGGCACTCGTTGCAGGCGACCGACCGGTACTGTCCGGCCAAAGCGAGGTGTCCCTCGAGCAGTACGCCCATGAGATTGTGGCCTCGGGCTTTCCCGCCGCTAGGACTCTAAGCATGCGCGGCGTCGCGGATTTCCTGGACAGTTACACGGGTCGCATCGTGGAGCGAGAGTTTGAGGAGCTCGGTCGGCTTGTGCGCCGCCCTGAGACTCTTAGGCGCTGGATGGTCGCGTACGCGGCAGCCACTGCCACCACGGCGACGTTCGAGACGATCCGCGACGCGGCCACGGGTGGTGAGGGAGAGAAGCCGGCAAGAACGACTGCACAACCGTACCGGGACACCCTGGAGCGTCTCTTCGTTGTCGACCCTGTGCCAGCCTGGGTGCCCGCGAGAAACCCGATATCTCGCTTGACTGGTCCACCCAAGCACCATCTCGCCGACCCGGCGCTGGCGGCGAGCTTGCTCGGCGCGAACGTCGGCGCCCTATTGTCCGCTGAGCCGGTTGGACCAGCGGTTGTCCGTGATGGCACTCTTCTCGGTGCTCTCTTCGAGTCGCTCGTCACGCTCTCGTTGCGAGTTTTCGCACAACTGGCTCGAGCACGAGTCAGCCACATGCGCACGAAGAACGGAGATCACGAGATCGATCTCATCGTGGAGCGACGCGATGGGCGCGTTCTGGCGATCGAGGTGAAGCTCGCCGCGGTGCCTGACGATCGCGATGTACGCCATCTGCACTGGCTGGCTGACAATATCGGCTCGGACCTCATCGACTCGATCGTCGTGACAGCCGGACGGTACGCGTATCGCCGGCCGGACGGTATCGGCGTCGTCCCGCTAGCCCTGCTTGGCAGCTGATTTTCCCGGACCACTGTCCGGCTTTCACAGGCTCCCTCTTGGCAGCCAGGTTGGCAGCCAGAAGACTCGACGTCAGTCGACATCCATGGAAAATGGTTCCAGGTCCTGCTGGTCTCCGGCTCTGGCGCGCCAACGTTCCTTGGCCAGAATCGCGGGACGCACGCCATTTGCGGGGAGATCATCGTGTCCTGCACCGGCCGCGCAGCCGGGATCGCCACCTCGCTGCGCAACGAGACGCGGCCGCTGATTCGCCCCTCGGTGCTGGCTCATGCCGTCGCCGGGGCGGAGAGCTCGTCACCCGTGTCCCGGGCGGGCACCGCCACGGTGCGCCGGCGGGTGATCGTGTTGGCGGCATCCGCGTCCTTGACGGTCGCGGCGGCGGCCGCGCCAACCAAGGCGAGGGCAGCTGTGGTTAGGAAGGCCATGTGATAGGCGGCCAGATGCTCACTGGCATGGCCGGCAACTGAGCTCGTGACCCCGACCGCCGACAACACCGTCGTGAGGATGGCCACTCCGACCGCACCGCCGAGCTGGCGCTCCGCGTTGAAGAACGTGGATGCACGGCCGGTGTCGGCGGGGCTGATCGTGGCGAAGGCCGCGGCCTGCGTCGGCACGAACACGCCCGACATGGACATCCCCATCTCCAACATGGCGAGCCGGACGAGCCAGAGATTGGTCTGGTCACCGACGAACGACATCGCCACCATGCCGATCGCGACCCCCGCGAGGCCACCCATCATGATTCGCCGGGGGCCTAGACGCGGGTAGAGGACCCGCGTGACCAGCTGGGCGCCCGCCATGACGCCGAGCGCCTCGGGGAAGGTGGTCAGACCCGCCCCGAGGGCGGACAGCCCGAGCCCGTCCTGGAAGAAGAGCGCCGCCAGGTACAGCATGCCCAAGAAGGCGGCTGCGCCACAGAACATCACGATGTTGGCCGAGCGGAAGAGACGGTCGCGCAACAGCCGCAAGGCGATGAGCGGATCCGACCGGCGGAGCTCGACCGCCACCAGCCCGGCGAGCAGCACCGCGCCGGAGATGCACGTCGTTGCCACGTCTGGGCTCGCCCAGCCCTTGACGGGACCTTCGGACAGTCCGTACATCAAAAGGCCTAGTGTCGTGAGTCGGAGATTCTTTCAAATATAGGAATTTTCCTCCTGTCCGGCGCGTTCCTCCTTCCATCGACGACGATGGGAGGTAGCGATGGCAGAACGGGGCAGGCCCAAAGCAGAG
>JBEKBT010000194.1:0-2564 GCA_050015255.1 Acidimicrobiales bacterium
TGCGACAGAGACCCCTGCTGCTGCGCCGTTCCTCTCACATCGCCAAGTCAACCCGATACGGCATGAAATCGCGAGCACCGTTCAGCCCTGCGAACAGGGACTTTCCGACCACCCAACTAGGCGTGGCCGAGTTCCCGACGACGCCGGCGGGACACCGTCGCCTCGCCGAGTTCTTGGCGAGCTTCGGCACCTTGACACGCGTCGGGGTCGAAGGCACCGGCTCTTATGGGGCGGGTCTAGCGAGGTTCCTGCGAAGCTCTGGTGTGGAGGTGGTCGAGGTCGACCGGCCGAACCGCCAGTCCCGTCGGCGCACGGGCAAGTCGGACCCGGTCGATGCCATCGAGGCGGCCCGGGCGGCTTTGTCGGGCAGACCCCAGGGAGCGGGCAAGAGTCGCGACGGCAACGTGGAGGCGATCAGGGCGCTCGTGGTCGCCAAGCGTTCATCGCGTTCGACAAAGATCCAGACGCTCAACCAGATCCGCCATCTCGTTCACTGCTCCAGAAGAGCTCCGATCACGTCTGCAGGGGATCTCGCGCCAGCACCTTGGCGCAGAAGCGGCCGCCCTTAGACCACGTGCCGGGGGCGACCCGGTGGTCTTTGCCACAAAGACCGCCCTTAGCCTGCTCGGTCACCGCGTGCTGGTCCTGGACGCCGAACGAGAGCGCCTGAACCTTCTCCTCGGCGAGCTCGTCGAAAAGACCGCGCCCCAGCTGCTCGAGATCCACGGAGTCGGCGTCGACACCGCGGCCACGCTTCTCGTGACCGCCGGGGACAACCCCGGGCGGATCCGATCAGAGGTCATCCGGGTCCTCAAGCGCTACGTCGCCCGCGAGGTCTATCACCGCCTGCCTCGCGTGTAGCTCACTCCCAGCAGCGGGTTTGGCCCGAGATTCGGCTGGCGCCTACATGGCTGCCCTTATAACGATCTGCCGGTCCGCTGCTGGGAGCCCACCATCGCCGTTGAGCGGCCGGAACCCTGGCCTAGTAAGAGCTTGCCCTCATCGAGTGGCTCATCCCTGTCTTGTCTGAGCTGGCCGCCAAACTGCAAGAAGTTGCCCCTTGACATACGTAGGAGCATCGATATGGGCGGTCGGAGACACAGCCTTTCTGACCCGCAGGTCGAAAGGTCGCCGTCGGCTACTCCTCCGTGGTCCGCATCTCGGGGTACATGTCGAGCCACCCCTCCAGCGCCTTGAGGTAGGCCAGGTCGGCCTCGGTGAGAGCGACGTCGTCGTGCTCCTCGACGGCTCTGAGGAACACCGCCGTGCCCTCCCGCTCCTGCAGCTCCTCGCTGCCGTAGGTGGCCACGAAGGCGGGGACCAGTTGGAACCAGTCCGGCCAGTCCTCCACGAGATGGTCCAGCATGATGGAGCCGTCGAGCAGGGCGCTCGTGTAGAACCGCATGCGCTGGACGGCATCGAGCTTCAGCTCCTCGTCCTCGTCGAGGTACTCCAAGAGCTGCTCGTCGATCGAAGAACGATGACCACACTCTGACCGGGGAGAAGGAGTACTGGCACGACAAGCGTCTTGGGACCAACCGGCCCACAGCGTTGTCAGCTTCCGAACCTGTGCGGCACGAAATGGTGTTCGTCACCGGGCTTACTTTAGGAAATCGTGCGGAAGCTCCGCGTCGCCTGCTGATGATCACGGCTCTCGGCCTCGCCGCGTGCACGACGAGCACTGTCAAACCCACCGGTGTCGTGACCGGGGGCTGCTGACGGTCAACTGGGGCCCGCAGAAGCCGCAGCGCCACGGCGGTCCGATCTGGCTCGCCCAGGCGTTGATTTCCTCGAACGTGTCAGCACAGACCTTCTGATAGATCACAGTCCAGTTGCTACCCGATGTCCTGCTGATAGTCCAGCACGTTGCTCGGTGCAAGATCAGGTACGACGGTCGGGGTGGCCTCTCGCAGTTCAACACGAAGCCGTCAGGGTGTCCGGCTAGCCAGGCGATGTAGCCCTTGTCGTCGTCCATGAACTCAACGATCACGTCCGCGATTGTGGCACCGGTGGCCCAGGAACGCGGCGGACGCTGGACCGTCCGATTCCAAACTGGTCGGGATGAAGACCAACTGGTCAGCTCTCCGGCTGCCACCCGACCAGCACCTTGCCCCCTTCGACCTGGTACCTCTCGTCGATTGGTCGGGATGGTCGAGTTGTACAGGGACAGGGTATGGTCTGACCGCTGATTCTGTCGGGTCAGTGGCCAGGGCGGATACGCCGTCACCGTATAAACGCAGGGTACAGTGACTGAGTCCCGCCATTTCGACACCGGGGACTTTGGGGCCGTTGGAGATGGAGTCCACGATGACGGACCTGCAATCAGAGCCACATTCAGGGCAGCGTTAGCCCATGCCGACAGCAAGCGACCTCCTGTCCGATCTGGCACACGCTCCAGTGACGGACGCAATGGTGGAGACGAGGTGTCCAATCTGCAATCAGTCGCAGAGGCTGAACCGGGCGCGCCTCAGCTCCGCCGATCCGATGAGGATGACGTACGTCTGCGTGAGGGGGTGCAGCCCGATCCTGATTATTGGACTAGCGATCGACTTGACCTGGCCACC
>JBEKBT010000195.1:0-2520 GCA_050015255.1 Acidimicrobiales bacterium
CTCCACTTATGGCCAGAGGAGGTATACGAGGCGATCGACTAGGTCTTCGATCTCGGTTACGGCCGCCTCGTAGGCTGAGCTTGGACCCCCGTACGGATCGGCGACATCATCGAGCGGGCAGTCCCCGAGCAGGTCAGGGCGGTCCCGGCCTTCATGGGCTCTCGCCAGCCACGCGCCAGGCGACTCTGCCGTTGGCCTTGGCCCGAGTTCCTCTCCGCGACGGACCAGGCCTTTCAAGGTGAAAGTCCGAGGCCAGGCTTCGGGCACGAGAAGCACCGAGTGGCGAACGTGCGCCCGCTCCATGGCCAGCACCAGATCGGCGTGCTGCAGGTCGCCCTGTAGGAGCTTCCGACTCAGTTGGTCTGGAAGCGCGATGCCTCTTCTCGCGAGGACGGCGGTCACTTGGGCCGGCCTCTCACGACCACCTTCAAACAGACCAGCTGAAACGACGACGGCGGGCAACTCGCGCTCGGCGATACGTGTCCGGAGTAGGGCCTCGGCCATCGGTGAGCGGCAGATGTTTGCGGTGCAGACGACGAGGATCTCGATCGCCCGAGCGTATCGAGAGGGGGACCACCTGGTTTGGTCTGCCAGTCATGGGACCACCCAAGGTGACCGACTCCGTCACGCCCACGGCTCGTGGTGAACCGTCACACCCCCGTGTGAGCCTTACTTCCCTCGTCGCTGACGGCCGAGGCGGTCGGCGAACCAGCTGATCGTGCTCAGCAGACCATCCGCCAAAGTCACTCTTGGCGCCCAGCCGAGCAGCTCTCCCGCTCGGGTGATGTCCGGCTGGCGCCGCGTCGGGTCGTCCTGCAGTGCTTCGAGGTGGACCACTTCGGACGACGAGCCCGTCGCGTCGAGCACCCGGCTCGCCAGCTCGAGCACGGTCAGCTCCGCCGGGTTGCCGAGGTTGACCGGTCCGGTGACGCCCCGAGCATCGAGCATCGCAACGAGCCCGGTAATGAGGTCGCTCTGGTAGCACAGGCTGCGCGTCTGCCGACCGTCGCCGTAGACGGTGAGCGGGCGGCCCGTGAGGGCCTGCACGATGAAGTTCGAGACAACTCGGCCGTCACCCTCCCGAAGGCGCGGGCCATAGGTGTTGAAGATCCGCACAATCCCGACGTCGACGCCGTGCTCGCGCGCCCAGGCCATCGAGAGGGCCTCGGCGAACCGCTTCGATTCTTCATAGGCGCTCCGAGGCCCGATCGAGTTGACGTTGCCCCGGTAGGTCTCGGGCTGCGGGTGGACGAGCGGCTCACCGTAGACCTCGCTCGTCGAGGCGAGCAGGTAACGGGCCCCGTGCTCGGCGGCCAGCCGGAGACAGACCTCGCTTCCCCGGCTGCCGACGTCGAGGGTCTGGAGCGGGAGCCGGAAGTAGTCGGCTGGCGACGCCGGGCTGGCGAGGTGCGCGACGACGTCGACGGGCCCGTCGATCGTGAGTCCCTCGGTGATGTCGGTACGGACGAACGAGAAACCCGCGTCCCCGAAGAGGTGCGACACGTTGCTGCCGTCACTGGTCGATAGGTTGTCGACGCAGACGACTTCGTATCCGCGAGCGAGGAGGGCCTCGCAAAGATGCGAGCCGAGAAAGCCCGCCCCGCCCGTGACCACGGCCCGCCTCGCCGACCCGCCGGTCACAAGATGCCGATGCCTTCGTATTCGAAGCCGGCTCGGCGAAGCGCCGCCGGGTCGAGGAGGTTGCGGGCGTCGACGATGGCGCGGCGCGCCATGGCGCGGCCGACCTTGTCGAAGTCCAACCAGCGGAACTCATCCCATTCGGTGGCGAGCACGACCACCGAGGCACCCTCGCAGGCGGCATAGGCGTCACTGGCAACCTCGATGCCCTCGAGGGGACCGCGAAGCGTCGGGTCGTACGCGGTCACCGTGGCGCCGGCCTGGCGGAGACGCCAGGCGACTTCGAGCGCGGGCGAGGAACGCAGATCGTCCGTGCGCGCCTTGAACGTCACACCCCACAGGCCGACGCGCACGCCCGAGAGGCTTCCGGCGGCGAGCCGGGCGGCCTTGCGGACGACGCGGTCGTACTGCTCCTGGTTGACGGCTATGACGCCTTTCAGGAGGCTGAAGTCGTAGCCGGACTCCTCGGCGATGCGGACGAGGGCAGCCGTGTCCTTCGGAAAACAGGAGCCTCCCCACCCCGGGCCAGGGTGGAGGTAGCTCGAGCCGATGCGCGAGTCGAGCCCCATCCCGATACAGACCTGGCGAACGTCCGCGCCGACGGCTTCGCACAACGCCGCCACCGCGTTCACGAAGCTGACCTTCGCCGCCAGGAAGGCGTTGGAGGCGTACTTGATGGTCTCGGCCGTCGCCGGGTTGGTGAAGACCACGGGTGCGTCCGTCCCGGCGAACAACCCCGAGACGCGCACGGCAGTCTCCTCGTCGAGCGCGCCGATCACGATCCGGTCGGGGTGCAGGAAGTCGTGCACGGCCGAGCCCTCCCGGAGGAACTCCGGGTTGGAGACGATGCGCACGTCGCTTCGTCCGAGGACTCTCCCAACG
>JBEKBT010000196.1:0-2954 GCA_050015255.1 Acidimicrobiales bacterium
ATCTGTGTCTGGCCGGCGCGGGTGGATGGTCAGGTGGTCCAACGACTGGCAACGGGACTGGTCCAATGCCACTGGCAAAACCAGTCCTCAGGTGGTCCAATCACGCTGGCAAACGACAGGCCACCCTCCATCACTGATACAGCACGGTTCGTGCTGGTGGCTTCTACCTCACCCTCACTCTCCTTTCAGGACACACCGCGTAACGCCGGATATTTGCGCCTTGGGTCCTCTGCACCGGTGGATCTCGAGTGTCGTTCAGTTGGTGCCTCGCGGCAGGCTGTCGGTACAGCTCCTGCTGCGTTGCTAGCCAGCGAGCCAAAACTTCGGGGGGAGGAGCGCGTTCCGCCGTCCCGACGACTGCGGGCCCAGCAGTGATGGTCGGTCGGGAGCTATCGGCACTAGCCGCAGCCGGCCAGCCGGCACCCTCTAGTAACTGGCCACCCTGTTGGCCCGAACGGTGCGCCCAGCCGTCAACTCGGCAGGAACGTCACGGCCGCTCAGAGCCCTCAGGCGAGCAGCAGGCGGTAGGCCAGGAGCGTCACCTCTGGCACTGGCGACCAGTCTCGTTCCGGGAATCGCTCGAAGCTGGCCGTCTCGTACAGGTGTTGCGCCACTGACATCCAAGGCGTCGTATGCAGCAACAGCGCTCCCCGTTCGAGTTGGCGCGCTCTCGAGACGCAAGCGTCGAGCAGGGCCCGCCCGATTCCACGGCCCTGCGCGATCGGCAAGACCGCCAGCATGCGGATCCCCGCCTCGCTCTCCTCCAGCAGCTCGGCCCAGGGTGAGGAGCCGTCGGGGACGAACGTCACACAGCCGACGAGCTCGCCGCCGATGGCGACTAGCACCTCGGCTTCTGCTGCCCGGCGAGCCACGTCTGCCAGCAGGGCTGCGTACTCGTCAGACAAATGGCCACCGGGCAGTGCGCGGTACGCGTCCACGACCAGGCGCCCGGCGTTCTGGTACTCCTCGGCTCGGACCTGGCGGATCTCCACCAGCGCCACACTACGCGCATCGCCCCGGTCCGGCCGCTGGCTCTGGGGACCGCCAGGCTGGCGGCGCCTCCTGTGATTCTGAGTGTTGGCTTGTCCGCTCATGAACTCTGCCGGGCCCATCGAGCTCGTTTGAACCGGTGGGGGTGAGCGTGACGAGCCAGGCGCGCCCTGATGGGTGCCACCGAACTGACCGGTGCCAACCTGCACGCAACCGACCTGACCGACGCGTGGTCAAGCACCACTTGCCCTACAGCACTAACAGCAACAACGAAGGGGATCTGTGCTCGGCGTTCCGGACAAGCGGCTCGGCGGGGCGTGGTCATCTTCGTTGCCCACCTGCACGCTCACGCCAGACCAGGTCCGAGTGGTCAAGCTTCAGGTTTCCTTGTCCTCCGCCTCGATGTCCTCAACCTCGGGTCCGTAACCGGCGTTTTGCAACATGCGGCGCAGGTCGACGACCTGTTGAGGGTCGATGTCCTTGTCGTTGGGACGTTCGAACGTCTCGGTCTCAGCTCCGAGGGTCACAAGGAACCGACCGGGACGGTGCTCCTCGACAGAAGCCACAGCATCCAGTAACGAAAGAACGGCTCGCCACTCGATGTTGCGGTTTACCGGGTGCTGAAAAATCAGCGACAGGGTATCGCGGTGATGGCTACTTAGATGCATTGGGTCGGGCGTCGACGTCACGGTGGCTCCTCTCGTGAGCGGCTAACAGGTCGTTTGCTCGGGCGTCTAATGAAACGACCGGCGGAGAATAGCCAGGGCCTCTTGGGTTACCAAGGTGGCGGTGATCTCCGACAGCTTCCATTCACCGACGCGGCCGCTGCGGTTCCCACCGTGGCCCTCCCACATGTCTCCTTCGGACACCGTCACCAAGCGCTTGTCGACGTCGGCCTCGAGCTGCAGGTAGGGAAGGCGATCCTCCCGTGGCGCACCGGTGATCTCACCGTCAAGAGACATCCACAAGGTAAAGAGGTGATTGTGCTTCAGACGACCATCCTCGGGTCGTTCCACGATCACACCGTCACCACCATTGCGCCGAAGTCGGTCGATGATCGCTTCCATCGACGGGCGGACCTGCTCCTCGAACACGGTCTCGAACTCGGTGGAGAACTCCGAGCGGTCGGTGGCGAGTTGGGCCATCTGGTCGGCTGATCGTTGTTCATCGTCTCGCCGCTTTTGGATGAGACGGTCGATCTCTGCGAGTGGGTCTTCCTCGCCTATGCCGATGGACTCGTCGGCGGCGGCGGGCGGTTGGGTCTGCATGGGCCGGTCCGGCGGCGTCCGCTCTCGCTGTTAATCGGTGTGTAGTTCATCTCGAAGTGGTGATAGAGAGTTGACTCGTCCGCCTGGGACAGCTCCTCGCTATGCAACTCGATGTCGGGCGCAGACCGGACCTGCTCCTTGGTCACCGTGACTTGCAGGTCGTCGGGACCGATCTGAAGTCCGCCCAGCGGTACGAAGGTCAGATGACGACCGATGAAGCCTTCCTTGACAGTGCCGAACTGCGGTTCGTCCGTCTCGACGTCGACGTAGACGTCTTGCAGTTTGCCTATCTTCTCGCCGTTGCGGTCGACGAGCACCCTGCCGTGCCATTCGGCGACATTCCACTTGGCCTGGTCCTCATCTTCGGTCATGTCGACCTCCCTTGCTCCGACGCGGCGAATGCCTCGATAACCATTGTGTGTCGCAGTTCCATCGAGTGCCAGGGCGGGCGGTCTCATTCGCGAGCGGGTGCACGAGCGCTTGCGATGCCTATCGAGTCTCGTTGTCCCGGCTGCTTGTATGACTGCCCAGGCCTCCTGGGCCGTTGTAGGCCGTCCTGACGGGTGCTGCTGAGCAGGGAGCCTGTTGGATCTGGTAGGTGGCACATTTGAACAGTTGGAGGACTCGGACAAGGCGCCCCACTGAGTGGCTCTGGTTCGCCGTCTCGTGCAATGGGTCTAATTCCGACGAGAGAGT
>JBEKBT010000197.1:0-2983 GCA_050015255.1 Acidimicrobiales bacterium
CGTGAATGACCGGAAGCAGGTCTTGCTGCGGATTGATCCCACTGTTTACGACGCCCTAGCCCGGTGGGCGGCCGACGAGTTCCGGAGCACCAACGCCCAGATCGAGATGCTGCTGCGCCGAGCCCTCGACGACGCCGGGCGAATGCCGAAAAAGGCTGGACCCTTGCCCAAACGGGGCCGGCCACCCATCGATCGCCGACTGCCAGGCAACCGCCCGTCCACTTGACCAGCACAACTGTCTGGGCGCTGGCACGCGACTCGCTCAGGATCTGGAGTTCGGCATCGACCGCTCCTGCCAGGAACGGCGAACGGTGTTTCGATAACGCCACGCAAGCTGAGCAGTCGCCCAAGGACATGTCGGCGATGACTACGCGCCCTCGACGGAGTCCCAGTCGGGAAAGTCGCGAAACAGAACGCGCGCACACCGATTATCGATCCGCCCAAAGGTCCCTGCCGCGCCACATCGACGGTTCTAGGGTCACACAGCGCAAGCTTTGGCATCGAACAATGGCGGAACCGCCGAGCTGAGCGTATGTGCAGTCTCCGTCGATGAGTGCGGAGTCCCTCCCGTGCCGGGTTCGAACGTGGATCATTCACTGCTTGGACGAACGGACACGGCGACTGCCCGCTGAACAGGGAGAACGTTGTAATTGCGACAACGCGGAGAGGGTGGGACAACGTTTGAACCAGGACGCCTGGGATCAGGTCAGGCAGCTGATCAAGAACATCCCTTGATGAGCGTCATCTGTTGAAGTTTCCCTTCGGGCGGTGGGATGCCGGTCGTTTAGGAATCGAGGATCTCGAGCCCGTGGACTCGAGCTGCGTCCATCAGTAGCTGGACGTCCTTGGGCGGCAGATCCGGGAGAAAGCGGGCCTGGAGTGACGTGACCTCGAATCGATGCTCGACGCGGCGCGGGCCGAAGACGAGGGAGCCAGGGCCGGCGAGGTGTTGAGTTTCGCCGAGGAAGAAGGTGAGCTCTCCGTCGATGACGTACCAGGCCTCGTCTTCGTGGTCGTGGAGGTGCTTGGGTGAGCCGGTTCCTTCCGGCGCCAGCACCTCAGCTATGGCTAGCCGTCCGCCTGTTTGGTCGCCGGTGGTCTTGTATGTGAGGAGTCCGCCGGAGAACCACAGCGCTTCGCCTTCGCCCTCGGCGAGGATATACGGGGACTCCACCTTGAGTGTCACCGTTCGCTCGCCGGGTCCATCGCTGCCTCCGCGGCGGCCTTTAGCCGGGCCAGCGTGTGGCGCATACCCTCTCGCAGCTCTCGTGCTCGGTTCGTCGGGATGTCGATGACACGGGCCCAAGCAGGAATGGTCTTCACCTCGTAGGACTCAGTGATGCGGGTGCCACCGTCGACGGATTCCAGCTGGTAGCGCCACATCGTGGACTCCTTGCCCCCCTCTTCGGTGACAAACGCGAACTCGCGTCCGGGGTCGGCCACTAGGACCCGACCGCCCCGCGACCACTTCATCAGTCCCCGCGGACCGCCACGGTTGTGGCCGACGAATCGAGCGCCCACCGCCGGGGCGGCGGTGTCGCCGGTCCATTCGACCTGTTGGCATTCTGGGCTCCATTCGCCCATGCGTGGCATATCAGCCAGGAGCTGGTAGACGCAAGCGGCGACGAACGTCTGCTCACTGTCTTGTCTCAGCCACCAACGGCTGCTCGGCTTGCCCATCTCATCCTCCTTGTTTTACGGTACAAAGGTTAGGTTATGCTGCTTAGCTATAGCGGTCAAGAGGTGGTTCTGCTATGATTACGGAAGTGACAGTCGCTGAGCACGGGACGTCCACAACAGATCCGGCGCCTGCCCGGCCGCTAGACCGACGGGCGCGACGGCGCCGAGAGACGATCGACGAGATCCTTCGTATCGCCGCCGACGTGATGACCCAAGACGGTGTCAATGCGCTCAGCATGGCCGAGATCGCCCGCCGCCTCGGCGTGCAGCCCCCCTCGATCTACAAGTACTTCGACTCGCTGCTGCACATCTACGACGCCCTGTTCCAGCGCGGCCAACTCGAGCACCTCCATGTCATGCGCGACGCCATGGCCAACGCTCAACCTGGCCTGCCCGCCTTGACCGCCGGCCTCGAAGCAAGCGGCCAATGGTGCCTAGCCAACCGATCGGTCGCACAGCTCATGTTCTGGCGCCCCGTGCCCGGCTTCGAACCGTCACCCGAGGCATTCGCACCTAGCATCGAGATGGTCAACCTGCAGAAAGCCGCCATCGCAGACGCCATCGCCGCCGGACAACTCGGCCCAGCAGAGGTCGACCAAGTCGTCCACCTCGTTTCGGTCTTCATCGTCGGTGTCCTCAGCCAAGCGATAGCCAACGAACCCGACCTCGAGTGGGGTCACGGGCGCTTCACGCCGCTCTTCCCCCAACTCATGGCCCTACTCCCCGCGCTCTACCCGCCTCCACCTCGACAGAACCGACCCCACCGCCGCTGACCTCCTCGACCCACCTACCAAGCCAGTGACGAGAACGGCCCCCAAAAGACGCGTCCCTGAACCTCCTCTCCCCGCACCACCACCACCAACCGACCGGTGCCCGCCACGACGCCCAGAACACCCAAACAGAACGCCGCTGGTCCCGGCGACTTGCATGCGACAATCAGATGGCTACGGGCGCGGTAGTCGATCAGCGCTGAGCGCCGAATATTTGCGGGTCGGTCGACGCCTTGACAGACGATTTGCGCGTCGTTCTGGCGCGCCTTGAGCCAGCAGCGTTCGGGGCACCGCAATGTGGCTTCAGCTCGTTCGCCGACGCTGCCTGCCTTGCACCTCGGGGTCGAGTCTCCAGGTGACGATCCAGTTCGGCGATGACCAGCCTCCTTGTGGGGACCGCTTAGGACCCGACGACCAGCCTCTCGAGGTTCTCCAGGCTGGCCTCGATCTCGGGCCGCCACCGCTCGCCCCCTTTGACCGCCTTCTGCAGCCAATCGGGTGAGCGGCTGCAGTCGAAGAACTCGGTGACCCGG